>NZ_JABMCN010000223.1:0-7425 GCF_013179515.1 Pseudomonas sp. CM27
GGTACTCGATATCACGCATGAAGCCGAAGGTACGGGCGCGGCTGACTTCCTTCACGAACGAGGTGCTGGAGAAGTCGACGCTGGCGCTCTGGGTCCGGTTGCGAAGCACCGGGTGATCGAAGTCGATCTCGAAGCTCACCTTGAACCCTTCGAAAGGCAGGAACGTGGCGCGCTTGTCGCCCTCTTCCACAGTTACCTCACGCAGGATGCGGATGAACTTCTTGGCTGCGTCCTGTTCTTCCAGGCCGGCAGACTGAATCAGGAATACAAAGGGTCCGGCGCTGCCATCCATGATCGGCACTTCCGAGGCGGAGAGCTCGACGTAGGCGTTATCGATGCCCAGGCCCGCCATGGCAGAGAGCAGGTGCTCGACCGTGTCGACCTTGACGTCACCGTTGACCAGCGTCGTCGACATGGTTGTCTCGCCGACGTTGGCCGCACGCGCAGGGATCTCGACCACAGGGTCGAGGTCGGCGCGGCGGAAGACGATGCCGGTGTCCACAGGTGCAGGCTTGAGGGTCAGGTAGACCTTCTCACCGGAGTGCAGGCCGATACCTGTGGCACGGATGGTATTCTTCAGGGTGCGTTGTTTAATCATGGCATTGGCCGCTTCAGCGCAAATTGCGAACAGGTATCAACAAAGGCTGAGGATGATAACAGACCCAACCTTTGATGAATACCAATCACCTTTATACCCCTGATAAATTCCATTAATCAGCCTGGCGACGCAGGAAAGCCGGGATATCAAGGTAGTCCAGGTCATCCTGAGGGTTCAGTTTAGCGGCTGCGGCAGCACCTGCATGGGCCTGGTTGCGCATCACGGTCGGGCGCTCCAGGTCTCGGTAGTTGACTGCAGGCTGCTCCTGGCGAACCGGTGCCGGGTTGGACGCTTCGTACGCCTGCTGCGCGGTCTGCAGGGTGTTGTCGACCACCTTCACAGGCTTCTCGATGCGCGCACCCAGGCCAGTGGCCACAACGGTCACGTGCAGCTCGTCGCGCATGTCCGGGTCGATCACGGTGCCGACCTTGACCATCGCGTGGTCGGAGGCGAAGGCTTCGATGATGCTACCCACATCGGAGTATTCACCCAGCGACAGGTCCGGGCCGGCGGTGATGTTCACCAGGATGCCGCGGGCGCCCTGCAGGTTGACGTCTTCCAGCAGCGGGTTGCGAATGGCCGCTTCGGTCGCTTCACGCGCACGGTTCGGGCCGCTGGCGCAGCCAGTACCCATCATGGCCATGCCCATCTCGCCCATCACGGTGCGCACGTCGGCAAAGTCGACGTTGATCATGCCCGGGCGCTTGATGATGTCGGAGATACCGCGCACGGCTCCGGCCAGCACATCGTCAGCCTTGGCGAAGGCGGACAGCAGGCTGGCATCCTTGCCCAGGATGGTCAGCAGTTTCTCGTTGGGGATGGTGATCAACGAGTCGACGCTTTCAGCCAGCATGCGGATGCCTTCATCGGCGATCTGCATGCGCTTGCGGCCTTCGAACGGGAACGGACGGGTCACCACCGCAACGGTGAGGATGCCCATTTCCTTGGCCACTTCGGCAATGATCGGCGCTGCACCGGTACCGGTACCGCCGCCCATGCCGGTGGTGATGAACACCATGTTGGTGCCCTGCAGCACTTCGGCGATGCGCTCACGGTCTTCCAGTGCGGCCTGACGGCCGACTTCCGGATTGGCACCGGCACCCAGGCCCTTGGTCACGCCAGTGCCCAGTTGCAGGATGGTACGCGCGCCAATGCTTTTCAGCGCCTGGGCATCGGTGTTGGCGCAGATGAATTCCACACCTTCGATGCTGCTTTTGACCATGTGGTTGACGGCGTTGCCGCCACCACCACCAACGCCGATCACCTTGATGACCGGGCTTTGCGGGACGTTGTCTACGAGCTCGAACATTTTCCCTCTCCTTACAGTTCTCTAGTTGTTGCGCCTACCACTACTGCTTTGAAACTTAGAAGTTGCCCTGGACCCACTTCTTGAAGCGCTCAAGCACTGGGGCCTTCGGTTCATCGCCATAGCTGTTGTTGCTGCTGTTGGTGTTACCGGTCAGGATCAAGTCCTCGGACTGCTTCAGCAGGCCGTAGGTGAGCAAGCCCACGCCGGTGGAATAGATCGGGTTGCGAACCACGTCGCTCAGCCCCCGAACGCTGTGCGGTACGCCCAGGCGTACCGGCATGTGGAAGATTTCCTCGGCCAGTTCCACGGCGCCTTCCATTTTCGCGGTGCCGCCGGTGAGGACGATGCCAGCGGGCACCAGGTCTTCGTAGCCACTGCGGCGCAGCTCGGCCTGGATCAGGGTGAAGAGCTCGTCGTAACGCGGCTCCACCACCTCGGCCAGGGCCTGGCGCGACAGCTCACGCGGTGGGCGGTCACCCACGCTTGGCACCTTGATGGTCTCGCCGGCGCCGGCCAGTTTGGCCAGGGCGCAGGCGTAGCGGATCTTGATTTCTTCGGCGTACTGGGTGGGGGTACGCAGGGCCATGGCGATATCGTTGGTGACCTGGTCGCCGGCAATCGGGATCACCGCAGTGTGACGGATCGCGCCCTCGGTAAAGATCGCGATGTCGGTGGTGCCACCACCGATGTCTACCAGGCACACGCCCAGTTCTTTCTCGTCGTCGGTCAGCACCGAGTAGGCCGAGGCCAGCTGCTCGAGGATGATGTCGTCGATTTCCAGGCCGCAGCGGCGTACGCACTTCTCGATGTTCTGCGCCGCGTTGACCGCACAGGTGACCACGTGGACCTTGGCTTCCAGGCGCACGCCCGACATGCCCAGTGGCTCACGTACGCCTTCCTGGTTGTCGATCACGTAGTCCTGCGGCAGGGTGTGCAGCACGCGCTGGTCAGCCGGAATCGCCACGGCCTGGGCTGCGTCGAGCACGCGTTCGAG
The DNA here is from genome assembly GCF_013179515.1 of Pseudomonas sp. CM27. Taxonomy (GTDB): domain Bacteria; phylum Pseudomonadota; class Gammaproteobacteria; order Pseudomonadales; family Pseudomonadaceae; genus Aquipseudomonas. Next base: position 2,902 of record NZ_JABMCN010000223.1, read on the forward strand.
GTCGGCCAGGCTGACCTCGCGGTCGCGGATGGCGACGATGCCGTGCGAGTTCAGGCTGCGGATGTGGTTGCCGGCCACGCCGACGAACGCCGAGTGGATGCGGCAGCCAGCCATCAGCTGCGCTTCTTCCACGGCGCGCTGGATCGACTGCACGGTGGACTCGATATTCACCACCACGCCTTTTTTCAGGCCGCGGGACGGATGGGTGCCGATCCCGACGATCTCCAGGGTGCCGTCTTCGCCCACTTCGCCCACCAGCGCCACCACCTTGGAGGTGCCAATGTCCAGCCCGACGATCATTTTGCCGCTATGCGCGTTTGCCATGGTCCTGCCTCTCTCTAATTCTTCGCAACGGCGGGTTGGGCCGTCGTCGGTGCAATCGGTTCCCGCCAACCAACGGCAAGTCCGTTGGAATAACGCAGATCAATGCGGGCGATAGTGGTGATCTGGTCTTTGAGTGTCTTGTCGTAAATGGCAATGAAACGGCGCATCTTCTCCACCAGATGGTCGCGCCCCAGCAGCAGCTCGACGCCCGGCCCGGCGCTGCTCGCGCCCGTAGTCAGGAACCAGCTGCCTCGCTCGCGCAGCTCCAGGCGAGCGATGGAAAAGCCCAGGGGGCGCAGCATCTGGCTCAATACCTGATACTGCTGCATGACTTGCTGTTGAGCACGCTGCGGCCCGGCCAGCTGCGGCAGGTGCTCGTAGTTGGCCAGTTCGCGCGGGGTAAAGGCCTGGCCCTGGTTGTTGAGCAAAGCCTCCTCACCCCAGCGCGCCACCGGCAGCTGTTCTTCCAGGCGGATCACCACCTCGTCCGGCCACACCCGACGCACTTCGGCGTGGGCAATCCATGGCATCTGCTCGAGCTCTGCGCGCATCGCCGGCAGGTCGACACTGAAGAAACTCGCCGCCACGTATGGCGCGATACGCTGCTGCACCGACTGCTGGCTGATGTAGCTGAGGTCGCCCTGCACATCGATCTTGGTGATCGGCCGGTCGGCATACGGCATCAGCCGGATGGCGCCCTCATAGGCAGCAAAACCGGCCGCCACCAGCAGCACCGGCCACAGCAGGCGCTTGAGGCCGCCCAGGCTGGGCCGCGGCAGGCGCGCCGATACGGGCTCGTCGGCCACCAGCCGGCTGGCACCACGCGGCACCGGCTTGCTACGGCCGGTAACGGGTTGCTGCTGACGTATCATTGCGCCTTGCATGTTGATTAACCTCGCGTCGTCACGCTTTCGGCCAGGATTGCCAGCACCAGTTGCTGGAAGTCCAGGCCGGCCGCGCGAGCCGCCATGGGCACCAGGCTATGATCAGTCATGCCAGGTGCGGTGTTGACTTCGAGCAGCCAGAACCGGCCCTGCTCGTCCTGCATTACGTCCAGCCGCCCCCACCCTTCGATGCCGATGGCATCGCAGGCGCGTGCGGTCAGGTCGATCAGTTCCTGTTCCTTGACGCTGTCCAGGCCGCACGGGATGCGGTACTGGGTGTCATTGGCGATGTACTTGGCGTCGTAGTCGTAGAACACGTGCGGAGTGCCCAGGGCGATCGGCGGCAGCACCTGGCCACGCAGCACCGCGATGGTGAACTCCGGGCCGCGGATCCATTGCTCGACCAGAACCTGGGAATCGTATTTGGCGGCAGCCTGCCAGGCAGCGGTCAGTTCTTCGACGCTGTTCACCTTGGCCATGCCGATGCTAGAGCCTTCATGGGCAGGTTTGACGATAAGCGGGAAGCCCAGTTCCGTGCCGGCTGCAACACAATCGTTTTCGCTGCTCAACACGGCATGGCGCGGGGTCGGAATACCCAGGCTCTGCCACACCTGCTTGGTGCGAAGTTTGTCCATGGCCAAGGCCGAGGAGAGGATGCCGCTGCCGGTGTAGGGAATGCCCAGGCACTCCAGCAGGCCTTGCATGCTGCCGTCCTCACCGCCACGGCCGTGGAGGATGATGAAGGCACGGTCGATCTTCTCGCTTTGCAGGCGGTCGAGCAGGTCGTCACCAACGTCGATGGCGACCACGTCGACACCGGCAGAGGTCAGCGCTTCGATCACCGCAGCACCGGACTTGAGCGATACTTCACGCTCGGCGCTCTTGCCACCGTAAAGCACCGCGACTCGGCCGAACGCCTTGACGTCCAGGGTCGAGTGCAGCTTGTCGTAGGCGCTGGTCATTTCGACTTCTCCTGCTTGGCGCCAGCGAACAGCGGGCTTTTCATCAGTTGCGGGGCCAGGCCGCCGACATCACCGGCACCTTGGCAGATCAGGATGTCGCCAGCACGCAGCAGTGGCTTGACCAGCGGCGCCAGTTCGGCACCACGTTCGATGTAGATCGGGTCCAGCTTGCCGCGCTGGCGGATGCTGTGGCACAGCTGGCGGCTGTCGGCACCGGGGATCGGCTCTTCGCCGGCCGGGTAGACCTCCATCAGCAACAACACGTTGGCATCGCCCAGCACCTGGACGAAATCGTCGTACAGGTCGCGGGTACGGCTGTAGCGGTGCGGCTGGTAGACGATCACCAGGCGGCGGCTTGGCCAGCCACCGCGCACGGCCTTGATCACTGCGGCCACTTCGGTCGGGTGGTGGCCGTAGTCGTCGACCAGCATCACACTGCCGCCGTCGACCGGCAGCTCGCCGTACACCTGGAAGCGTCGGCCGACACCCTGGAAGCCGGACAGGCCCTGAATGATGGCCTCGTCGGTGATGCCTTCGTCAGTGGCGATGGCGATGGTAGCCAGGGCATTGAGCACGTTGTGGTTGCCGGGCATGTTCACCGATACCTCCAGCGGCTCGCAGTCGCGGCGCAGCACGGTGAAGTGGGTCTGCATGCCCTGCTGGCGAACATTGATGGCGCGGATGTCGGCCTCTTCGCTGAAGCCATAGGTTACGGTCGGGCGTTTCACCTGCGGCAGGATCTCGCGTACCACCGGGTCGTCCAGGCACATCACTGCCAGGCCATAGAACGGCAGGTTGTGCAGGAACTCGACGAAGGTTTTCTTCAGTTTATTGAAATCACCCTCGTAGGTCGCCATGTGGTCGGCGTCGATGTTGGTAACCACGGCCACCATCGGCTGCAGGTGCAGGAAGCTGGCGTCGCTCTCGTCGGCTTCGGCGATCAGGTAGCGGCTGGTGCCCAGCTGGGCATTGGTGCCGGCAGCGGTCAGGCGGCCACCGATGACAAAGGTCGGGTCCAGGCCGCCGGCGGCGAACACCGAAGCCAGCAGGCTGGTGGTGGTGGTCTTGCCGTGGGTGCCGGCAACGGCCACGCCATGGCGGTAGCGCATCAGCTCGGCGAGCATTTCCGCGCGCGGCACCACCGGGATTCGCCGCTCGAGGGCGGTGGCGACTTCCGGGTTGGCCGGGTTGATCGCGCTGGACACCACCAGCACATCGGCAGTGGCGGCGTTCTCGGCGCGGTGGCCGACGAAGATTTCGGCGCCAAACGACTCCAGGCGCTCGGTGACCGGCGAAGCCTTGAGGTCGGAACCGGACACTTCATAGCCCAGGTTCAGCAGCACTTCGGCAATGCCGCACATGCCTACGCCGCCGATACCGACGAAGTGGATGCGACGAATACGGCCCATCTTCGGCTGGGGCATGGCTTTCTGGCTCTCAACCATGGGCCACCTCCAGGCAGATATCGACCACGGTGCTGGTTGCGGCAGGTTTGGCCAGGCGCCGTGCGGTGCCTGCCATGACGTTGAGTTTCTCGGGTTGCATCAGCACCTCGTTCAGGCGTTCAGCGAGCTGCGCTGCGCCAGTTGTCGCTTGTGGCATCAGGAAGGCAGCGCCTTCGCGGGCCAGATATTGGGCGTTGTGGGTCTGGTGGTCGTCGATGGCGTGGGGCAAGGGCACCAGCATCGAGGGCAGGCCCGCTGCCGCCAGTTCGCTGACGGTCAGGGCACCGGCCCGGCACACCACCATGTCGGCCCAGCCATAGGCTTGAGCCATGTCCTTGATGAAAGGCTCTACCTGAGCCGCGACGCCCACCTCGTGATAACGCTCGGCGGTGATCGGCGCGTGTTGCTTGCCGGCCTGGTGGAACACCTCTGGCCGCACGGCGGCGGGCACTTCGGACAGGGCCTTAGGCAACAATTTGTTCAATGGTTCCGCACCCAGGCTGCCGCCCAGCACCAACAGGCGTGCACGGCGTTCGGCAAGGGGCGCGCGTTGCGCGTCCATGAACAGCTCCGGGCGCACCGGGTTGCCAGTGGTGCGACGTTTGTCGCTGGCCTCGAAGGTGTTCGGGAAAGCTTCGCAGACCCGCGCCGAGAGCGGCACCAGCAACCGATTGGCGGTTCCGGCCCGGGCGTTCTGTTCGTGAATCACCAGCGGTACGCCGCACAGCCGCGCGGCCACGCCGCCGGGGCCGGTCACGTAGCCGCCAAAGCCCAGTACGCATACCGGCTTGAGCTGGCGAATGATGCGTCGCGCCTGCAGCACGGCCTTGACCAGGGTGAAGGGCGCCTTGAGCAACGACAGCTTGCCCTTGCCGCGCAGGCCGCTGACCTGGATCAGGTGCAATGGCC
>NZ_JABMCN010000223.1:7524-10333 GCF_013179515.1 Pseudomonas sp. CM27
GGCTGAAGCGGAACAGCCCCACCCCGCCAAGGAACAGCATGGCCGCGGCCGCGCCCATCATCACTACGGTGGCGCCGAAGTCCGGCTCCATCAGCAGCAGGCCGGCCATGGGCAGCAGCACGATGAACGGCTTGAAGAAGCCCATCCAGCTTTCACGCACCTCGGTCTGCCGGCGTACCAGGTAACCCGCCAGGTAGATGACCACGAACACCTTGGCAATTTCCGAAGGCTGCACGTTGAAGAAGCTGAAGCCGATCCAGCGCATGGAGCCGTTCACTTCACGGCCGATACCCGGCACCAGCACCAGCACCAGCAGGCCGAAGGCGCCCAGCAGCATCATGAAGCCCATGCGCTGCCAGGTGGCGATCGGCACCAGCATGGTCGCGCCACAGGCGACCAGGCCGATGGCCACGTACACCAGGTGGCGGAACATGTGGTAAAGCGGGTTGCCCGACTGCACCGCAGCCACTTCCGATGACGCCGAGGTGATCATCACCAGGCCCAGGCCCAGCAACGCCAGGCAGCCGGCGAGCATGGCGAAGTCCAGGTCGATGCCACGGCCGCTGATCAGCGGCGACGGATAAGGCTTGAGGATGCCGAAGATCATGCAAGACCTCCCGCTGCCTGGGCGAACAGGCGCCCGCGTTCCTCGAAGTTCTTGAACATGTCGAGGCTGGCGCACGCTGGCGACAGCAGCACGGCATCGCCTGGCTGGGCCAGCGCGGCGCATTGCTGCACGGCATCGTCCAGGGTCTTGACGCGAACCAGTGGCACACCCTCGCCAAGCGCCTCGGCCAGGCGCTCGGCATCGCGGCCGAGCAACACCACGGCGCGGCAGAAGCGCTGCACCGGCCCGCGCAGGGCGGCAAAGTCGGCGCCCTTGCCATCACCGCCGGCGATCAGCACCAGCTTGCCTTCGATGTCGGCACCCAGGCCCTCGATGGCGGCCAAGGCAGCACCCACGTTGGTGGCCTTGGAATCGTCGTACCAATTGACGCTGTTGCGCTCGCGCACCCACTGGCAGCGGTGGGCCAGGCCACCGAACTCGCGCAGGGCTTCGAGCATGGGTTCGAACGGCAGGCCGGCCGCGTGACCCAAGGCCAGCGCCGCCAGGGCGTTGCTCTGGTTGTGGGCACCGCGAACCTTCAGCTCGCGCGCGGGCATCAGGGCCTGGAACTCGAACGCCAGGTATTTTTCGCCGTCCACTTCACGCAGGCCGAAGGCCTTGAAGTCCGGCTGATTGAGACCGAAGGTCCAGCAGGGGATGCCTTCTACCGGCAGTGGCCGGCTGAGGGCGTCCTGGCGGTTGACCACGACCTGGCGGGCGCCGCGGAAAATCCGGTGCTTGGCCAGGTGATAGGCTGGCAGGCCGCTGTAGCGGTCCATGTGGTCTTCGCTGATGTTCAGCACGGTGGCCACTTCGGCGTTGAGCTGGTCGGTGGTTTCCAGCTGGAAGCTGGACAGTTCCATCACGTACAACTCGACGTCATCGGCCAGCAGGTCCAGCGCCGGGGTGCCGAGGTTGCCCCCCACCGCCACACGCTTGCCAGCCTTGGCGGCCATTTCGCCGACCAGGGTGGTGACGGTGCTCTTGGCATTGGAACCGCTGATGGCAATGATCGGCGCCTTGGCGTGACGGGCGAACAGCTCGATATCGCCAGACAGCTTCACGCCACGCGCCGCCGCCTGCTGCAGGGCCGGGGTGGCCAGGGCCAGGCCGGGGCTCACGTACAGCTCGTTGGCGCGGCAAAGGAAGTCGACGTCCAGCTCGCCACAGCGCACTTCCACCTGCGGGTAGTCACGGCGCAGGGTGTCCAGTTCCGGCGGTTGCTCGCGGGTGTCGGCGACCGCAAAGGCAATGCCCCGGCTCGCCAGGAAGCGAACCAGGGACATGCCGCTCTTGCCGAGGCCGACAACGATGCGGAATTGGTCGGAAGCGATCAAAGACACGCTCATCTACCTCAGTTTCAGGGTTGCAAGGCCAACCAGCACCAGGATCACGGTGATGATCCAGAAGCGGACGATCACCCGTGGCTCTGGCCAGCCCTTGAGTTCAAAGTGGTGGTGGATCGGCGCCATGCGGAACACGCGTTTGCCGGTCAGCTTGAAGGAGGCGACCTGGATAACCACCGACAGGGTTTCCACCACGAAGATGCCGCCCATGATGAACAGCACGATTTCCTGGCGAACGATCACGGCAATGGTGCCCAGCGCTGCGCCCAGCGCCAGCGCGCCGACGTCACCCATGAACACTTGCGCCGGATAGGTGTTGAACCACAGAAAGCCCAGGCCGGCGCCGATCAGCGCACCACAGAACACGATCAGCTCGCCCGAGCCCGGTACGTAGGGAATCAGCAGGTATTCGGCGAACTTCACGTTACCCGACAGGTAGCAGAAGATGCCCAGGGCGCCGCCGACCATCACCGTTGGCATGATTGCCAGGCCGTCGAGGCCATCGGTGAGGTTGACCGCGTTGCTGGAGCCGACGATGACGAAGTACGTCAGCACCACGAAGCCCACGCCCAGCGGAATGGTCACGTCCTTGATGAACGGCAGGATCAGCGTGGTTTCGACGCTGGTCGGCGCGGTCTTGTACAGGAACACGGCCGCAGCCAGGCCAAATACCGACTGCCAGAAGTATTTCCAGCGACTCGGCAAGCCACGGGAGTTCTTCTCGATCACCTTGCGGTAGTCGTCGACCCAGCCGATGGCGCCGAACGCCAGGGTGACGATCAGCACCACCCACACATAGCGATTGGACAGGTCGGCCCACAGCAAGGTGCTGATGGCGATGGCGGACAGGATCAGC
>NZ_JABMCN010000224.1 GCF_013179515.1 Pseudomonas sp. CM27
AGGTGACGGGCATGGATGCCCGTCAAGCGCTGGGCCCCAGGATGGGGCCTGCAGCGCGGTCCTCCCGGGAGCAAGGCCGGAGTGAGGGGACCCCGAAGCGCAGCGTAGGGGCCGGATGATGGGAGCGGGCGGTTTTGGTTACTTTTGCCAAGACAAAAGTGACCCGCCGTAAGGGCGGAAAGGTGACTTAGCGCCACCCTCGCTAATGAATGTCAACTTGGTGTTGATGCCCATGGCTTGAAGTTTGAAGCTTGAAGCTTGAAGCTTGAAGCTTGAAGCCGCAACGCGCCCGCCCAGGGCATCACCCGCGAACACGTCGCGCCAATACATCCACCAACCGCTCGATTTCAGCCTCGGTATTCAGCAGGCCAGGCGCCGTACGCACCACCGGCCCGGCATCCCGCGACACTGCATCCACAACGATGCGCTGGCTGTTGAGGTACTTGGCCACCTCATCGGCATCCTCCCCCTTGACCCGGAAGAAGGTAAAACCCGCCGAATAGCGGGCACTGCGCGGGGTGACCAGTTCAATCCCCGGCAGTGCCTCAAGCCGCTGCCTGAGGACGCCGTTCAGCCCATGGATACGCGCCTGCACTGCCGCCTTGCCGAGCTGCAGGTGCAAATCGAACGCCTTGCCCAGCGCCCAGCGGTGCTCGAACGCGTGATAACCGCCTGGCGTCATGATCGTGGCGAAATCTTCATTCTCCGAAAACGAGGCAATGGTCGGCGTCAGTAGCTTCATTTCGCTGGAGGCTGCACAGATGATCCCGGTGCCTCGCGGGCCGAACATCCATTTGTGCGTGCCGGCGATGAAGTAATCGCAATTGAAGTCGGCGAAGCGCACGTCTTCAACGCCAAAGCCGTGCACCCCGTCAATCACGTAGATAATCTGGTCCTGTTCGTCACGCTGGCGATTGACCTCGCGCACTAGCTTGCCTATTTCGCCCACTGGCAGCTTCACACCGCTGCCCGAGTGGACCCAGGTCATCCCCAGTACCCTGGTTTTCGGCCCGATGGCAGCCGCAATCGTTGCCAGCACCTGGTCGGTACTGACCTTGGCCGGTTCTTCGAACAAGCGCAACCGGTGCACTGGCGTGCCATCGCGGGTAGTGCGAAAACCCATGGTATGGCGGGCTGCCGAGTGTTCGTGCACGGTGGTGAGAATTTCCTGCCCTGGGGCAATCTTCAGCCCGCCATAGATCAGCCCGAGGCCTTCAGTGGTGCTGCCGGTCAGGGCGATCTGCCGGGGTGTCACTTCGAGGTAGCGGGCGGCCGACTCGCGCACGGCGGCTTCGTGCTTCCACTCGGACTGGCTGTCCCAGTCGACCATCTGTGCCGGGTGACGGTCGAAGCGGGCACGCAGGGCCTCGATGGCTTCGCGTACCGGCCTGGGGTGTGAGGTGATCAGGAAGTTGGCGAAGTGCGCATAGCCCGGGTCCAGCTCGAACAGCTCGCGAAAGCCGGCCCAGTTATCGCCCGTGAGCGGTTTCGCAGGCGCTGCGTGGGCTGCAGGCAGCAATCCGCCCGGGCCGCTCAAGGGCAGGGCGGCAGCCAGCAGGCCAGCCTGCTTGAGAAAGGTGCGGCGATCGTTCATGGCTGTGCTCGACGAGTTATGGAGACGAAGTGGCCACAGGCTGCGCGGTGCGCTGTACCTGTTCCCACACCCGCAGGAAATTGCCGCCCCAGAGCTTGGTGATATCCGCCTCCGAGTAGCCGCGGCTGATCAGCTCGGCGGTGACATTGCGTGCCTCGCTGGCGTCATGCCAGCCGTCGATGCCGCCGCCTTCGTTGAAGTCCGAACTCAGGCCGACATGGTCGATACCCACCTTGCGCACCGTGTAGTCGATGGCGTCGCCAAAGTCCTTGAGGGTGGCTGGCGGCTCTTCGTCGAGAATGCCGTACAGCTCGTTGGCATACTGGCCCACCTTCGGCTCGGGCCAGCCGGCAATCACCGGATCGCCGGGCATCAGTGCGTAGTTGAGGTTGGCCAGCGGTGGCAGGGCGTAGCGGGCACGCAGCGCGTTGAGCTTGTCCTGGGTGTTGCTGCTCAGGGGCTTGAGGTAGGTGGAGAAGGCCACCAGCTGGACCACGCCGCCACTGTCCTTGATCAGCTGCAGCTCCTTGTCGGAGAGGTTGCGGTCGATGTCGACCATCGCCCGCGGCGCCGAGTGCGAAGCCACCACCGGTGCGCGGCTGAGGGCGACCACCTGGACCAGCGCCTTGCTCGACATCTGCGACACATCGATGATCACGCCCAGGTCGTTCAGCCGCTGTACGGCACGCTTGCCGACCGGCGAAAGGCCGTCCAGTGCATCGGCAGTATCATTGAAGAACGGCAGCGGGCGCGAAGAGTCGGCCCAGCTGTTGTTGCCCACGTAGCTGAAGCCGAACATGCGCACGCCGCGCGCGGCCCAGCGGTCGAGTTGATCGATGTCATCGCCCAGCGCGTAGGCGTTGAGCATGCTGAGGAACACCGCGAACTTGCCTTCGCCGTGCAGGCGCCGCATGTCTTGCGGTGTGTAGGCGATGCCGACCTGCTGCGGGAAGTCGCGGACCATGGCGCTGATGGCGTTGAAGCGCACTTCCTGGGTATGCCGGGCAGCCTCGACGAAGCCCGGGGTAGGGCGGTGCGGGCCGCCGCTGCCGGTCCAGGACTCGGGCCAGGCGAAGATGGTCAGGGCCGCGCCCGACAAGCGCCCGCGCGCAGCCTTGGCCAGGTCGAAGCGGCCATCGCCGTCCTTGTCGGCTTCGCTGCCTGCGGTGCCGAAGGCCAGCGGCAGGGTGATATGGCTATCGAACGAGATGATGCGTTGCTGCAGGTCGTTGGCCTGGCGGGTCACCTCGCGCGAGTAGCCAGCGGGTGTGGCGAAGTAGTGCCAGGCGGCGAACCCGGCCCCTGCGGCAACTGCCGCGGCCAGGCTGATAAACAGGGCTTTCTTCCAGCGTGGAGTCGTCATCTTGGTCTCAGTAGGTTCACCGTCGAGGGATGGGCACAGAGGCCGCCGCTACCTGGAGGGAACGAGCCCGCAGCCGGGAAATTTAGCCAGTGACAGGGGCGCTGCGCCGTTAAATTTCGTCGCCCCCGCAACGTTCTAGCCTTGGACGGGCCGTGCTCCATGGCCGCAATGAATGCACAGGTATGCAATGACGATTTCCCGACGCGGTTTCATCGCCGGTGTGGCATTGACGGGTGTGGTGGTGCCCGGTGCGCTGGGTGCACTGTATGTGCAACGCCAGCGGGCCGCCGAGGAGTTCCCGGAAACCCCTGGCGAGGCCGTCGTCGAGCTGGCCGATACCGGGCTGCAGCAGCTGGGCGACACCTTGCGCGGCATCTGGCGCTGGACCATGCAGGGCAAGGACGCAGACCTGCATGGCTTGCCCATGGGCGAACTGGAACTGTTCCTCGACGTGGCCGCCAGCGGCCGCGCCCTGCGCGGCTACCTGGATACCCCCGAACGCTTGCGCGGCGATGCGCAGCCGCGTTACCGGGTGGTCGGCGACTTGCTGGCAGACACCCCAGGCCGCTTGCGCTGGCGCCTGTTCGAAACCGGTCAGGCGCAGGCCCGCTATGAATGCCATATTGTGCTCGATCAGGTCTGGGGGCGTTTCGGCAACGCCGGCCCGGCAAGCCTCAACGGGCGCATCGCATGCATGGACCGCGCACTGTCGTTGCCCGTGCAGGACAACCGTTTCCTGGCCGTGAAGCGCACCTTCCCCGAGGCGCGCGAGCGTACCCCGCTCAACCCGGTACTGCTGGCCCGGCTGATCGCCCCGGAGCATCGCCTGTTCCACCAGCTGTGGCATTCGTCGCGGGACAAATGGCACAAGCTGGACAAGGACAAGCAGGGCGCGCTGCGCGGCCTGGGCTGGCAGCCAGGGCCACGAGACCACGAGCGTGACGCACGTGGCCGGCACAAAGACCGCAACGGCTCGGGCGAGGACTTTTTCTTCATGCACCGGCACATGCTCGGCAGCGCCCGAGCCTTGCAAGACTTGCCCTCATGGACGCGTTTTCCGCTGCCGCAACCCGAGCTCGAGCGTGACCGCGCAGGCTTTGCCCGCTACTTCGACAACCATGACGGCACTGCCTTGCCGCCGACCTGGCTGGCCAGCGGTGACGGGGAATACACCCAGTGGGTGCGCGACATCAAGACCCCGGACACCTTCCACGGCAACTTCCAGGTCTGGGAGTCGCGCTACACCGACCCGGACTACCTCAGCACCCTGACCCTGGGCCAGTTCGGCTCGGAGGTGGAGCTGGGCCTGCACGACTGGCTGCACATGCGCTGGGCCTCGGTGCCGCGTGACCCCTCCAACGGCATGCCGGTGCCGACGGCACGCACGCCGGATGACTTTGCCGAGCGCTGGTTCGCGGCGGAAAACGACTTTCTTGGCGACCCGTTTTCATCCCATGTAAACCCGGTGTTCTGGCATTTTCACGGCTGGATAGACGACCGCATCGAGGACTGGTTCCGTGCCCATGAACGGCTTCACCCCGGTGAGGTGCGGCGCCTTGAGGTCAACGGCGTGCCCTGGTTTGCGCCGGGGCGCTGGGTGGAAGTGGCGGACCCGTGGCTGGGGCCGGATACCCACGGGTGTTCGACGGTGCCAGGGCTGCGGCCGGGGCGCAGCGTGGAGATGGACCCGGAGACCATGAAGTTGGCATTGCGCATCATCTACAGCGATGAAGGCCTGTTCGACAAGCTGCGGCACAGGGTGCCGCAGCGGCCGTGGTATGCGCGCAATCTGAAGGTTCGAGCTTAGCTACGGGCTGTTTTGGGGCTATCGCTGCCGTACCTGTGGGGAATTCCATGGTATGTGCAGGTTGCATCAGGGCTGTCAGGTGTATGCCTTGGTATATTCAGCGCCTGTCAGCCCTGATGCGGTCCCTATGAGAACCGGCCTGCCGGCAATGTGGTCGATGAACCCTACCGCCCAACCTCCCACCCGCCCCCCAGCGCCTTGTAAAGCGCCACGCTACCCTGCAACCGCGCCAGCCGCAGTTGCGCCTGCTGGTCTTGTGCCACATACAAGGTGCGCTGGGTCTCCAGCACGGTCAGCAGGGTTTCGGCCCCCGCCCCATAGCGTTGCTGCGCCAGGTCGAACGCCAGCCGCGCCTGATCCAGCTCTTCATCCTGCCACTGCCGCTGGCGGTCCACGCCCTGGATCGCATTAAGCGCTTTCTCCACATCGGCAAACCCGGCGAGGATGCTGCTGCGGTAGGCCTCCAACAGCTCCGCCTGCTCGGCTTCGGCCAGCTGGCGCGCGGCGCGCAGCCGGCCATTGTTGAAGATGGGTGCGACCAGGCCACTGGTGAGGGTGTAGTAGGAACTGTCGAACAAATGCGCAAAGGTGTTGGCGCCAGCCCCCAGGTTGGCCCCAAGGGTAAGCTTGGGCAGCATGGCGGCGCGGGCGACCTGCACGTTGGCACTGGCTGCAGCCAGCCGTGCTTCTGCCGCGGCAATGTCCGGGCGACGGGTGAGCAGTTCACTGGGCACGCCGCTGCCTATGGCCGGCCATTGCAGCGCATCGATCGCCTCCTGGCTGGCGGGCAGCGACTGCACGGGGTCGCCGAGCAGGGTCGCCAGGGTGACCCGGCTGTCCTGCCATTTCTGTTCCAGCAGCGGCAGCTGACGTTGCTGGGTGGCGACCAGGCTGCGCTGCTGGGCCAGCTCCAGGCGGGTCGCAGAACCGCTGCGCTGGCGCGCCTCGACCAGCTTCAGTACGTCCTGGGCGTTGCGCAGGTTAAGGCGGGCAATGCGCAACTGCTGTTCCAGGGCCAGCCCTTGCAGGTAGCTGTCGGCGACCGCGCTGACCAGCGTCAGCTCTACGGTCTTGCGGTCCAGGCGGCTGGCATCAAGCGTGCGCAAGGCGCTGTCGCGGGTCGCGCGCAGGCCGCCCCAGAAGTCGATTTCGTAGCTGGCGCTGAGCTGCATGTCGAACGAGGTACTGGTGGGTTGGTTGCGGCTGACGTCGAGCTGGTCGTTGCCATCGCCGTGCAGCAGGCGTTGGCGTTCACCATTCAGGCCCAGTTGCAGCTCTGGCAGCAAAGGCGCGCCAGCAATCACCGCCCGCGCCTGTGCCTGGCGTACCCGCGCGGTGGCGGCGGCCAGGTCGTGGGCATTGAGCAGGGCCCGCTGCACCAGACGGTCCAGCTCTCGGCTGGCGAAGGCATGCCACCATTTTGTTGTCGGCCGTTGTGCCGACGCCGATGTGCCGCCTCGCCAGGCGGGCGGCGCGGCGATGCCACTGGCGGGTGTGGGCGGTGTGCTGCAGGCGGCAATTGTTGCACACAGGGGCAGGCACAAGGTCAACAGGCTGATGCGGCTGGGCAATGTCATGGGCTATTCGCTGGTAAGGGCTTTGACCGGGTCAAGGCGGGCGGCCTTGCGTGCCGGCATGAAGCCGAACACGATGCCGGTGACGACGGCGCAGGCGAACGCGCCGAGCATGGCGGGCAGGGCAAAGGCCACCGCCACTTCGGCCAGCATCAGGCCACCGCCGATGGCCAGGGCCAGGACGATGCCGGCCAGGCCGCCGACCATCGACAGCATCACCGCTTCGCTGAGGAACTGGCGCAGGATGTCGCGCTGGCGTGCACCGGTTGCCATGCGGATACCGATTTCCCGGGTACGCTCGCGCACGGTCATCAGCATGATGTTCATCACGCCGATACCGCCCACCAGCAGCGAAATGGCTGCGATCGCCCCAAGCATCAGCGACAGGCTGTTCTGCGTGCGCGCTTCGGCCTGGATCAGTGCCGCATCGTTGGTCAGCTCGAAATCCTGGCGGCCGTTGTGGCGCTGGCGCAACAGCCGCTCGATGGCCGCTTCGGCTTCGTTTACGCGGGTAGAGTCGATGGCCGAGACAGTGATGTAGTCCGGGTCGCGCTGGCCGAACAGGCGGATGGCGGCGGCGGAGTAGGGCACCGCGATGCGCCCGTCGCTGTCCTGGTCGCCCGAGCTGGCGCCCTTGCCGGCCAGGATGCCGACTACCTGAAACGGCACATTGCCGATCAGGATGTACTGCCCCAGCGGATCGCGCCCGGGCTCGAGCATCTTTTCCCGCACTTTCTGGCCGATCACCGCCACTGCCGCGCCGTTGCGCTCGTCGGCGTCGGTGAAGAAGCTGCCTTCGACCGCTGGCCAGTTGAAAATCTCGGGAAACCAGGTGTTGTTGCCGCCCACGTAGAACCGCTGGCTGCTGTTGCCATGGCGCACCATCATCTTTTCGCCGATCACCGGCATCACGTGCCTGACCTGCGGCAGCTGGCCGATGGCGGCGACATCATCCAGGGTGATGGTGCCGGCCTGTTCACCCAGGCTGGCCGGTTTGCCGTTGAGGTAGAGGATGTTGGAGCCGAAGGCGGCCATCTGCGCCATCACCTGGCGCTTGCTGCCTTCGCCCACCGCCAGCATGACCACCACCGAGGCCACGCCGATGACGATGCCCAGCAGGGTCAGGGCGGTGCGGAAGCGGTTGACCCACATTACCCGCCAGGCGGCCTGCAGGGCTTCGATCAACTCGCCTTTCCACGCCCCGCGCAAGGTTGCGCCACGGTCCAGGCGCTGGCGCAGCTGGTCGGCCTGCAGCCCTTGGCCGGTGTCGGCGGGGCGTTGCTCGGCGGCCGAGTCGCTGATGACCAGGCCATCACGGATCTCGATCACCCGCTGCGCCCGCGCCGCCACTTCGCGGTCGTGGGTGATCAGGATGATCACGTGGCCCTGGCTGGCCAGTTCGTCGAGCAGCGCCATCACCTCGGTGCCGCTGTGGCTGTCGAGGGCGCCGGTGGGCTCGTCGGCGAGGATGATATGGCCGCCGTTCATCAGCGCGCGGGCAATCGACACTCGTTGTTGCTGGCCGCCAGACAACTGGTGCGGGCGGTTGCCGGTGCGGCTGGCCAATCCCAGCCGGCCGAGCAGGGCGCTGGCGCGGGCGTGGCGTTCGCTGGCGTCGATGCCGGCATAAATGGCCGGCATTTCCACGTTTTCCTGAGCCGAGCCCGAGGGGATCAGGTGGTAGCCCTGGAACACGAAGCCAAACGCTTCGCGGCGCAGCCAGGCCAGTTCGTCGCTGTCCAGTTCGGCCACGTCCCTGCCGGCAAACCGGTAGCTGCCGGAGGTAGGCCGGTCGAGGCAGCCAAGAATGTTCATCAGGGTCGACTTGCCAGAGCCCGAGGCACCGACGATGGCGACGAACTCACCGGGGTGGATGCGCATGCTGATGCCGTGAAGGATGTCGACCTTGGGCGTTTCGACGCCGCCGTAGGACTTGCGGATGTCGACCAGCTCGATCAATGGCGTGCTCATTCAGCCTCCGCTCACGCCAGGGGCGCCAATGACCAGGCGCTCGCCTTCGTCGAGCCCCTCCAGCACCTGCACTCGCAGGCGGTCGCTGAGGCCGGTGCGTACCTGGCGCTGCACCACTTTGCCCTCGCCGGTAAGCACATGCGCCAGGCGCAGGTCGTCGCCGTCCTCCAGCGCCGCCAGTGGCACGGTCAGCACCTGGCTGGCCTGGCCTGCAACAAAGAACACCTGGGTGGTCATCTCGGCCATCAGCGCCCCGTCCGGGTTGTCGACATCCAGCAACACGCTGTACTGCACTACCTGGCTGCCGGCGCTGCCATTGCTGACGCTGGCCGGGCTGCCGCCACCCTGGCTGGACTGCTCCAGCGGTTTGGGCGGGATCGGCAGCACCTGCCGCACGGTGCTGGTCCAGCGGCGCTTGCCGCCGGCCAGGGTAGTGAAGTAGGCGGTCATGCCCGGTTGTACCTTGCCGATGTCGGCCTCCGACACCTGGGCCCATACGGTCATCGGCGAGAGCTTGGCAATGCGCAGGATCAACGGCGTCTGTTGCTGGGCGTTGAGGGTTTGCCCTTCACGGGCATCCACCGCCACCACCGTGCCGTCCATGGGCGCGTAGATACGCGTGTAGCCCAGTTCCGCCTCGTCGCTGCGCAGGCTGGCCTGGGCCTGGCGGATTTGCGCCTGGAACATGTCGATGCGCGCCTGGGTGACTTTCAGCTGGGCGGCGGCGGTTTGCACGTCCTCGTCACGGGTGGCGCCGGCGGCGGCCAGGTCGCGCTGGCGCTTGAGCTGCTGTTGGGCCAGCAGGTACTGGGCACGTTGCTCGGCCAGCTGGGCCTTGAGGTTATCGATCGAGAAGCGCCCGGCATCCAGCCGCGCCTGCTGGGTGGAGGGGTCGATCTCGACCAGCAGTTCGCCTTTGCGCACCGTGTCGCCGACTTCGACGTGCAGCTTGTGGATCTGCCCGGACGCTTGTGCGCCAACGTCCACGTAGCGCCGCGGCTGCAGGGTGCCCAGCGCTGTTACGCTGCTTTCGATGTCGGCGCGGGTCACGGCAACCGTGCTCAGCGGCTGCGCGCCGTAGGGCAGGGTCTTCCAGGCCAGCAGGCTGCCAAGGCCGAGCAGGCCCAGGCCGGTGAGCAGGACACGGCGACGGGTGTTGGTTAAAGGTCTCATGCAGACATCCAGCCGAGGGGTGTGGGTACGCGCGGGTGGCAGGCGCGGACCGGGTGCCAGATAGACGAGAGCGGGAGGGGGGGATTTAGCGGATGTCGGGTTGGGGCTGACAACTTCGTGGCGGCAAACCTCTTCAGACACACCCCTGTTGCTGAGAATAATTATAATTTGTAAGATCGCACGTTGACATCACTCGGTCCCGCGTTGCCGCCTGAAAGGATTTTCGGGCATAAGCTGGCAGGACGATCTCAGGTAACGTCGTGGAACATTATTATCGCGAACTGGTGGGCTTCCTCTCCGCCCGCCTGGGCAGTCGCCAGGCCGCCGAGGACGTGGCGCACGATGCTTACCTGCGGGTGCTGGAGCGCACTGACGCCGAGCGCATCGAGCACCCGCGCGCCTTCCTCTACCGCACCGCGCTCAACCTGGTGGTCGACCGCCATCGGCGCCATCTGGTGCGCCAGTCCGAGCCGCTGGAGGTGCTGGACAGCGACGAGCGCTGGCACAGCCCGGCGCTCACGCATGACATGCAGCTCGATCAGCGCCTGGCGCTGATGCAGCGCGCGCTGGATGAACTGGGCCAGGTGTGCCGCGAATGTTTTTTGCTGCGCAAGCTCGAAGGCCTGTCGCACCAGCAGATTGCCGAACACCTGGGCGTGTCCCGCAGCGTGGTGGAAAAGCACATCGTCAATGCCATGAAGCACTGCAGGGTGCGCATGCGTGAGTGGGAATCCTGATTGCCGAGTTAAAGCGAAATGAAAATTCCGTCAGTCAATCACTTGA
>NZ_JABMCN010000225.1 GCF_013179515.1 Pseudomonas sp. CM27
ACCAGTACACTTACCAACAACTTTGCCCTGATTCGCTAGGGGCTCTTCAGTGTGAAAAAAGCCGTGAAAAGCCAACGACCTGTAAACCTAGACCTAAGGACCATCAAGCTCCCTGTCACCGCGTACACGTCCATTCTGCACCGTATCTCCGGCGTCATCCTGTTCATCGGCCTTGCCATCATGCTTTACGCATTGGGCAAATCGCTGGGTTCCGAGGAAGGCTTCGGTGAGGTGAAGGCGTGTCTGACCAGCCCGCTGGCCAAGTTCGTGACCTGGGGCCTGCTATCCGCCTTGCTGTATCACCTGGTGGCAGGTGTTCGCCACCTGATCATGGACATGGGCATCGGTGAGACGCTGGAAGGCGGCAAACTGGGCTCGAAAATCGTGATTGTCATCTCCGTGGTGCTGATCGTTCTGGTGGGAGTTTGGGTATGGTAACCAATGTCACGAACCTGTCGCGTTCGGGCCTCTATGACTGGATGGCGCAGCGCGTATCTGCGGTCGTTCTCGCGGCTTACTTCATCTTCCTGATCGGCTACGTGGTCGCCCACCCAGGCATCGACTACACCCAGTGGCATGGTCTGTTCTCCAACAACGCGATGCGGATCTTCAGTCTGCTGGCCCTCGTTGCCCTGGGCGCTCACGCCTGGGTCGGCATGTGGACCATTGCGACCGACTACCTGACGCCAATGTCGTTCGGCAAGTCGGCAACTGCGATTCGTTTCCTGTTCCAGGCGGTATGCGGCGTTGCGATGTTCGCTTACTTCGTCTGGGGTGTGCAGATTCTCTGGGGTATCTGATCCATGGCTAGCATTCCAACCATTTCCTTCGACGCCATCATCATCGGTGGCGGCGGCGCCGGCATGCGCGCAGCGCTGCAACTGGCTCAAGGCGGCCACAAGACCGCCGTAGTCACCAAGGTCTTCCCGACCCGTTCGCACACTGTATCCGCCCAGGGCGGCATCACCTGCGCCATCGCTTCGGCCGACCCGAACGACGACTGGCGCTGGCACATGTACGATACCGTCAAGGGCTCCGACTACATCGGTGACCAGGACGCTATCGAATACATGTGTCAGGAAGGCCCGGCTGCGGTCTTCGAACTGGACCACATGGGTCTGCCGTTCTCGCGTACCGAAACCGGCCGTATCTACCAGCGTCCGTTCGGTGGCCAGTCCAAGGACTTCGGTAAAGGTGGCCAGGCCGCCCGTACCTGTGCCGCTTCCGACCGTACCGGTCACGCGCTGCTGCACACCCTGTACCAGGGCAACCTGAAAGCCGGTACCACCTTCCTCAACGAGTACTATGCCGTTGACCTGGTGAAGAACCAGGAAGGCGCTTTTGTCGGTGTGATCGCGATCTGCATCGAAACCGGCGAAACCATGTACATCAAGTCCAAGGCCACCGTTCTGGCCACTGGCGGTGCAGGCCGTATCTACGCCTCCACCACCAACGCCCTGATCAATACCGGTGACGGTATCGGCATGGCCCTGCGTGCCGGTGTACCGGTGCAGGACATCGAGATGTGGCAGTTCCACCCGACCGGCATCGCCGGCGCCGGTGTACTGGTCACCGAAGGTTGCCGCGGTGAAGGTGGTTACCTGATCAACGCCCACGGCGAGCGCTTCATGGAGCGTTACGCGCCGAACGCGAAAGACCTGGCCGGCCGCGACGTGGTTGCCCGTTCCATGGTCAAGGAAATCATCGCCGGCAACGGCGTGGGCCCGAACAAGGACCACGTACTGCTGAAGCTGGACCACCTGGGCGAGGAAGTGCTGCACAGCCGCCTGCCAGGTATCTGCGAACTGTCCAAGACCTTCGCCCACGTCGACCCTGTGGTCGCGCCGGTGCCGGTCGTTCCGACCTGCCACTACATGATGGGCGGCGTTGCCACCAACATTCATGGCCAGGCCATCACCATGGACGAAGAAGGCAAGGATCACATCATCCCTGGCTTGTTCGCAGTAGGTGAAGTGGCGTGCGTATCGGTTCACGGTGCCAACCGCCTGGGCGGCAACTCGCTGCTCGACCTGGTGGTGTTCGGCCGTGCTGCCGGCCTGCACCTGGAGAAGGCGCTGAGCGACGGCATCGAGCACCTCGACGCCAGCGACACCGACATCGATGTTGCCCTGAACCGCCTGAACAAGCTCAACGAGCGCTCCACTGGCGAAGACGTTGCCAGCCTCAAGCGCGAACTGCAGAGCTGCATGCAGAACTACTTCGGTGTATTCCGTACCGGCGAATACATGCAGAAGGGTATCGAGCAGTTGGCCGGCCTGCGTGACCGCATCGCCAACGTCAAGATCAACGACAAGTCCCAGGCCTTCAACACCGCGCGTATCGAAGCGCTGGAGCTGCAGAACCTGCTGGAAGTCGCCGAAGCTACCGCCATCGCGGCCGAAGCCCGTAAAGAGTCCCGCGGCGCTCACGCCCGTGAAGACTTCGAAGACCGTGACGACGAAAACTGGCTGTGCCACACCCTGTACTACCCGGGTGAGAAGCGCGTTGCCAAGCGTGGCGTCAACTTTGCGCCGAAGACCGTACCGGCCTTCGAACCAAAAATCCGGACTTACTAAGGGTGGCTGCTATGTTGAAAGTCGAAGTTTATCGCTACAACCCCGACACCGACTCGGCGCCCAAGATGGAGTCGTTCGACGTCGATACCGGCGGCAAGGACCTGATGGTTCTCGATGTGTTGGCACTGATCAAGGAAAAGGACGAGGGTTTCTCGTACCGTCGCTCCTGCCGTGAAGGTGTGTGCGGTTCCGATGGCATGAACATGAACGGCAAGAACGGTCTGGCCTGCATCACCCCGCTGTCGGGTGTGGTCAAGGGCAACAAGCTGATTCTGCGCCCGCTGCCAGGCCTGCCGGTCATTCGTGACCTGGTGGTCGACATGAGCATCTTCTACAAGCAGTACGAGAAGGTGAAGCCGTTCCTGCAGAACGACACCCCGGCGCCGGCCATCGAGCGCCTGCAGTCGCCGGAAGACCGCGACAAGCTGGACGGTCTGTACGAGTGCATCCTGTGCGCTTGCTGCTCGACTTCCTGCCCGTCGTTCTGGTGGAACCCGGACAAGTTCCTGGGTCCGGCCGCTCTGCTGCAGGCTTACCGCTTCCTGGCCGACAGCCGCGACACCAAGACTCAGGAGCGCCTGGCGTCCCTGGATGACCCGTTCAGCGTATTCCGCTGCCGCGGGATCATGAACTGCGTAAACGTTTGCCCGAAAGGTCTGAACCCGACCAAGGCAATCGGTCACGTACGTAACATGCTGCTGCAAAGCGGCACCTGATACAAAGTGTTGTACCTGCAGTAAGCCGAGGTGCGGGTGGTGAGCCCGCACTGAGGTAAAACCCGAGCAAGGGCCCACAAAGCCCGCGCTCATTACCTATGAAGATATGAGACCAGCAGGGGCTTTCCGGGCTGGTACCCGGAAAATCAGCAGGATCCAAGTGGCGTGGTTCAGTCGCTTTATTCGGACTTTTCCAGGTTTGCTGTGGCTCTCGCCGATCAGTCCCCTAATCGAGGGTGACCAAGCATGCAAGAAAGCGTGATGCAGCGCATGTGGGAAAGCGCCCACCTCTCAGGTGGTAACGCTGCATATGTGGAAGAGCTCTACGAGCTCTACCTGCACGACCCTAACGCTGTGCCAGAAGAGTGGCGCACCTACTTCCAGAAGTTGCCCGCCGACGGCAGCACCGCTACCGATGTATCGCACTCGACAATCCGCGACCATTTCGTACTGCTGGCAAAGAACCAGCGCCGCGCCCAACCGGTATCTGCCGGGAGCGTGAGCAGTGAACACGAGAAGAAGCAGGTTGAAGTTCTGCGACTGATCCAGGCCTATCGTATGCGCGGCCATCAGGCTGCCAAGCTCGACCCGTTGGGGTTGTGGCAGCGCCCTGCGCCCGTAGACCTGTCGATCAATCACTACGGCTTGACCAATGCCGATCTTGATACGACCTTCCGTGCCGGCGACCTGTTCATCGGCAAAGAGGAGGCGAGCCTACGCGACATCGTCGATGCACTCCAGAAGACATATTGTCGCACCATTGGCGCCGAATTTACCCACATCGTCGACTCCGAGCAGCGCAGCTGGTTCCAGCAGCGCCTCGAAAGCGTGCGCGGCCGTCCGGAGTTTTCCGCCGACGTGCAGACCCACCTGCTCGAGCGCGTGACCGCCGGTGAGGGCCTTGAGAAGTACCTGGGCACCAAGTACCCAGGCACCAAGCGCTTCGGCCTTGAAGGTGGCGAGAGCCTGATCCCGATGCTGGACGAAATGATCCAGCGTTGCGGCTCCTACGGCACCAAGGAAGTCGTCATCGGCATGGCCCACCGGGGCCGTCTGAACGTGCTGGTGAACACCTTCGGCAAGAACCCGCGCGAGCTGTTCGACGAGTTCGAAGGCAAGAAGATGAACGAGCTGGGCTCCGGTGACGTGAAGTATCACCAGGGCTTCTCCTCGAACGTGATGACCACCGGTGGCGAAGTGCACCTGGCCATGGCGTTCAACCCGTCCCACCTGGAAATCGTTTCGCCAGTGGTCGAGGGTTCGGTGCGCGCCCGTCAGGACCGCCGCAACGACACCGTTGGCGACAAGGTGCTGCCGATCTCGATCCACGGCGACGCTGCGTTCGCTGGCCAGGGCGTGGTCATGGAAACCTTCCAGATGTCGCAGACCCGCGGTTTCAAGACCGGCGGTACCGTGCACATCGTGATCAACAACCAGGTCGGTTTCACCATCAGCAACCCGCTGGACGCGCGCTCCACCGAGTACGCCACCGACGTTGCCAAGATGATCCAGGCGCCGATCCTGCACGTCAACGGCGATGACCCGGAAGCCGTGCTGTTCGTGACCCAGCTGGCCATCGATTACCGCATGCAGTTCAAGCGTGACGTGGTCATCGACCTGGTCTGCTACCGTCGTCGCGGCCACAACGAGGCTGACGAGCCGAACGGCACCCAGCCCCTGATGTACCAGCAGATCAGCAAGCAGCGCACCACCCGTGAACTGTATGCCGAGGCACTGATCAAGGCCGGGCGCATCGACGCCGACCGCGCCCAGGCCAAGATCGACGAGTACCGCAACGCGCTGGACAATGGCCTGCACGTTGTAAAAAGCCTGGTCAAGGAGCCGAACCGCGAGCTGTTCGTCGACTGGCGTCCGTACCTGGGCCATGCCTGGACCGCGCGTCACGACACCCGCTTCGACCTCAAGACCCTGCAGGACCTGTCGGCCAAGCTGCTCGAGCTGCCTGAAGGCTTTGTCGTCCAGCGCCAGGTATCGAAGATCTACGAAGACCGTCAGAAGATGCAGGCCGGTGGCTTGCCGATCAACTGGGGTTATGCAGAGACCATGGCCTACGCCACCCTGCAGTTCGAAGGTCACCCGATCCGCATGACCGGCCAGGACATCGGCCGTGGCACCTTCTCGCACCGCCATGCGGTATTGCACAACCAGAAGGACGCCAGCACCTATATTCCGTTGCAGAACCTGTTCCCGGGCCAGCCACGTTTCGACCTGTACGATTCGTTCCTGTCCGAGGAAGCGGTACTGGCCTTCGAATACGGCTACTCGACCACCACGCCGAACGCGCTGGTGATCTGGGAAGCCCAGTTCGGTGACTTCGCCAACGGTGCGCAAGTGGTGATCGACCAGTTCATCACCAGCGGCGAGCACAAATGGGGCCGCCTGTGCGGTCTGACCATGCTGCTGCCACACGGTTATGAAGGTCAGGGCCCGGAGCACTCCTCTGCGCGTCTGGAGCGTTACCTGCAGCTGTGCGCCGAGCACAACATCCAGGTGTGCGTACCGACCACCCCGGCACAGATCTACCACCTGCTGCGTCGCCAGGTGATCCGCCCGCTGCGCAAGCCGCTGGTGGTGCTGACGCCGAAGTCGCTGCTGCGCCACAAGCTGGCCATCTCGACCCTGGAAGACCTGGCCGAAGGCTCGTTCCAGACCGTGATCCCGGAAATCGACGCGATCGATCCGGCCAAGGTCGAGCGCCTGGTGCTGTGCAGTGGCAAGGTCTACTACGACCTGCTGGAAAAACGCCGTGCCGAAGGCCGCGAGGACATCGCCATCCTGCGTCTCGAGCAGCTGTACCCGTTCCCGGAGGACGACCTGGTCGAAATCCTGGGTCAATACAGCAACCTCAAGCACGCCGTATGGTGCCAGGAAGAGCCGATGAACCAGGGCGCCTGGTACAGCAGCCAGCACCACATGCGCCGTATCCTGGGCCGCCACAACAAGGCACTGGTCCTGGAATACGCCGGCCGAGACGCTTCTGCCGCGCCAGCCTGTGGTTACGCTTCGAAGCACGCCGAACAGCAGGAAAAACTGCTGCAAGACGCCTTCACTGTCTAACACCTTCGCGCACCTGAAACCGAATTTAAGGAAACACAGATAATGGCTATCGAGATCAAAGCCCCAACCTTCCCGGAATCGGTTGCCGATGGCACCGTTGCCACCTGGCACAAGAAGCCGGGCGAAGCCGTCAAGCGTGACGAGCTGATCGTCGACATCGAGACCGACAAGGTCGTCCTGGAAGTACTGGCTACCGCTGATGGCGTGATGGGCGACATCGTCAAGGGCGAGGGCGATACCGTCCTGTCCGACGAAGTACTGGGTTCGATCGTTGAAGGCGCTGCCGCTGCTGCTGCCCCAGCTGCAGCCCCGGCCGCTGCTGCCCCGGCTGGCGCTGCTGCCGACGCTGGCGAAGACGACCCGGTTGCCGCCCCGGCCGCGCGCAAGCTGGCTGAAGAAAACGGCATCGACCTGGCTACCGTGGCCGGTACCGGCAAAGGTGGTCGCATCACCAAGGAAGACGTGGTTGCTGCAGTCGCCAACAAGAAGTCCGCGCCTGCCGCGGCTCCTGCTGCCAAGCCTGCCGCTGCCGCTGCAGCCCCGGTTGTGACCGCCGCTGGCGACCGCACCGAGAAGCGCGTGCCAATGACCCGCCTGCGCGCCAAGATCGCCGAGCGCCTGGTCGAAGCCCAGTCGAACATGGCCATGCTGACCACCTTCAACGAAGTCGACATGACCGAAGTCATGGCCCTGCGTTCGAAGTACAAGGACCTGTTCGAGAAGACCCACAACGGCGTGCGCCTGGGCTTCATGTCGTTCTTCGTCAAGGCCGCCACCGAAGCGCTGAAGCGTTTCCCGGCAGTCAACGCCTCGATCGACGGCAACGACATTGTCTACCACGGCTTCGCCGACGTCGGCGTTGCCGTATCCAGCGACCGTGGCCTGGTGGTACCGGTACTGCGTAACGCCGAGTCGATGAGCCTGGCTGAAATCGAGAACGGCATCGCCACCTTCGGCAAGAAGGCCCGTGACGGCAAGCTGTCGATCGAGGAAATGACCGGCGGCACCTTCACCATCACCAACGGTGGTACCTTCGGTTCGATGATGTCGACCCCGATCGTCAACCCGCCGCAGGCCGCCATTCTCGGCATGCACAACATCATCCAGCGCCCGATGGCCATCAATGGCCAGGTCGTGATCCGTCCGATGATGTACCTGGCGCTGTCGTACGATCACCGCCTGATCGACGGCAAGGAAGCGGTAACCTTCCTGGTCACCATCAAGAACCTGCTGGAAGATCCGTCTCGCCTGCTGCTGGACATCTAATCAAACAGCCACAAGTTGCAAGCTGCAAGCTTCAAGTAGAAGCGTGTAGGCTTGCAGCTTTTGGCTTGTAGCTTGTTGCTGATAAGGAATCTTTTATGACCCAGAAATTCGACGTAGTGGTGATTGGTGCAGGTCCTGGCGGCTATGTAGCTGCCATCAAGGCCGCCCAACTTGGTCTGAAGACTGCCTGTATCGAAAAATACACCGACGGCGAGGGCAAGCTGGCCCTGGGCGGCACCTGCCTTAACGTAGGTTGCATCCCGTCCAAGGCGCTGCTGGACAGCTCCTGGAAGTACAAGGAAGCCAAAGAGAGCTTCAACGTGCACGGTATCTCCACTGGCGAAGTGAAGATGGACGTGGCCGCGATGGTTGGCCGCAAGGCTGGCATCGTCAAGAACCTGACCGGCGGCGTTGCCACCCTGTTCAAGGCCAATGGCGTTACTTCGATCCAGGGCCACGGCAAACTGCTGGCCAACAAGAAAGTCGAAGTGACCAAGGCTGACGGCACCACCGAAGTCATCGAAGCCGACAACGTGATCCTGGCTTCCGGCTCGCGTCCGATCGACATTCCGCCGGCTCCGGTCGACCAGAACGTCATCGTCGACTCCACCGGCGCCCTGGAATTCCAGACCGTACCGAAGCGCCTGGGCGTTATCGGCGCCGGCGTCATCGGCCTGGAGCTGGGCTCGGTGTGGGCTCGCCTGGGTGCTGAAGTCACCGTCCTGGAAGCCCTGGACACCTTCCTGATGGCTGCCGACACCGCCGTGTCGAAAGAAGCCCAGAAGACCCTGACCAAGCAAGGCCTGGACATCAAGCTGGGTGCGCGCGTCACCGGCTCGAAAGTCAACGGCGACGAAGTCGAAGTCACCTACACCAACGCCGAAGGCGAGCAGAAGATTACCTTCGACAAGCTGATCGTTGCGGTCGGCCGTCGCCCGGTGACCACCGACCTGCTGGCTTCGGACAGCGGCGTGACCATCGATGAGCGTGGCTACATCTTCGTCGACGATCACTGCGCCACCAGCGTGCCGGGCGTGTTCGCCATCGGTGACGTGGTACGCGGCATGATGCTGGCCCACAAGGCCTCGGAAGAGGGCATCATGGTGGTTGAGCGCATCAAGGGCCACAAGGCCCAGATGAACTACGACCTGATCCCTTCGGTTATCTACACCCACCCGGAAATCGCATGGGTCGGCAAGACCGAACAGTCCTTGAAGGCCGAGGGTGTTGAGGTTAACGTAGGCACCTTCCCGTTCGCTGCCAGCGGCCGTGCGATGGCGGCCAACGACACCGGTGGTTTCGTCAAGGTCATCGCCGATGCCAAGACTGACCGCGTTCTGGGTGTACACGTGATTGGCCCATCGGCTGCCGAACTGGTGCAGCAGGGCGCAATCGCAATGGAATTCGGCACCAGTGCCGAGGACCTGGGCATGATGGTCTTCAGCCATCCAACCCTGTCCGAAGCGTTGCATGAAGCAGCGCTGGCGGTGAATGGCGGCGCCATTCACGTGGCCAACCGTAAGAAGCGTTAATTATAAGAAACCACGGCGGGCTGCCCGTCGTGAGTCTTGCGTGCATGACTCACCGCGGAAAGTCCGCCGGACCGGATCACACGGGAAAACCCGGGGTCAACGGTCACAGGTGGTGCGGCGCCAGTAATGGCGCAGCGCCGAAGCGCAGTACCTAACGAAGACGGTAAAAAGCATGAATCTTCACGAGTATCAGGGTAAGCAGCTGTTCGCTGAATACGGCCTGCCAGTTTCCAAGGGTTTCGCAGTCGACACCCCTGAAGCTGCAGCAGAAGCCTGCGACAAGATCGGCGGGAACGAGTGGGTTGTCAAAGCCCAGGTTCACGCAGGTGGTCGCGGCAAGGCGGGCGGCGTCAAGCTGGTTCGCAGCAAGGAAGACGCCAAGGCGTTCGCTGCGCAATGGTTGGGCAAGCGCCTGGTAACCTACCAGACCGACGCCAACGGTCAGCCAGTGACCAAGATCCTGGTCGAATCCTGCACTGACATCGCCAAAGAGCTGTACCTGGGCGCTGTAGTCGATCGCTCGAGCCGCCGTATCGTGTTCATGGCCTCCACCGAAGGTGGCGTGGACATCGAGAAAGTCGCTCACGAAACTCCTGAGAAGATCATCAAGGCTACTATCGATCCACTGGTCGGCGCTCAGCCGTTCCAGGGTCGTGAACTGGCATTCCAGCTGGGTCTGGAAGGCAAGCAGGTTGCACAGTTCGCCAAGATTTTCGTAGGCCTGGCCAAGCTGTTCAAAGAACACGACCTCGCCCTGCTCGAAGTCAACCCGCTGGTCATCAAGGCCGACGGCGACCTGCACTGCCTGGATGCGAAGATCAACATCGACGCAAACGCCATGTACCGTCAGCCCAAGCTGAAAACCTTCCACGACCCGTCGCAGGACGATCCTCGTGAAGCCCACGCTGCCAGCTTCGAGCTGAACTACGTGGCGCTGGAAGGCAACATCGGCTGCATGGTCAACGGTGCCGGCCTGGCCATGGGTACCATGGACATCGTCAACCTGCATGGCGGCAAGCCAGCCAACTTCCTCGACGTTGGCGGTGGTGCTACCAAAGAGCGCGTTACCGAAGCGTTCAAGATCAT
>NZ_JABMCN010000226.1 GCF_013179515.1 Pseudomonas sp. CM27
TGAAGGAAAAAGGCGTTGCGACCGAGATCGTCGTGGTTTCCGTCGGCCCGACCACTGCCCAGGAGCAACTGCGTACTGCCCTGGCCCTGGGTGCCGACCGGGCCATCCTGGTCGAAGCCGCTGACGAGTTGAATTCCCTGGCCGTGGCCAAGGCGCTGAAAGCCGTTGTCGACAAGGAGCAGCCGCAGTTGGTGATCCTCGGCAAACAGGCCATCGACAGTGACAACAACCAGACCGGCCAGATGCTTGCCGCGCTGACCGGCTACGCCCAGGGCACCTTTGCCTCCAAGGTCGCCGTGGCGGCTGACAAGCTCGAGGTTACCCGTGAGATCGACGGCGGCCTGCAGACGGTGGCCCTGAACATGCCAGCCATCGTCACCACCGACCTGCGCCTGAACGAGCCGCGCTATGCGTCACTGCCGAACATCATGAAGGCCAAGAAGAAGCCGCTGGAAATGGTCACTCCCGACGCGCTGGGCGTATCACTGGCCTCCACCAACAAGACCCTCAAGGTTGAAGCCCCGGCTGCCCGCAGCGCGGGCATCAAGGTCAAATCGGTGGCCGAACTGATCGAGAAGCTGAAAAACGAAGCGAAGGTGATTTGATGAGCATTCTGGTAGTTGCTGAACACGACAATCACACCCTCGCCGCCCCTACGCTGCACACCCTGGCCGCCGCCCGCCAGATCGGCGCCGACATCGCGCTGCTGGTAGCCGGCCAGGACGTGGCCGGTGTGGGGTTCGCCGCCGCGCAGTGCGCTGGGGTGACCAAAGTGCTGCTCGCAGACGATGCTGCCTACGCCCATCAGCTCCCGGAAAACGTGGCGCCGTTGGTGGCCAACCTGGGTCGCGACTTCAGCCATGTGCTGGCCCCGGCCACCAGCAACGGCAAGAACCTCTTGCCGCGGGTGGCCGCGCTGCTGGATGTCGACCAGATCTCAGAGATCATTTCGGTCGAGTCCGCAGACACCTTCAAGCGTCCGATCTACGCCGGCAATGCCATTGCCACGGTGCAATCCAGTGCTCCGGTCAAGGTCATCACCGTACGTTCCACCGGGTTTGAAGCCGCGCCGGCAGAAGGCGGCAGCGCGCCAATCGAGGCGCTGGCGGGGGCTGCAGATGCAGGTCTGTCGGCATTTGTCGGCGAAGAGCTGGCCAAGTCCGAGCGCCCCGAACTGACCGCCGCCAAGATCGTGGTGTCCGGCGGCCGGGGCCTGGGCAACGGTGACAACTTCAAGCACCTGTACAGCCTGGCCGACAAGCTCGGCGCTGCGGTCGGTGCTTCGCGCGCCGCGGTGGACGCAGGCTTCGTGCCTAACGACATGCAGGTCGGGCAAACCGGCAAGATCGTGGCGCCGCAGCTGTACATCGCCGTGGGTATCTCCGGCGCTATCCAGCACCTGGCCGGCATGAAGGACTCCAAGGTCATTGTCGCTATCAACAAGGACGAAGAGGCACCTATCTTCCAGATAGCTGATTACGGCCTGGTCGGCGATCTGTTCGAGATCGTCCCGGCACTGACTTCGACGCTGTAAAGGACAATAAGAAAATGAGCTCACCCGCACTCCAAACATGGATCGGCCGCAGCGAGACCGTCCATGACCGCATCAGCCATAACCTCGTCAAGCGTATTGCCGCTACCTTGAGCGAGCCGGCTCCCGCCCCTGGCGACGCCTTGCCCGCGCTCTGGCACTGGGCGTTTTTCCAGGAGCCGGTCGAAGCGGCCGGGCTGGGTGGCGACGGCCACCCAGCCCGGGGCGGTTTTCTGCCGCCGGCGGACAACCGCAACCGCATGTGGGCCGGGGGGCGCATGGAGTTCATGCGCCCGCTGCGGGTCGATGCCCAGGTATCCCGCCGCTCGACCATCCTCAATGTCGAGGAAAAGCACGGGCGCACCGGCTCCCTGCTGTTCGTCACCGTGCAGCATGAGTACGTGCAGGATGGGCAGCGGGCCCTGGTCGAAGAACAGGACATCGTCTACCGCGAGCCCTCGCCACCCAAGCTTGGCGGCACCGAGCCGATGCCCCACGGCGATTGGAGTGAAAACGTTCAACCAGATCCTACCCTGCTGTTCCGCTATTCGGCGGTGACCTTCAACGGTCATCGCATCCATTACGACTGGCCATATGTCACCGAAACCGAAGGTTACCCGGGGCTGGTGGTTCACGGTCCGCTGATCGCCACGCTGAACCTTCGCGCCTTCGTGCGGGCCAATCCGCAGTTGAGCGTACGCCGTTTCAGCTATCGGGGTGTGCGCCCGCTGATCTGCCCGGATGCGTTCGAGGTCGGCGGACGGCTGACCGGCGACGGCAAAGCGCAGCTCTGGGCGGGCAATCCGGCAGGCCAGGCGCAGGTAGGCGAAATTGAATTCGTCCAGAGGGCACGCTCATGAATACAGAAATCGTACGCAGCGCGCTGTTTGTACCGGCCACCCGCCCAGAGCGCATTCCCAAGGCCCTGGCCAGCGGCGCCGACCGCGTCATCGTCGATCTCGAGGATGCCGTTGAGGAAGCGCTCAAGGAACAAGCGCGCGACAACCTTGAGCTGTTTCTCCGCGACCAATCCCAAGCCCAGGTGCTGGTGCGCGTCAACGCGCCAGGCCACTGGGCCCATGAGGCCGACCTGGCGCTGTGCCAGCGCCACGCCGGGGTCGTCGGCATTTTGCTGCCAAAGGCCGAAACCGTCGGCCAGATCGAGCGCGTGCATGCCACCGGCAAAGCGGTGTGGCCGATTATCGAAAGTGCCAAGGGCCTGGCTGCCCTGCCCGTCCTGGCGGCTGCAGCAGGCGTCGATCGGCTGTCGTTTGGCAGCCTGGACCTGGGCTTGGACCTCGGGCTGAACACCGGCAGCGCCGCTGCCGAACAGGTGCTGGGCCATGCCCGCTACGCGGTGCTGCTGCACAGCCGGGTCGCCGGGCTGGCCGCGCCGCTGGACGGCGTGTTCCCGGCCATTCAGGACACCGACGGGCTGCAGCGCCAGGTGCGTTTCGCCCGGGACATGGGCTTTGCCGGCGCTCTGTGCATCCATCCTGGCCAGGTCAACGTGATTCACGCCGCGCTCAAGCCCTCGGCAGCCGAGCTGGACTGGGCGCAGCGGGTGGTTGAACACGCTGAAACTGGCGCCGGCGTATTCACCCTCGATGGCCAGATGGTCGACGCCCCCGTGATCCTTCGCGCCCGGGCCATGCTGCTCCAAGCCGGCTGAAGCCTCCGTTATCGCTCCCGGCACCGCACACCACCTCTGTTCTGACGCGCAGCGGTGAGCGGTACCGGGGGCACCTATCCAGAGAGGTGCCACATGTGTCTGCTCACTGGTACACCCCGGCCCCGGCGCCACTGCAAACGCCTGCTCTGCCAGGTGCTGCGAGCACTTTCGAGGTTGCCGGCCTATGCTTGAAGCCGCCCGTGCCTGTCCCTCCTCCCTGACCCAGGCTGCAACCGAACTGATGGTCGAGATTGGCTATACCGCCATGACCATGAGAAAGCTGGCCCTGCGCGTCGGCATTCTTCCCGGCAGCCTTTACCATCACGTCGATTGCAAACAGGATCTGCTGCTCAATGTGGTGCTGGAGATCATCGAACGCCGCAAGCAGGCCTGGGAAAACGGCGCCCAACCTCAATCTCTGCATGCTTATGTGCGTTTTGCGCTGGCACGGCAAGTGGCCCTTCCCCAGGAGGAGATGGTCCTTCGTCACGAAGTCAGGCACCTGGACGACCGCCACCGGCTCTGGCTGGAGCGGGCAATGGGGCAACTGGCCGAGCCACTCCGCCAGATTATCGAGGGGGGGTGCGCTCTAGGCCTGTACCGCGTGAGCGACCCTGCCCGAACTGTCGTTGCCATCTTGGCGATCATCGAGAGCGGCAACAGTCTGCGGGTTGGCAATACGGTCTTCGATGAAAATTGGATCGAGCAGCACATCTTGCGGATGTGCAATGCCTTGCTACAGCCCGATCACTGACCTAAGCCGTCTCTGGCGGAACAGCGCCCGCCAGAGCACGCTGCAAGCGGTACTAGGTATCGCGATGATCCTTGCCCCTTAGCCGTTGCCGGAACGCTTCAAACGCCTGCGGATTGACCATGCGTGGCCCCGGCTCCCCGCGCAGCAACTGCAGAATCTGCTCTGCCGCCCACGCGCCCATGCGCTTGCGCGCCTCGCGCGTGACGCCTGCGGTGTGATACAGGCCGACCACGTTTTCAAGGCCAAGCAAAGGATGATCCAGCGCAGGCGGCTCTTGGTCCCAAACGTCGATTCCCGCAGCGCCAAGATGACCGCAGGCCAACGCGTCATAAAGGGCGACCTCGTCATGCAAGCCGCCACGTGCAGTGTTGATGAATACAGCCCCTTTGCGCATCGCTGCGAAAGCCGACGCGTTCATGAGGTTCAAGGTC
The DNA here is from genome assembly GCF_013179515.1 of Pseudomonas sp. CM27. Lineage (GTDB taxonomy): Bacteria > Pseudomonadota > Gammaproteobacteria > Pseudomonadales > Pseudomonadaceae > Aquipseudomonas. The sequence goes on from NZ_JABMCN010000226.1 coordinate 4,389, forward strand.
GAGGCCAGACGTGGGCAATGCAGCGAGACTACATCACTGTGCTGCAACAGGCTCTGCAACGTGCAACTGGTAGCGCCCCGTTGGCCGATCTGTTCCGCGCTCAGCAGGGGATCATGGGCCAGGACCTGCATGCCCAGGGCCTGGGCTATGCGCGCGACACGTGTACCAATCTCACCGATACCGATGAGACCCAAGCTTTTGCCGCACAACTCGCTACCCATCAGGTCTTCGCGAGAAAAGCCGCGATCGCGGCGCAAGCGCCGGTCCGATTCGCTGATCCGCCGCGCGCAATCGATCATCAACCCCACCGTGGCTTCGGCCACCGATTGGGCGTTGGCGCCCGATTGGTTGACGACCAGGACACCCGCGCGAGTGCAGGCTTCGACATCCACCGTGTCAAAGCCTGCACCATTGGTAGAGACACAAAGCAGGTCAGGCAACTGCCCGAGCAGCGCCTCGGTAATACGCCACTGCGGTGGGAGCTCGTCCCGCGCCGAGGGTATCTGAAACACCTGGCAACTGCGCAGCGCCTGCAGGATGACGCCAGGCGACTGGTCACGGGCAACGGTTTGCAGCACGACACCTGGCGAAGCCTCGAACGTCTGGGCCATCACCGGGTGATACCAGACGTCGAAGCGCACGATCTTTTTCCTTTCAGCAGTCATGCTCGCCTCGCCTCAATGGCTGGGGTGGGTAGGGAGGGATTTACGCCCCATGAACTTGCGTACGCCGATGTTCTCCTCAACCTTGCCGTCGCCATCGAGATAACCATGCTTGCCCAGGTCTGGCATCAACAAGGCCGACACCAGGGTGATGGCGCCGATGGCCGCCACGTACAGGTAGAAGTACTGCTCCATTCCCACAGAGCGGAAGGACAGCGCCACATACTCGGCCGAACCGCCGAACATCGCGGCCCCTACGGCGTAAGGCAGGCCCACACCCAGTGCGCGCACAGTCGGTGGATAGAAGTCGGCCTTGAGCACCCCGGTGACCGGTGTATAGAAAGCTGCAATCAGCAAACCGGCGAGCACCAGCCCAAACGCTGCGAGCGGGTCCTGCACTGTCTTGATCGCGGACAGCAACGGGATAACCAGGAAAGTGGACAGCAGGCCGAACAAGATCATGTTGCGGCGCACGCCGATTTTGTCTGCGAGCATGCCGAACACCGGCTGCGCCAGCATGAAGATCACCAATGCGCAAGCCATGATGATGCTGACCGTGGGGGCCGGAATGCCGACACTCACTACCAGGAACTTCTGCATGTACGCGGTAAAGGTATAGAAGTACAGCGAGCAGCCGATGGTGATGGTGAAGGTGAGCAGCACCGCACGCCGGTGTTGCATCAGGCCCCGGAGCGAGCCGGATTCCTTGCTCTTCATCCCTGCTTCAGTGGCTGTCTCGCGCATGGTGCGGCGCAGGATGACCACCACGATCGAAGCCAGCGCGCCGATCAGGAACGGCACCCGCCAGCCCCAGGCCTTCAGGTCCTGTTCCGACAGCACCAGTTGAAGTACCGCTACCGTCAGCAGCGCCAGCAGTTGCCCGGCAATGATCGTCATGTACTGGAACGAGCCGTAGAACGAGCGCTTCCCGGCGCGGGATACCTCGCTGATGTAGGTGGCGCCAGTGCCGTACTCGGCGCCCACCGACAACCCTTGCATCAGCCGCGCGATCACCAGCAGCACCGGCGCGGCGACACCCACCGTGGCATACGTGGGCATCACCGCGATCATCAACGAGCCGCCGCACATCATGAACACCGAGATGATCATCGAGATCTTGCGCCCCCGGGTATCGGCGATATAGCCGAAGATCCAGCCGCCCAGCGGGCGCATGAAAAAGCCGACGGCAAAGATGCCGGCCGTCGCCAGCAGCTGGCTGGTCTGGTCGCCAGCGGGGAAGAACAGTGATGCGAAGTAGATGGAGGTGTAGGCATAGATGAAGAAGTCGTACCACTCCACCAGGTTGCCGGAACACACGCCCACAATTGCGGTTGTACGCTCTTTGCGCGTCAACGGACGTGCCGTGCTCATGTCTGCATTCATGATCGCTTACCCTTGTTGTTATTTTTGTGCCAACTCGGGTACAGCTTTGCATAGCTTCGTTTTGGGGGAAGAGGCGCCTCGGGTCTAACAGCTATGCCTGGCAGGCATGGCCATCTACACCGGGCTTTCGGGCAGTTTGTCCTGCAGATAGCGGCAGACTTCTTCTGCGACCCGGCTCAGGCAGCCTTTGAAGAAGTGGTCGGCGCCGGCGTACACCGATACGCGGCGGTGCTCGCCAGCGGCCCAGTCCATCAGGCTGACCAGGGGCGCCATCTGGTCACACTCGCCGTGCACCAGCAGGCAATCGTCGGGCAGGTCCGGCGCCGGGTAATGGCGGCCCCCCGGTACATCGCCGACCGGCAGCCCCAGCAGGGCCAAGGCGTCGAACTCTCCGACCGATGCGCAGGCCAGCCTTGCGAACACATGGGCGCCGAAAGAGAAACCGATCAAGGCGATGGGCCGCCCTGGCATGATTCCAGCCATGTGCTTGAGCACCGACTGGCTGTCCGCAGTCTCGCCGATGCCGCCATCATGACTGCCCTCGCTTGACCCCACCCCACGAAAACTCGGCCGCACCACCAGCCAGCCGCTGGCACACAACTGCCGGGCAAGGGTCACTGGCACGGTGTGCCGGGGGCTGCCGCCCAACAGTGGTTGCGGATGGCTAACAATAGCCACCCCCTTCGCTGAGGTTGATGGATGATCGAGCAGCAGGTGGAGCTTGCCCACTGGGCCATCGATCAGCAGCTCTTCACGGTCCAATTGTGACATTGCAATTGTCTCCTCGATGGTTGGCGTTCACACGGGCCGGCCCGGCAGTGAGCGCATGACCAGCAGCACCAGCACGACATTGACGACGGCCAAGGCAGCGAGTGTTGCCAGCACAGCCATGGCGCCAAACTGCTGAAGCAGGTAGCCACCGACCAGCGGCGTCAGCGCCTGACCGATCAGCGAAGGCCGCGACATCTTGCCCATCAGCGCCACGTACTGCGCCGGCGGCAGCAGCGCCAGAGGCAGCAAACCCCGGACGATGGCCCGCAGGCCGTTGCCGCAGCCGTAGAGCAACAACCCCAGTGCCGTTGCGCCAGGCGCCAGGGCAACCAGTGCCACGCCCACCGCCACTAATACTGAAGACACCAGGGCGGTCCAGATCGGGTGTCGTTTGCGGGCGACGATCTGCAGCACGCGCGAAGCCACTTGGCTGGGCCCTAATAGCGCACTCAGCGCGATTGCCGTGGCCAGGCTATGGCCCAACCCATGCAGCACTGCCACCAGTTGCACCGAAACAGCGGTCATGATGATCGCACCGAACGCGAAGATCCACATGAGCAACAGGTACAAACGCCGGTCGACGCTGACGTCGGTCGCCGCCGCCACAGGCTTGCTTGTGGCCCCGTGCGGGCCCGCAGGCAGTACCCAGAGGTAAAGCGGCGCGACCGCGACAATCAGCATAAGTGCATAGGCGGTACAGGTGACCCGCCAGCCGAACTGGTCGATGGCGTACGCCACCAGCGGCCAAGTGATCGTGGTGGCAAAACCGGAAATCAAGGTGATGCCAGTGATCGCCCTGCCCGCCCGCTCGGCATACAAGGCGCCGAGGGTGGCAAACAGGGCTTCGTAAAGACCAATGGCCATGCCGACGCCAATCACCACCCAGGCCAGCAGGAACACTTGCAGGCTGTGTGCGTTGGCGACGAGCAACAGCCCCGCCCCCACCACGACTCCACTCGCGGCCAACTGCCGGCGCCCACCGTAGCGCGCGACCAAGCGGCTCGACAGTGGCGCCAGCAGTGCAGACACCATCAAGCCCAGCGACAGCGCGCCGTAGACCCAATGGCCATCCCACCCGGTCTCGCGCAGGATCGGCTCGCCCATGACTGCCAGAAGAAAGAAAGACCCACCCCAGACCATGATCTGGAGTACCCCCAGGCAAAGGATGCCGATGGGTCCGGGGAGACATAGAGCAGCGTTCACAAACGGCCTTCATGTGCGCAGGAGATCGACGTCGGTGCTTACCGTCGCCAACGTGTAGAGGGGCACTGATGCGCGCAAAACGCATAGTGCGGCTGCGCAAGTCTAATGGTATGGGCAAACGGCTGCTATTGAATCCGGGCATTTCAGCCATGCCGGAAAGAGCGGTGATGCGGCGTTCAATAGCGGCCAATCCAGCAGGCCCGCTTCGCGCGAAGCGGGCCTGCCAAAGGCGCTTAACCTTTGCGCTGCAGGGTGTGGTAACCGAGGTCCTCGCGGGCCTGCTTCAAGGTCTTGCCCTGGCTGATGGCGGCGCGGATATCGGCCTCCACGGCTTCGATCTGGCGGGCAAGCTGGGCGACATCACCGGCACGCCCGCGTGGCACCACCACTACGCCATTGGCGTCGGCCACGATGATATCCCGAGCGCAGACCCGCGCCTGACCGATGGACACCGGCTCGTTGACCGCGCCAACCTCGACCCGGTCCTTGCCGGTACGCATGAAACGGCCCTTGGTGAACAGCGGGTAGCCGTCACCCAGAGCCTTGCTGACATCGCGGCAGACGCCATCGATCACTGTCGCGGCGATCTTTCGCGAGCCGGCGTACTGGGTCATGATGTCGCCCCAGACGGTGCAATCGGTGCGGCCGTCATTGTCGATCACCACCACATCGCCTTCGCTCACCTCTTCGATGAAGTCACCCACGGTACCGGGAGGTACGCTAGCGGACACATAGCGGACGGTGAATGCAGGGCCGACCACGACTTGCTTGTAATCGGCCAGCGGCATCACGCCAAAACAGTGCCCTGGCAGGCCCAGCTTGTCCATGGCATCCGATACGCCGGGGGTATCGAGGCCCTCGAACAGCGCAACCAGTTCTTTGTCTTCGGTATTCATCAGCAGCTCCTTGGTACGGTGATCAAATAAAAGATTGTGCAGCGCAAGACCTCAGGACTCTGCCGTTCTGGGGACCGGCTCGATAATGGTCAGCAGCAACACGAAACTGACGAACGAACCGATCGCCAGGTAGGAGAAGACGTAGCTCCAGCCGTAGCTGTCGAGCAATAGACCGGTCAGGAATGGCGTGGCTGCGGCGCCCAACTGGCCAACCATGTTGACGATGGCATTGGCAATCGGGAAGGTCTGCTTGCTGGCCAGCGCCATTGGGTAAACCATATAGGACGAAAAGCCCAGGCTCAGCACCACACCCGTGGCCATCAGCAGCAGCCCATAGGCCAATGGGTCGGCAGGCGAGTTGATCAACAGGTACATCATCACCGAGGTACCCAGGGCCGACAGCAGCATCCCGGGCTTGCGCCGTCCGGCCAGCAAGCGGTCCGAGCAGTAGCCACCCAGCAGGTTGCCCAACACGGCGCCGACCCAAGGCGCTGCCGAGACCAGGCCCATGTTCATTACCGAGAAGCCCTTGACGGTCATCAGATAAGTCGGGATCCAGGCCAGCAGCACGCTGGACACGCCCAGCTGGAAGCAGTAGCTCAGCGCGCTGCCCCATATCTGCCAGGAGCCGAACACCTGGCGACGGGTTTCAAGCTGCGGTATTTCGCGTCGACGAATGAAGGCATCCAGCCGAGCAAAGCTGCGTACTTCAGGTCGCCCGGTATTGCTTGCCGCGGTTCCGGTGCCGCCGGTCCCTGCCGGCTCGCTGATGTAGTCCAACTCGGCCTGGTTAACGAAGCGGCTCCTGGAGGGGTGATCGGCAACCATGAAGTACCAGGCGATTGACAGCAGGATCCCGGGTACGGCAAAGAAGTAGAACACCTCGCGCCAGCCCCACACCGAAATGATCACGGCGCACAGG
>NZ_JABMCN010000227.1 GCF_013179515.1 Pseudomonas sp. CM27
GCTGCGGTCATCGGATGAGTTGAACGTGCCTTCACGTGAGCTCGAGCCGCTTTTCGAGGTGGTGAAGGTCAGCGTGTCCACACGGTAGGTGCGGTCGGCACTGTTGTTCACGATCAGGCCTGGGCCGTCCTGGTTTGCGGACGCGGTGGCGGAAGCATTACCCAGCGGGGCACCAGTGTTGGCGATTGCCATGGTGTTTTTCTGCTGGTTGAGGTCGCCACCGGCAATGTTGATACCGATGTTGCCTTCAGCACCGCTGGCCGAACCACTCATCACCGCCGAAGACTGGGTCGAATAGTTGTCGACCCGGTTGCGGCTGCTGCTCTGGTCAACGTCGGCAGTGGCACTGGCCATGCCGAACACGAAGCTGTTGTCCAGGCTCGATTCGGAGCCGGCGTTGGCGATGGCAGCGGCGTTATCCTGCTGGTTGCCGTTACCGGCCGCCACGTTGATTCCGACGTTGCCGCTGGAGCCTACGCCCGACTCGTTCATTTCAGCTTCGTTGATGGTGCCTTCATTGCTGATGCGATTGTTGGTGCTGGTTTGCGTATCCCAGGCGTTGGCCGTTGCATACACAGGGATCTTGGTAGGTGGAGGCGTGTGCTGACCATTGTTATGGTGGCCGTTATGGTGGTCATTACGCCGATCGTTTTGCCCAGCTTGTACAGCAACAGCCATGACCGCAGCAATTGCGAAAACCAGAGGCTTGATTGCCATCGAGGGTTTCATGGTGATTCTCCGTACTCTAGTTAGGTTAAGTGTCGTTCTTGACTGAAAGGGTCATTCCGCGACCCGGATGCTCAAGGTGTTGGCCATGCGGTTTCCCACCCCGGCACTCTGGTTCAACTGGATCACCCCTCGGCTACCGGTGAAGGCCTGGTCACTGGTAGTGACCTGGCGATAGCCAGCTGGGATGTCAGTTGCGCCGGAGTTGTTGAGCAGCGCCACGTTCTGTTGCATGAGGACGCTGTCGTCGATGCTTTGCGGCTGTGCGCCAATGCTGATGCTCAATGCGTTGGCTTGCTGGGTATTGGCGCCGGCGCTCTGGTTGACCCCCAGGGCGCCGCTGCCGTTGCTGAAGGCGTTGCCCTGGATGCTCGATCGGGCGTCCATCGCGGGGGCGGCGGGGGTATTCAGGCGTTGGCGAATCTGCGTGCTGGCGTTCGCTTCAGGCCCGACGGCGATGGCGCGGGCGTTGGCCTGTTGCTGTGCGTCGCCAGCAGCCTGGTTGACGGTGAGGTTGCCTTGATAGCCGCTGCCGGAGTTGTCGATGTCGGCGTTGTTGATCACCGGAACCAGTGACTGAGCGAAAACAGGCGCACTGCACAGGGTGGCTACTACCAGCAGGGTGTGTTTCATCTCACTTGCCCCCGCCAGTCAGAATCTGCAGCGGCGCCAGGCCACGCTGCACACTCGAGTTCACCATGTTGGAGATCCCGTTGCCCGAGCCCGTGCCCCGACCGCCCGCCAAGTTGGGCAATTGCGACTGGTTGCCGAGGTTGCCGCCCAGGTTGTTGGTCTGCTGGGTGATCATGTTGCTGATGCCTGCACCACTGCTGATGCTGGCAAAGTCGCCATCACTGAGCTCGTTGGTCTGCTTGAGCACATAGGCGGAAGGGTTGGCGTTGACGGTGGTGGGGTTCGGGTCGGGGATCAGCGGCGGAATGGTTGCGTTGCGGGTCTGCACATCGCGGGTGATGATGATGATCCCTTTGTCAGCCTGGGCCGCAAAGCTCAGCGACCCGAGTACACAGCCCACCAGCAGCAACCCATGGAAGCGTTTGTCGGTTTTTCTCACGGCGGCAATTCCTTCTCTGAGCGCTGTTCCTGTTCAGCGGTGCGAGGAACAGAGCAGAAGGTGTGCCGCTTTTGAGAATGGTTTTCAGATCAACAGGTTAAGGCGAGAGGCTGACAAATTGCGGCGCATTGTGTCTCAGCGCTGAAACAGATGTCCGCGCAGGTTGCTGGCTGAGGCAGCCGTGGCCTCGATTGGAAGGGATTTTGCAGGGGTGTTTCATTGGCTTGACACTGTCCCCGAAGCGGGGGCAGGGCCCGCGTTTTCGGGGGGTTTACCCCACAACGGTGTGTCAGTGGCTTAACACTCGGTTGGGCACGCTGGCGTATCGCTATCAATGAGCGTAGCAACCGTTTGTAGCGCCAGCAACTGGCGCTGTGGCCAATTGCCTTCGATTATCTGGTGCACTTGGTTGTGCCGTTGCAGCCACGCGAGACTGTCGTCAAAGAAGCGCTGGCGGTCGCTAAGTTCGGGCTGACTGCGCTGGCCGTCGCCCACCCAGTCGACGCCCTGGGGGCTCAGCAACAGGTGCAGGTCGTAGCGCCGTGCCAGCAGGGCCTGTTCCAGCCACGCCGGGCAGTCACCGAACAGTGCCTGGCTCCAGAGCATGTTGCTGAGTAGGTGGGTGTCCAGAATCAGCAACGGTGGCGCCTGCTCACGGGCGTGGTCCTCCCAGGCCAGTTGGCCGCGGGCGATGGTGGGGATATCGGCGTAGCAGGTGTCGCGGCATTCCTGGTCGATGAAGTGGCGCACGTACTCGGCTACCACCACGCCGCCAAAATGCGCCTGGATCACCCCGCTGAGCCAGCTTTTGCCGCTGGATTCTGGGCCGCACAGCACCAGTACTTTCATGGCCTGCCGAGTGATCATGGCTGCACCAACGCCGGGTCACGGCGCCATTCGTGCCAGCCGCGTACGGCGATCAGGGTCAGCACTGCGAAGAAACCCGCGGTGAAATACAGCTGTTGGTGCACGTACTGGCCCACATAGACGATGTCCACCACCACCCACAACGGCCAGCACTGCAGGCGCTTTTGCGCCATCCACAGTTGCGCGACCAGGCTGAAGCCGGTGAGGGTGGCGTCGAGCCAGGGCAGGGCGGCATCGGTCCAGCTGGCCATGGCGGCGCCCAGCGCGGCGCTAAGCGCGACCCCGGCGGCCAGCCCGGTGAGCAGTGCCGGACGTGGCAGGCACGAGACCTGGCGGGCGTCGTGCGCGCGGCCGGGGCGCTTCCATTGCCACCAGCCATACACCTGCAGAACGGCATAGGCCACTTGCAGCAGCATGCCTGAATACAGCTTGACCTCGTAGAACAGCCAGCCGTAGATCAGCACCATGACCAGGCCGATCGGCCAGCACCAGGCGTTCTGCTTGACCGTGAGCCAGACAGCGGTGACGCCGAGGACGGCGGCGATGAGTTCAAGGCCGGACATCGGCGATCCTTGGGGGCGGGGAGGGGCGCGATTGTAGCTTGTCGGCAGAGGAAGGTGTAGGCACTTGTAGGAGCAGCCTTGTGCTGCGAAGAGGCCGGCAAGGCCGACTGGTGTTTGCAAGACGCCAGGGCCTCTTCGCAGCACAAGGCTGCTCCTGCAAGGGTCGAGCTATGATCGCCGGCTAGACACGGAATTGGCGCAACAACTGTTCCAGCGCTTCGCTCAATTGCCCCAAAGCCAGCCCGGCATCGCTCGACTGACGCGCCGCATCGGCGGTCTGCTGCGACAACCCTGCGGTATCCAGCACATTGCGGTTGATTTCCTCGACCACATGCGACTGCTGCAAGGTGGCGCTGGCGATGGAGGCATTCAGGGCGGTGAGGTTGTTCAGCACCTGGTTGATGGCATCCAGGCTGGCACCGGCCGCGCGCGCCTGCCCAACCGTCTGGCGCGAAGCCTCGCTGCTGGCATCGATAGCCCGCACGGCAGCATCCGACTGGCTCTGCAGGTGCTCGATCATGGTGTGGATCTCGGCCGTCGACTGCGCCGTGCGCTGGGCCAGCAGGCGCACCTCGTCGGCCACCACGGCAAAACCGCGGCCTTGCTCCCCGGCCCGTGCCGCCTCGATGGCCGCGTTCAGCGCCAGCAGGTTGGTCTGTTCGGCGATGGAGCGGATGACATCGAGCACACCGCCGATGCGCGTGCTGTGCCCGGCCAGGTCGCGGATCACCTGCACCGCCTGGTCGATGGTCAGCGACAGCCGGTCGATCTGCGCCAGGCTGCCGTGGATGGCCTGCTGGCCATGCGTAACCTGCTGCTGCGCGGTGCGCATTTCCCCGGCGGCCTGCTCGGCGGTCTTGGCCACGTCCTGCACGGCATAGGTCACTTCATTCACCGCCGTGGCAACCTGGTCCATCTGCAGCGATTGCTGGGCACTGTGCTGTTGCGCGGCACTGGCGTTGTCGCCGACATGCCCGGCAGACTGCGCCAGCGCATGAGCCGCCCCCTGCAGCTGGCCGACTACGCCTTGCAGCTTGCCGTTGAAACGGTTGAAGTGCTCGCCCAGGTGGGTGATTTCGTCGCGGCCGTGGGTGTCCAGGCGCCGGGTCAGGTCGCTTTCACCGCTGGCGATGTTGCCCATGGCCTGCACGGCTTCCTGCAGGGGGCGGGCAATGCTGCGGGCAATCACCATGACCAGTAGCGCCATCAGCAGCGCGATGCCGAGCCCTGCCAGCGACGCATCGCGCAGCTGGCGGGCGAATTCGGCCTGCACGTCATCAATGTACACGCCCGAGCCGATAATCCAGCCCCACGGTTTGAACAGCTGTATATAGGAGGTCTTGGCCACCGGCTCGCTGGCGCCAGGCTTGGGCCAGCGATAGTTGACCGGGCCGGCGTCCTGCTGGCGGGCCAGAGCGACCATTTCATTGAATACGGCGAAGCCGTCCGGGTCGCGGATGGCCGACAGGTCCTGGCCGTCGAGCTTGGGGTTGGCCGGATGCATGATCATCTTCGGCCCCAGGTCATTGATCCAGAAGTAGTCGTCGTGGTCGTAGCGCAGCGCGCGCACCACCTGCAATGCCTGTTGCTGGGCTGCGTCGCGGCTGAGTGTGCCGGCGGCCTCCAGGCCTTGGTAATAGGCCAGTACACCGGCTGCGGTCTGCACCACATGGCGGGTCTTTTCGGCCTTGGCCTGGTACAGGTCACCGTGGATCTGGCGCAGCATCAGCAGGCCCAGCAGCACCAGCATGGCCACCGCCAACAAAAGGATCAGCCACAAGCGGCGGCTGATCGACATCGACCTCAGAGTGTTCATTCGGGCGCTCCTGCGTTGTTCTTTTTATTCAGACGCATCCAAGCATGCTTTGCTGGCGAACCACACCCGACTAATGGCTAAGTGCTATCTTTGTAGCCATCTGCGGCGGGCCGGGTAAAGCCATTGCAAAGGTGCTCTGCTAGCATTTCGGCCGGGCTAGATGAAACCTTTAACAGGCGTGAACTTTTCCACTGGCGTTGCGCCCAACAGTCGCTGTAAAACAGCCAGGCCGCGTGCGGCAATCACAAGTAAATCAAGAACAAGGGGCCTGCAGCGAGCAGCGCTCCATCGGGGGAATGATGGATTTTTGGACTGCCTTCCAGGCAATCATCTTGGGCGTGGTGGAGGGGCTGACGGAGTTTCTGCCCATTTCCAGTACCGGTCACCAGATCATCGTCGCCGACCTGATCGGTTTTGGCGGCGAACGGGCCATGGCTTTCAACATCATCATTCAGCTGGCGGCAATCCTGGCGGTGGTGTGGGAGTTTCGCGGCAAGATTCTCGATGTGGTCTTCGGCCTGACCAGCCAGCCCACGGCGCGTCGGTTTACCGGTAACCTGTTGCTGGCATTCATGCCGGCGGTGGTACTGGGTGTGTTGTTCGCCGACCTGATTCACGAATACCTGTTCAACCCGATTACCGTGGCGGCAGCGCTGGTGGTGGGCGGGGTGATCATGCTCTGGGCCGAGCGCCGTCAACACCGCGTGGAGGTCGATCACGTGGACGACATGAACTGGAGCCATGCGCTGAAGATCGGCTTCGTTCAGTGCCTGGCGATGATCCCGGGCACTTCGCGCTCCGGCTCGACCATTATCGGCGGCCTGCTGTTCGGCCTGTCGCGCAAGGCGGCAACAGAGTTTTCGTTTTTCCTGGCGATGCCGACCATGGTGGGTGCCGCAGTGTACTCGGGGTACAAGTACCGTGATCTGTTCCAGCCTGCCGATTTGCCGGTGTTTGCTATCGGCTTCGTGACCTCGTTCATCTTTGCCATGATCGCGGTGCGTGCGTTGCTCAAGTTCATCGCCAACCACAGCTATGCGGCGTTTGCCTGGTATCGCATCTTGTTTGGCCTGCTGATTCTGGCCACCTGGCAGTTTGGCTGGGTTGACTGGGCCACGGCACATGGCTGAGGCGCTGCGCGGGGAACGGCTGGATGGCGTGCGCAATGTGCGCCTGAAACTGCTGCTGTTTGGCGTGCTGTGCCTGTTGCCGGGCCTGGGGGCGGCGCAAATGGCCTGGAGCGACCAAGCCTGGTGGCCGTTGGCGCTGTACCCGGCAATGAGCCTGATCAGCCTGTTGCTGTATTGGCAGGACAAGCAACAGGCGCGTTCGCAGGCCTGGCGCACCCCCGAGAAGGTGCTGCATGCCAGTGAGCTGCTGGGCGGCTGGCCGGGGGCGCTGTTGGCGCAGCAGCTGTTCAGGCACAAGACACGCAAGGTGTCGTACCAGCTGGTGTTCTGGGGAATCGTGGGGCTGCACCAGGTGATCTGGGCAGACTGGCTGTTTCTCGGCGGGCGGTATCTGCCTTTTGGTTGATGTGGGCTGTGCCGGCGCTTTCGCGGGTAAACCCGCTCCAAGGGATCACCGCAGTTTGCAGGAGGGGATTTACCCGCGAATAGGCCGGCATAGGCCCTCTACATCAACAACCCCACCTGCAACTGCTTGGGCAGTCGCCGCACTACCAGCTGGTGCGAGCGCTGCAAAAGATCACACAATTCCTCGCGGCCCATGGGGTAGGGCGGGGCCATGCTGATCCACCGCGCCCGCGCCAGATAGGGCGCAGGCCGTACTCCCGGGCGGTCGCAGTAGCCAAGAAACAGCTCGTCCGCCACCTTGAACGACAACCCGGCACCCGCCAGGTCGAGCACCGCAAACATCTTGTTGCCCGCCACCGAGAACACCCGGATGCCACCCCATTTGTAGTCTTCCCGCGCCCCCGGCAGCCCCAGGCAAAACGCCGCCACGTCGGCTTCGCTGATCTTCTGTTCAGACATAGCGCTCTCCACAGGCCTCGAATGACGCCGCCAGGTGATCGATCCACACGCGTACCGCCGGCAATAACCCGCGCCGGTGCGGGTACACCGCCTGCAGGTAGCCACCGGGCAGTGACCAGTCTGGCACCAGGCGCACCAGCTCGCCGCGTTTCAGTTCTTCTTCGCAAAACATGCTGGGCAGTGCGGTGAACCCCAGACCAGCCCGTACAGCAGCATTACGTACTACGAAATCATCAATGGCCAGCCTTGGTTCCAAGGCAATTTCCTGCTGTTTGCCATGGGGCCCGAACAGGCGAAAGTGTACCAGCCGGTCTGCTTCGGCGGCCCCCAGCACCGGCATCGACGCCAACTGATCCGGTATACGGATATGGTCGGCAAACCCGGGCGCGGCCACTAGCTGCATCTGCGCCTGGCACAGCCGGCGGGTGACCAGGGCCGGGTCTTCATCGCCCAGGTCGCGCACCCGCAGGGCCACGTCGATGCCTTCGGAAATCAGATCGACCCGGCGGTTGAGCAGCACCATGTCCAGCTGCACCAGCGGGTACTGTTCGAGAAAGCGGCTGATGACATCCGGCAGAAAGGCGTGGGCCAGGGCCACCGGGCAGGATACCCGCAGCCGCCCGCGCGGTTCGCTGCTCATGCTGGCCACGGCTTCATCGGCGGCTTCGGCCTCCAGCAGCATGGCCTGGCAATGATGCAGGTAACGCTCACCCACCGCGGTAAGCTTCAACTGACGCGTAGTGCGTTGCAGCAGGCGGGTGCCGAGGCGCTCCTCAAGCTCGGCGATACGCCGCGACAGGCGCGACTTGGGGATGCCCAGCTGGCGACCGGCAGCAGCGAAACCGCCGGCTTCGACCACGCGGGCGAAATAGAAAAGGTGACCTGTTTTCCTAGAGAAACCATTGATCAAAACTGATATTTCCTTTATCGATCAACGGGATAGAAGGATTTTGCTTTTGACGAATGATCAAAATCAGCACTTTGATCAGGCTCATTGATTGAGATTAGGATAGCCGAGGAGGAGAGGCTGGTGGAGCTCTCCACTGAAAGCAACGCATTGGCTAAGGACGCAACATCACCTTTTACAAAGGCCGGTCACCACAGCGATCGAACGCATGTGCCAGGTGATCCAACCAAGCCCTGACAGCCGGCAACACTCCACGCCTGTGCGGGTAGACCGCCTGGAGCCACGCAGGGGCGCAATGCCAATCAGGAAGCATGCGAACAAGCTCTCCGTTGGCCAGTTCGCTCTCACAGTGCATTAACGGCAAAACCGTGAAGCCCAGACCACCCAGCGCCGCTTCCTTACGCATGATGAAGTCTTCGACACCCAAACGGGCAGGCATAGCGATCTCGTACCGCTCGCCGGCCTGGTTGAACAAGCGCATTCTGGCCAGCCGGTCAGAGTCTAAAGCCCCCAGGAAGGGCAGAGCCATGAGTTCTTTGGGGTGACAAACAGGGTGGGCGGCAAGGAAATCTGGAGAAGCCACAACCTCCGTACGAGCCTCACGCAAGCGCTTGGTGACGAGATTTGGCTCTTCATCTTCGGCTTCGCGAACGCGCAGCGCGACATCGATACCTTCATTGATCAAGTCGACTCGGCGATTGACCAATAGCAGATCGAGCTGGACTTGTGGGTACCGGGTGAGGAAATCACGAACCAGTGGATTTAAGAATTGATTCGCCAAGCCGACCGGGCTACTCACCCGTAGTGGGCCCCGTGGCTCACTGGTTGCGCTGGCAACCACTTCATCGGCTTGCTCAGCTTCCAAGAGCATTGCCTGGCAGTGGCGCAGGTACCGTTCACCTAAAGCAGTGAGCTGCAACTTGCGTGTTGTGCGTTGAAGGAGGCGAGCGTTGAGCCGCTCCTCCAATTCCGCGATACGGCGGGATAACCTTGACTTTGGGATGCCAAGCAGGCGGCCTGCCGCAGCGAAACCACCAGCCTCCACGACCTTCGCGAAATAGAAGAGGTCATTCAAATTTCGGGGTTCACCAATAGCCACTTTCGGACGACCTTAGGACATAGGGAGCTAGGCATGCAGGGCATGCATTATGCCTGAGTCGGCAGAGGCCTGTACCCGTCCACAATTCAGGTATCAAAGTCACCTACGCCGCTGTGCTGTAAGACGTGGCGCTTGCGCGTTGAGCTTCACGATTTCTTCAGACGATTACTGACGGTTTGCCGAGAAATCCCCAACTTTCTCGCAACCTCCGCCTTACTATAGCCTTGATCGACGAGCTCTTTGATTTGCTCTCTCAACTCAAGGGATGCCGCGACATTTGGGTGTGGCTTCTTCGACGGCAGAGCCGGTATCTCGCTGCAGAGCAAGCCGGTGGACTCAAGGTCTTTTGCAAGGTGATCCAAAACCTGTTGTGGCGTCTGTCCGCGCTCTGCAGCGTAAGCGAGCGTCAGCAAGGTCAAAGGATCCACTCCCAGTGCTTTCGCCAGCTCTTGGCTAACGTCTAGCGTCACAGATCGAGCACCCGCTTCGAGACGACTGATGTAGCTAGGGTCGACGGCCTCTGCCAAATCCTGCTGCGATGACTCGCGGCGGGTACGAAGCAATTGCAAGGCTGCGGCAAAGTTTTCCGGACAGTCCACCTCCGGTGTCTAGATCAGATGACCTTTGACTTCCTCCCTCCCTTGATCTGAAGAGCTGACCCTATGGCCTTTGGGCTGTTCCCATAAGAAAAACCTAAAGGTGCGATTCTGACGGGGAGTGCAAAGAAAATCTCTCAAGAGTACCAACACATCAACGCGTAGCTCTAATAACATCCACAGGGCATTTGCGTGCCGCTAATGCCCGGAGCGCCCTGTTTCCGAGGAGTGCCAGTAGAGGCCCATGAAGCCTCCGAAAGGGCCTATGAGCAGTTGTGAGAAGTAAGGCGCCATACTCCTGCGGCTGAGCCTTTCGAAGCTAATACGTCCCCCGGTGCAGATTAGCGCCGGTCTAGGGGGCTGATGTCGCCAATCCCGATTCAAGAGCTTCAAGTATCAGTTATCGCCGCTGTCGGGCTGCTGGCCTGCGCAGGGATTGCCCGCAAGCCC
>NZ_JABMCN010000228.1 GCF_013179515.1 Pseudomonas sp. CM27
GGGGGGGCATGATCGGCATTGGTGCCAACCGCCTGCCGCAGGTGGGCCGCCTGGCCAGCCAGCCGAACGTGTATTACGCCCAGGCCTACGCCGGGCATGGGCTGAACGCCACCCACCTGGCAGCGCGCCTGCTGGGCGAGGCTATCAGCGGCCAGGAGAGCGGGCGCTTCGACCTGTTTGCCAAAGTGCCGCACATCACCTTCCCTGGCGGCCAGCACCTGCGCTCGCCGCTGTTGGCGTTGGGGATGCTCTGGCATCGTCTTAAAGAGCTGGTCTGAAAGCAACGCGGTCTGTGCAGGAGCGCAGCCTCTGCCAGATCAGTCCTTCCAGAAGGGTTTACGCCCCTCGATCCGCGCCTGCTCCCAGCTCAGCCCGACATCGCGCAACTCGTCATCAGTCAACTGCAGCAGCGCCCTGCGGGTGTGCCAGCGATGCAGCATCAGCCCCCAGCGCCCCAGCCCCTGCGGCGCGTTGAACACCTTGGCCTGCTGCCCGGCTTCCAGCTCCCTGGCCATCAGTTGCAAGCGCACATCGCTCATGCCACTCATCGCTGCGTTCTCCCATTCAGTTGATACCGTGGAGAAAGCATGCGCGTCGGCACTAGCGGCAATACAGATCCAATACAGCCTTATTATTCCCATACAGAATTGGCCGTAGGCCGACTGAATGCTGTATTTTCAGGGTAACTGTACCGGTCGTTATGCCATTGCAGCGCAGGAGTATGCCGTGACCCTCTACCTGAACCTTGCCGAGCTGCTGGGTGCCCGTATCGAACAAGGCCTGTACCGCCCTGGGCAGCGGCTGCCATCCGTGCGCGCACTCAGCACAGAGCACGGGGTGAGCCTGAGCACCGTGCAGCAGGCCTACCGCACGCTTGAGGACAGCGGCATGGTCTCGCCAAGGCCCAAGTCCGGCTACTTCGTCAGCGACCACCGCCACCTGCCAGCCCTGCCAGCCGTGAGCCGTCCGGCCCAGCGCCCGGTGGATATCTCGCAGTGGGAACAGGTGCTGGAGCTGATCCGCAGCACCCCGCGCAAGGATGTGGTGCAACTCGGGCGGGGCATGCCCGATATCGACAGCCCCACCCTCAAGCCGCTGCTGCGCAGCCTCGCCCAGTTGAGTCGGCGCCAGGACATGCCTGGCCTGTACTACGACAACATCCATGGCAACCTGGCCCTGCGCGAACAGGTGGCCCGGCTGATGCTCGACTCCGGCTGCCGCCTCGGCCCGGCTGACCTGGTGATCACCACCGGCTGCCATGAGGCGCTGTCGTGCAGCATCCGCGCAGTGTGCGAGCCAGGCGACATTGTTGCAGTCGACTCCCCCAGCTTCCACGGCGCCATGCAAACCCTGAAGGGCCTGGGCATGAAAGCGCTGGAAATCCCCACCGACCCGGTCACCGGCATCAGCCTGGAAGCCCTGGAGCTGGCCCTGGAGCAGTGGCCGATCAAGCTCATCCAGATCACCCCCAGCTGCAACAACCCGCTCGGCTACATCATGCCCGAAGCGCGCAAGAAGGCCCTGCTGAGCCTGGCCCAACGCTACGATGTGGCGATTCTGGAAGACGATGTGTATGGCGACCTGGCCTACACCTACCCGCGCCCACGCACCCTCAAGTCGTTCGACGACGATGGCCGGGTGTTGTTCTGCAGCTCTTTCTCCAAGACCCTCGCCCCTGGGCTCAGGGTGGGCTGGGTGGCACCCGGACGCTACCTTGAGCGGGTGCTGCACATGAAGTACATCAGCACCGGCAGCAGTGCCAGCCAACCGCAACTGGCCATCGCCGACTTCATCGCCGGCGGGCACTACCAGCCCCACGTTCGCCGCATGCGCAGCCAGTATCAGCGCGGCCGCGACCAGATGAGCGACTGGGTAACCCGCTACTTCCCGGCGGGCACGCGGGTCAGCCGGCCCCAGGGCGGCTTCATGCTGTGGGTGGAATTACCAGAACATTTCGACACGCTACGGCTGAACCGGGCTTTACTGGAGCAAGGCGTGCAAGTTGCCGTCGGCAGCATCTTCTCGGCCTCGGGCAAGTTCCGCCACTGCCTGCGCATGAACTTCGCCGCGCGGCCGACGCCGCAGATCGAAGCTGCCGTGCGCAAGGTGGGTGAAACCGCCCTTCGTCTACTGGATGAAGATAGCGCCGGCGCGTAACTTTGCGCCGCCCACCACGGTCCAACCCTTCAAGCTTTCGCCGCACAGGACGATCCACCCTTGAGACTCCAGCGAGCCCTGCCCCTGCTGGTGCTGCTCGGCCTTGTCGGCTGCGCCAGCGTCGGCCCACCCCGCGAAACCAGCCAGGCGCTGCCCGCCCATGACTCGGCCTTCGGTCGCTCGGTGCTGCGCCAGGCCTCACCCTACGGCGGCCGCTCGGGCTTTCGCCTGCTGCCCAACAGCAACGAAGCATTCCGCGCCCGCGCCGAGTTGATCCGCAACGCCCAGGCCAGCATCGACCTGCAGTACTACATCGTCCACGACGGCCTCAGCACGCGCGCCCTGGTCCATGAACTGCTGCGCGCCGCCGACCGTGGGGTACGCGTGCGCGTTCTGCTCGACGACACCACCAGCGACGGCCTGGACACCATCATGGGCACCCTCGACGCCCACCCGAACATCCAGATCCGCGTCTTCAACCCGCTGCATCTGGGCCGCAGCACCGGCGTGACGCGCGCCGTGGGCCGCCTGTTCAACCTGTCGCGCCAGCACCGGCGCATGCACAACAAGCTGTTTCTGGTGGACAACAGCATGGCGATCGTTGGCGGGCGCAACCTGGGCGACGAGTATTTCGATGCCGAGCCCAACCTCAATTTCACCGACATTGACCTGCTCGGCGTAGGCCCGGTGGCCGAGCAGCTGGGACATGGGTTCGATCAATACTGGAACAGCGCCCTCAGCCGCCCCATCGGCGATTTTCTCTGGCGGCAGCCGGACGCCGCCGACCTGCGCGCCAGCCGCCATCGCCTGGAGACATCCCTGGCCGAGGCACGTACCAGGCGTAAAGCCTTGTACGACCGCCTGATGGCCTATCAGTCGCAGCCTCGCCTGGATATCTGGCGCAACGAGCTGATCTGGGCCCATAGCCAGGCCCTGTGGGATGCGCCCAGCAAAGTCCTGGCCGACGACGAACCGGACCCGCACCTGCTGCTGACCCAGCAGCTGGCCCCCGACCTCGGCAATGTGCAGCACGAACTGATTCTGGTGTCGGCGTACTTCGTGCCTGGCGAATCCGGCCTGCTGTACCTGACCCACAGTGCCGACGCCGGCATTTCGGTCAAGCTGCTGACCAACTCGCTGGAGGCCACCGACGTGCCGGCGGTGCACGGCGGCTATGCGCCCTACCGCCGCGCGCTGCTGGAGCATGGCGTGCAGTTGTACGAGCTGCGTCGCCAGCCAGGTGACCCAAGCGCCGGGCGCCTGAGCTTCCGGGGCAGCTCGGACTCGAGCCTGCACAGCAAGGCAATCGTCTTCGACCGGCGCAAGACCTTCATTGGCTCGTTCAACTTCGACCCGCGCTCGGTGCTGTGGAATACCGAGGTCGGCGTACTGGTGGATAGCCCGGAGCTGGCGGAATACACCCGTGAACTGGCAATCCAGGGTATGGCGCCAGCGTTGAGTTACCAGGTGAAGCTGGTGGGGGACAAGATGGTATGGGCGACCGAGGACGATGGCCGGCGGCACATGCTGACAGCCGAGCCGGGGGGGCTCTGGCGGCGCTTCAATGCGTGGATCAGCAAGGCAGTTGGCCTGGAAAAGATGCTGTAGGAGCGGCCTTGCCGGGGCGCCGGACCGGTCGGATGGGCCGCAAAGCGGCCCCAAAATCCCTCAGGCAGACGCCGGCTCAA
This sequence comes from Pseudomonas sp. CM27, assembly GCF_013179515.1. Classification (GTDB taxonomy): domain Bacteria; phylum Pseudomonadota; class Gammaproteobacteria; order Pseudomonadales; family Pseudomonadaceae; genus Aquipseudomonas. The sequence goes on from NZ_JABMCN010000228.1 coordinate 3,846, forward strand.
AAGCCCCGCGCCGCTGGGTAAGCACCACCAACCCGGCAGCCCCGACAGCCATCAGCAACAGCAACGCATGCCCGCTGACCCACTGGCTCCCCGCCCCCGCCAGCAACGGCCCAAGCAGGCAGCCAATACCCCACAGCTGCGCCACGTGGGCATTGGCCCGTACCAGCGCATCATCGCGGTAGCGCTCGCCGATCAGCACCAGCGACAAGGTGAACAAGCCCCCGGCACTGGCGCCGAACAACACCCACAATGGCCAGATGGCCGGGGTATGCAGCAACAGCGGAATCGCCAGGCTGGACACCAGCAGGGTTACCGCACAGCCGGTGAACAAGGTACGCCGCGACATATGGTCGGCCAGCGCGCCAATGGGCAGCTGCAGCACCGCATCCCCCACCACCACGGTACTGACCATGAACAAGGCGATTTCGGTAGTGAAGCCCTGCTGCAGGCAATACACCGGCAGCAAGGTGAGGATCATCGCCTCGAACGAGGCGAACAGGGCGATGGCCCAGGCGATCACCGGCAACCGCCGGCAGAAGGCGAACAGGTCGCGGAAGGTGACATTGCAGGCTTCCGTGCTGGGTGCACCGCCACGCTTCAGAAGTATCAGCGGCGCCAACAGCAGCAGGCCGGTTGCGGCCCAGAAGCCGAAGTCATCGTCAGAGCCGAGAAAGCCCAGCACCAACGGCCCGGCCAGCTGGCTGAGGGCGTAGCTGCTGCCATACAGCGCCACCAGCCGGCCGCGCCACCGCTCGACCACCAGCTGGTTGATCCAGCTTTCGCCGAGGATGAACACCACAGTCAGCGACATGCCGATCATCAGGCGCAACAGTAGCCACAACGGATAACTGGGCAATAGTGCGACCAGGCCGATCGACAGCGCCCCGCCCCACAGGCACAGGCGCATGGCCGCAGGCACGCCGACCCAGCCGGCCAGGCGGCTGGCCAGGCTGGCACCCACCAGTACGCCCAGCGCCGGCATCGCCGCCATCACGCCGATGGCGAAGCTGCCATAGCCCCAGGCCTCCAGGCGCAGGGACACCAGCGGCATGCTCACGCCGAGCGCCAGCCCGACGCTGAGCACGGACGCCAGTACGGCGAAGTAGGTACCCCAACGCATTGCAGCCTCCCTTGCAAAATTCTTGAACAGCAAAAACAACGAAGCCGGGGCAGCGTGAGCCGACCCGGCTATTGCTAGGGCCGCGTGGCGGCCCCAACCTCTGGATTACAGCTTGATCCAGGTTGCCTTCAGCTCGGTGTATTTTTCCAGCGCATGCAGCGACTTGTCACGGCCGTTGCCCGACTGCTTGAAGCCACCGAACGGTGCGGTCATGTCGCCGCCGTCGTACTGGTTCACCCAGACGCTGCCGGCGCGCACGGCGCGGGCGGTCTTGTGGGCCTTGGAGATGTCCGACGTCCAGATGCCCGCCGCCAGGCCATACGGCGTGTCGTTGGCAATGGCCACGGCCTCTTCGGCGGTGTCGAAGGCGATCACCGACAGCACCGGTCCGAAGATTTCTTCCTGGGCGATCTTCATGGCGTTGGTCACGCCGTCGAAGATGGTCGGCTCGACGTAGGTACCGCCAGTCTCTTCCAGGGTGCGCTTGCCACCGGCGACCAGCTTGGCGCCGTCCTTGTGACCCGCATCGATGTAGGACAGCACAGTGTTCATTTGCTGGGTGTCGACCAGGGCACCGACAGTGGTCTGTGGGTCCAGCGGGTTGCCTGGCTTCCAGCCTTTGAGGGCTTCGATCACCATAGGCAGGAACTTGTCCTTGATCGAACGCTCGACCAGCAGGCGCGAGCCTGCGGTGCACACTTCGCCCTGGTTGAAGGCGATGGCGCTGGCAGCAGCCTCGGCGGCAGCTTGCAGGTCCGGGGCGTCGGCGAAGACGATGTTCGGGCTCTTGCCGCCAGCTTCCAGCCAGATGCGCTTCATGTTCGATTCGCCCGCGTAGACCATCAGCTGCTTGGCGATCTTGGTCGAACCGGTGAACACCAGGGTGTCGACGTCCATGTGCAGGGCCAGGGCCTTGCCCACGGTGTGGCCGTAGCCTGGCAGCACGTTCAGCACGCCAGCCGGGATACCGGCTTCGATGGCCAGCTGGGCAATGCGAATGGCGGTCAGCGGCGATTTTTCGGACGGCTTGAGCACCACCGAATTACCGGTGGCCAGCGCCGGGCCGAGCTTCCAGCAGGCCATCAGCAGCGGGAAGTTCCACGGTACGATGGCGCCAACCACACCCACCGCTTCGCGGGTTACCAGGCCAAGCTGGTCGTGCGGGGTCGGGGCGACTTCGTCGTAGACCTTGTCGATGGCTTCGGCAGTCCAGTGGATGGCCTGGGCCGCACCCGGTACGTCGATGCTGGAGGAGTCGCCGATCGGCTTGCCCATGTCCAGGGTTTCCAGCAGCGCCAGCTCTTCTACGTTTTTGCGCAGCAGGTCGGCGAAGCGGATCAGCTTGGCCTTGCGCTTGGCCGGGGCCAGTTGCGACCAGACACCGGCATTGAAGGTGGCACGGGCGTTTTCCACAGCGCGGTTGGCATCGGTCAGGTCGCAGCTGGCAACCTTGGCCAGGAAGCGTCCGTCGACCGGGCTCAGGCACTCGAAGGTTTCACCGGATGCGGCATCGGTGTATTCGCCGTTGATGAAGGCACGGCCTTCGATCTTCAGTTGCTGGGCACGTTGTTCCCAGTCCGCACGGGTCAGGGTGGTCATACGAAACTCCTCCTCTTGTTTAGGTGCAACGCCGCACTGAGGACTCACAGGCGTTGTCGAAATTCTGGCCGGGCGACGAGCGCACACGGGCAAGCGATACCCTAAACCAGCCGCTGTAAACTATCAATATATTTGACACGGAAGGCTCAAAAGCCTACTGATGTTCATTTTATTAAACAACAACAGGAGCCGCACCATGAGTATCGCCAGCATCATCGACTTCGCACAGGTCATCACCGAAGCCGAACGCTACCGGCCGGCGGCGGAAAAAATCCTCAAGGGCGAACCGGACCAGGCGGTCTACAACCACTACTCCAGCCCTTGCGGGCAGTTTGCCGCCGGTGTGTGGGAAGGTGAGGTGGGCCAGTGGACAGTGAACTACACCGAGCACGAGTACTGCGAGATCGTCCAGGGTGTTTCGGTGCTGCGCGACCAGGATGGCGGGGCGAAAACCCTGCGTGCCGGTGATCGGTTTGTCATCCCGGCCGGGTTCAAGGGCACCTGGGAGGTGCTGGAGCCTTGCCGCAAGATCTATGTGATGTTTGAACAGAAATAACTATTTAGCGCAGCAAGCCAGCTGGCGTGCGTGAGCATGGCCCTGCCCATGTCGGGCCACGCAACTTCAACAGGAAGATCACCATGACCAACGAAGAAGCCCTGCAAACCCTCGCCCACCTGATCGGCACCCGGTACGCGCCAGAACTGAAGGACACCATCTGCACCCTCACCGGCCGCAAGCGGGTGGTTGGCCCCAATGAGATATGCACCCGCGAGTACGACGTTGAACGCATCCAGATCAAGGCCGGCGCCGACCTGCTGATCCAGGGCTTCGACTTCAACTGAGCCGGCTGTAGACATAAAAAAACCCGCGTCCTTACGGATGCGGGTTTTTTTCAGGTCGCCGATCAATTACTTGATCTTGGCTTCCTTGTACACCACGTGCTTGCGAACAACCGGATCGTATTTCTTGATCTCGATTTTGTCCGGGGTGGTGCGCTTGTTCTTGTCGGTGGTGTAGAAGTGGCCGGTACCGGCACTCGAAACCAGACGGATCAATTCACGCATGATGCTCTCCCTTAAACCTTGGTGCCAGCTTTGCGGAGGTCGACCAGAACGGCGTCGATACCGCGCTTGTCGATGATACGCATGCCTTTGGCGGAAACGCGCAGACGCACGAAACGCTTCTCGGATTCAACCCAGAAACGGTGGTGCTGCAGGTTCGGCAGGAAACGACGACGGGTTTTGTTGTTTGCGTGGGAAATGTTGTTCCCGGTTACTGGACCCTTACCAGTAACTTGACAGACTCTCGACATGACTCAGCCCTCTAAAACCACATGCCCAACCCGGCATGGGTTGGCCGCTTAATCTCTCAGTCTTTGGCGCCAGGGCGCCGTGATTCTGGAGGTCTTATCGACCGGATCCGCTTATGCGACAGGCCGAGCCCCTAGAAAAGAGCGCTGCTTTATACCAGAAAGACTTGGCTGCAACAACTGTAGATGCACATCGCTGCAAGCCAGAACGCGCCGGGCCAGCATAGCGGCAGGCCCCGCCAGCCGTCGACCGCTCGTCGCGAGATTTGTAAAAAAGGGTGTGGTCATTTACCGGCGGGCGCACTAGGGTAGGCCTTTTCCAGACTGCACTGGCAGATGGGCCACTGACAGCCAAGGAGCCACTATGCGTGCTGCCGCCCTTTCCTTGTTTTTCAACTCCCTGTTCGCTGCGGGCACCCTGTTCGCCGCCGGCGTTGCTCAGGCTGCCCCGCTGAGCGTCTGCAGCGAGGCCAGCCCTGAAGGCTTCGATGTGGTTCAGTACAACTCGCTGACCACCACCAACGCCACGGCCGATGTGTTGATGAACCGCCTGGTGGAGTTCGATGCGGCGCAAGGCAAGGTCGTACCGAGCCTGGCGGCTAGCTGGACAGTATCGGCCGATGGCCTGGTCTATGACTTCACCCTGCGCGATGGCGTGAAGTTCCACACCACTGCCTGGTTCAAGCCCGGCCGCGAAATGAATGCCGACGATGTGCTGTTCAGTTTCCAGCGCATGCTCTACCCCGCCCACGCCTGGCACAAGAGCGCCCCAGGCGGCTACCCGCATGCCCAGTCGCTGCAGCTGGCCAGCCTGATCAAGGCGATCGAGGCCCCGGCACCGAACACCGTGCGCTTCACCCTCAGCCACCCCGACGCCACGTTCCTGGCCACCCTGAGCATGGGCTTCGCCTCGATCTATTCCGCCGAATACGCCGACAAGCTGCTCAAGGCCGGCACGCCCGAGAAGCTCAACAGCCAGCCGATCGGCACCGGTCCGTTCGTGTTCCAGCGCTTCCAGAAAGACGCCGTGGTGCGCTATCGCGCCAACCCGGACTACTTCGGCGGCAAGCCGGCGGTCGACCCACTGATCTTCGCCATCACCACCGATGCCAACGTGCGCCTGCAGAAGCTCAAGCGTGGCGAGTGCCAGGTGGCCCTGTCGCCAAAGCCGCTGGACATTGCCGAGGCCGGCAAGGATGGCAACCTCAAGGTCGCCACCACCCCGGCGTTCATGACCGCCTTCGTCGCCATCAACAGCCAGCACCCGCCGCTGGACAAGCCGGAAGTGCGCCAGGCGATCAACCTGGCCTTCGACAAGCAGGCCTACCTCAAGGCGGTATTCGAAGACTCTGCGGTGGCCGCCAACGGGCCCTACCCGCCCAATACCTGGAGCTACGCCAAGGATCTGCCCGGCTACCCACTGGACCTGAAAAAAGCCAAGGCCCTGCTGACCAAGGCTGGCCTGGCAGAAGGCTTCAGCACCACTATCTGGACCCGTCCGTCGGGTAGCCTGCTGAACCCCAACCCAAGCCTGGGTGCACAGATGCTGCAGGCCGACCTGGCCAAGATCGGCGTGAAAGCGGAGATCCGCGTGATCGAATGGGGCGAGCTGATCCGCCGTGCCAAGGCGGGCGAGCATGACCTGTTGTTCATGGGCTGGGCGGGCGACAATGGCGACCCGGACAACTTCCTCAGCCCGCAGTTTTCCTGTGCGGCGGTGGAGTCGGGGACCAACTTCGCACGCTTCTGCGACAACCGCCTGGACCAGCTGATCAGCGCCGGGCGCACCACCAATGACCAGAGCGTGCGCAGCCGGCTGTATCAGCAGGCGCAGACCTTGATCCAGCAGCAGGCGCTGTGGGTGCCACTGGCGCATCCAACGGCGGCGACGCTGCTGCGCCAGGGGGTCGAGGGATATCAGGTGAGCCCGTTCGGGCGGCTGGACTTCAGTAAGGTTTCGGTGACCAAGTGAGTTAGGGGCGCCTGCCTTGAGGGGTGTGGCGCTCGATCTCCCAGGCGCCAGACATCTCAAGACAGGCGCCCGGCAGCCCTGGAGGGTGTCAGAAATTTTGTGTTCGGGCATAACATGAGTAAGAGGTGCATGTATGCCAACCAAAAAAAAACCGCTCCGAGAGTTACCAAAGGTTCCGAAAGAGCTGCTGGAACAGTTTTCCGCTGTT
>NZ_JABMCN010000229.1:0-7236 GCF_013179515.1 Pseudomonas sp. CM27
CGGCTCACGAGGCCACCTCAATCGAAAAATGACAACAATGAGGCCACCATGCTCAAACACGCAGTCATTCCGTTCCTGCTAGGCGCAGGTCTGCTCACCGGTGCTCCGTCGGCACTTGCCGCGTCCAACCTGGTGTTCTGCTCCGAAGGCAGCCCGGCAGGCTTCGACCCAGGGCAGTACACCACCGGCACAGACTTCGATGCCTCGGCCGAGACCGTGTTCAACCGCCTCACCCAGTTCGAACGCGGCGGCACTGCAGTCATCCCGGGGCTGGCGACCAAATGGGAAGTGTCCGACGACGGCAAGACCTACACCTTCCACCTGCGCGAAGGGGTCAAGTTCCACACCACCGACTACTTCAAGCCCAGCCGCCCCTTCAACGCCGACGACGTGCTGTTCACCTTCAACCGCATGCTCGACAAGGACCACCCGTTCCGCAAGGTCTACCCCACCGAATTCCCGTACTTCACCGACATGGGCATGGACAAGAACATCGCCAAGCTCGAGAAGCTCGACGAGCACACGGTGAAGTTCACCCTCAACGAAGTGGACGCAGCGTTCATCCAGAACCTGGCCATGAGCTTCGCCTCCATTCAGTCCGCCGAATACGCCGACCAGCTGCTCAAGGGCGGCAAGCCCGCCGACATCAACCAGAAGCCGATCGGCACCGGCCCGTTCGTGTTCAGCAAGTACCAGAAGGACGCGCAGATCCGCTTCAAGGGCAACAAGGACTACTGGAAGCCCGAGGACGTGAAGATCGACAACCTGATCTTCGCCATCACTACCGACGCCTCGGTGCGCATGCAGAAGCTGAAGAAGAACGAGTGCCAGGTCACCCTGTTCCCGCGCCCGGCCGATATCGAGCCGCTGAAGGCCGACAAGAACCTGCAGATGCCGCAGCAGGCCGGCTTCAACCTGGGCTACATCGCCTACAACGTGATGGACAAGATCAAGGGCAGCAACGAGCCCAACCCCATGGCCCAGCTGAAGGTGCGCCAGGCACTGGACATGGCCGTGGACAAGAAGAAGATCATCGAATCGGTGTATCAGGGCGCGGGCCAGCTGGCAGTCAACGCCATGCCGCCGACCCAGTGGTCCTATGACGACAGTATCAAGGACGCCCCGTTCGACCCCGAAAAAGCCAGGCAGCTGCTCAAGGAAGCCGGCATCAAGGACGGTACCGAGATCAGCCTGTGGGCCATGCCCGTGCAACGGCCATACAACCCCAATGCCAAGCTGATGGCCGAAATGCTGCAGTCCGACTGGGCCAAGATCGGCATCAAGGCGAAGATCGTCAGCTATGAATGGGGCGAGTACATCAAGCGCTCCAAGGGCGGCGAACAGGGCGCCATGCTGATTGGCTGGAGCGGTGACAACGGTGACCCGGACAACTGGCTGGGCACGCTTTACGGTTGCGATGCCGTGGACGGCAACAACTTCTCCAAATGGTGCTACAAGCCCTACGACGACCTGATCAAGCAGGCCAAGGCCACCTCCGACCAGGCCAGACGCACCGCGCTGTACCAGCAGGCGCAGCACATCCTCAAGGAGCAGGTGCCGATCACCCCGATCGCCCACTCCACCGTGTACCAGCCCATGAGCGCCAAAGTGAAGGACTTCAAGATCAGCCCGTTTGCGCTGAACTCCTTCTACGGCGTCAGCGTGGACAAATAGGGTAACGCCGGCGCCCGCCGAGCCGCGGGCGCCCCTTCCTCCAGCAACTTTTGCATGTCGTCCTGCGGCTATCCGCTGCGGGGTCGGCGAACTGTTGCCGTCATTCGTACCCCGAGACGGCGCAAACAGACGAAAAAGGACTTGCCATGCGCCACGCTACCCGCCTTTCGACCCTGCTGGCCCTGGGCCTGATGAGCCAGTCACCGGCCTTGCTGGCCAACAACCTGGTGTTCTGTTCCGAAGGCAGCCCCGCAGGCTTCGACACCGCCCAGTACACCAGCGCCACCGACAACGACGCCGCCGAGCCGATCTACAACCGCCTGGTCGAGTTCGAACGCGGCGGCACAGCCGTGCACCCTGCCCTGGCAACCCGCTGGGAAGTCTCCGACGATGGCCTGCGCTATACCTTCCACCTGCGCGAGGGGGTCAAGTTCCACAGCAACAAGGCCTTTACCCCGAGCCGCGACTTCAATGCCGACGATGTGCTGTTCACCTTCAATCGCATGCTCGACAAGGACCACCCGTTCCGCAAGGCGTACCCTACCGAGTTCCCCTATTTCATCAGCATGGGCCTGGACAAGAACATCGCCGGTGTCGACAAGGTCGACCCGCTGACCGTGGTGTTCACCCTGAATACGGTCGACGCCGCGTTCATCCAGAACCTGGCCATGAGCTTCGCCTCGATACTGTCTGCCGAATACGCCGGGCAACTGCTGGCCAGCGGTCGCCCCAGCGACATCAACCAGCAACCGATCGGCACCGGGGCGTTTGTGTTCCAGCGTTACCAGAAGGACTCGCAGATCCGCTACAAGGGCAACAAGGACTACTGGGCACCGGAGCAGGTCAAGCTCGACAACCTGGTGTTCTCGATCAACATCGACCCTTCGGTGCGCATCCAGAAGCTACGGCGCAACGAGTGCCAGGTCACCCTGCACCCACGCCCGGCCGACCTGCCGGCGCTCAAGGCCGACAGCAAGTTGCAGGTGTTGCAGCAACCGGGCTTCAACCTTGGCTACATCGCCTACAACACCCAGCACCCCCCGTTCGATCGCCTGGAAGTGCGCCAGGCGATGGACATGGCAGTCAACAAGCAAGCGATTCTCCAGGCGGTGTACCAAGACTCCGGCCAACGGGCAGTCAACGCCATGCCGCCAACCCAATGGTCCTACGACAAAAGCCTGAAGGACGCACCCTACGACCCGGAAAAGGCCAGGCAGCTCTTGCAGCAAGCGGGGGTCAAGCCGGGCACCGAGGTCACCCTCTGGGCCATGCCGGTGCAGCGCCCGTATAACCCCAACGCCAAGCTGATGGCCGAAATGCTCCAGGCCGACTGGACCAAGCTCGGCTTCAAGGTGCGCATCGTCAGCTACGAATGGGGCGAGTACCTCAAGCGCATGAAAAGCGGCGAACACGACATCGCCCTGATCGGCTGGACCGGTGACAACGGCGACCCGGACAACTGGCTGGGCACCCTCTATAGTTGCGATGCCATCGGCAGCAACAACTACTCGCTGTGGTGCGATCCGCAGTACGACAGCCTGGTCAAACAGGCCAAGCAGGTAACCGATCGCGCGCAGCGCAGCGCGCTGTACCAGCAAGCCCAGCAGCGGCTAAAGCAGCAGGTCCCGATTACCCCGGTGGCGCATTCCACGGTCAACCAGCCACTTGGCATCAAGGTTTCCGGGTTCAAGGTCAGCCCGTTCGGACGCAATGATTTTTCCGGTGTGAGTGTTGACTGATTTTTAACCTGCACCGGCCTCATCGCCGGCAAGCCAGCTCCCACAAAGTACTCCACAGATCTCGGGACCTACCCAGTTCCCTGTGGGAGCCGGCTTGCCGGCGATTGGGCCAGCACAGGCAACACATCTCCCCAATTTTGCCCGGCGATCCCGTGGCACCCCTGGCAACACCGCTACAAGCACCCCGGCTCACAAGGCCGGCAATAACTAGAAAAGAAAAGGAGCTTCAACCTTGAAAGCATTCACCTTGACCGCACTGGCGTTATCCATCGGTGCCTTGACCACCATGGCCCAGGCCGACCCGCAAAGCCAGGCTTTCATCCCCATCACCTTGAAGGACAGCAGCGAGCAGGCCCAGGCCAGCGGTTTCATCGACGGCCAGAGCCTGTCCGGTAGCACCCGCAACTGGTACGCCCGCGAACGCGCCGCACGCGCCCCGCTGTGGAAGTACTACAAGAATGACGGCACCCGCCACGACACCCACAGCCGCGAAAACTGGCTACAGGGCACCATCCTCAACTACAGCTCGGGCTTCACCGAGGGCACTGTGGGCTTTGCCGTCGAGGCCGCCGGCTACAACGCCATCGCCCTGCAGCAGAGCCGCCAGGCCATTGCCGGGCCCAATAACCGCACACTGACCCACAGCGACGGCGATCCCATCGGCCAGTGGAGCAAACTGGGCCTGGGCAACATCAAGGCGCGCGTGTCCAACACCACCCTGACCCTGGGCCGCCAGTCGGTGGATACGCCGATGCTCGCCTACATCGGCAACCGTGCCCTGCCCTCAAGCTTCCAGGGCGCGTTCCTGCACAGCGCCGAGTTCGACAACCTCAGCATCGACCTGGGCACCTTCGACCGCGTCTCGCCACGTACCGAGCAGAGCCTGAGCAAGTTCCGCAGCGAGTACGGCGCCGCCGGTGTTGAAACCGACCGCGCCAGCACCGCCGGCATCAACTACCAGCCGTTCAGAAGCCTCAGCACCAGCCTGTACGCCACCAAGGTCGACGACTTCTGGAACCAGTACTACTTCGGCGCCAACCACGTGCTCGGCGACAGCGCGGTGCTCAGCCTGAACACCGGCCTGAACTACTACAAGACTGTCGACGCCGGCAGCCAGAAGATGGGCAAGATCGACAACGACACCTACAGCCTGTCGCTCGGCCTGACCCATCAGGCGCACACCCTCAGCGCTTCGTGGCAGCAGGTGAACGGCAACGAGTACTTCGACTACCTGCACGAAACCAACGGCATCTTCCTGGCCAACTCGCTGCTGTCGGACTTCAACGGCCCCAACGAGAAGTCGCTGCAGATTTCCTACGTGCTGAACATGGCGCCCTATGGCGTGCCGGGCCTGAAGTTCAACCTGTACAACGCCCGCGGCTGGGGCATCGATGGCACGCACTACCGCGGCACGGCCTATGACGTGAAAGGCCTGGATGGCGAAACCCACTACGAGTGGGGCATCGGCAGCAGCTACGCGGTGCAGAGCGGGCCGCTGAAAGACACCAGCATCCGCGCCACCTACACCACCCACCGCGCCAGCAAGGCCCAGGGCGATGGCAGCCTGGACGAGTTCCGCGTGGTGACCACCATTCCGTTCAACATTCTCTGACCGTTGACGCCACGGTCCGCTTCACGGCGGGCCGTGGCGGCTACGCTGGAACCCATGCAAGCAGGGAGAACTCAACCCATGCAGAAAGCTTTCATGAAATCGCTACCGCTGCGCCTTGCCCTGGCCGCACTGGTCCTGGGCAGTGCCACGCAGCTGGCGGCCAAGCCGCTGGTGGTATGCACCGAAGCCAGCCCGGAAGGGTTCGACGTGGTCCAGTACACCACCGGGGTCACCTTCGATGCCACCGCAGAAACGCTGTTCAACCGCCTGGTCGACTTCAAGCCCGGTACCACTGACGTGCAGCCAGCCCTGGCCGAACGCTGGGACATTTCGGCAGATGGCCTGACCTACACCTTCCACCTGCGCCAGGGAGTGAAGTTCCACACCACTGACTACTTCACCCCCACCCGGGACTTCAACGCCGACGACGTGCTGTGGAGCTTGCGGCGCCAGCTCGACCCGGCCCACCCGTGGCATGGCAAGACCAGTGTCGGCTACCCGTACTTCGAAAGCATGTCCTTCAGCCGCCTGCTCAAGTCGGTGGAAAAGATCGACGAGCACACCGTGGTGATCACCCTGGCCCGCCCCGAATCGCCGTTCCTGCGTGACATGGCAATGGCCTTTACCTCGATCTACTCCGCCGAATACGGCGACCAGTTGCTCAAGGCCGGTAACACCGCCCAATTGAACAGCAAGCCGATCGGCACCGGCCCGTTCATCTTCCAGCGCTACAACAAGGACGCCCAGGTCCGCTTCAAGGCCAACCCCGACTACTTCCGCGGCAAGCCGCCAGCCGAGAGCCTGGTATTCGCCATCAGTACCGACAGCAACGTGCGCTTGCAGAAGCTGCGCGCCAACGAATGCCAGGTCGCCGTGTACCCCAAACCGGAGGACGTGCCGTCGATCAAGGCCGACCCCAGGCTCAAGGTGGCCGAGACCGAAGCGCTGGTCACCGGCTATATCGCCATGAATACCCAGCACAAGTACCTCAGCGACGTGCGCGTGCGTAAAGCCATCAACATGGCCTTCGACCGGCAGAGCCATGTTGACCAGCTGTTTGGCAAAGGCAACGCGCTAGTGGGCGTGAACCCGTACCCGCCGACCATGATCGGCTACAACACCAGCAACCAGAACCCACCCCGCGACCTCGACAAGGCGCGTGCCTTGCTCAAGGAAGCTGGCGTACCGGAAGGCGCAGTGATCACGTTGTTCACCCGTAACGGCGGCGGCATGACCAACCCCAACCCGCGCCTGTCCGCCGAAATGCTGCAGGCCGACCTGAAACAGATCGGCCTGAAGCTGGACATTCGCGTGATGGAGTGGGCCGAAATGCTGCGCCGGGCGAAAAAGGGCGAAGCCGACCTGGTGTCCACCGGCTGGGCAGGTGACAACGCCGACCCGGACAACTTCCTTACCCCGCTGCTGAGCTGCGAAGCGGCAAAAAACGGCGAGAACTACGCGCGCTGGTGCAACTCGAAATTCCAGGACCTGATTACACAGGCCCGCGAGGTGATCGACAACGACGAACGCGCAAGGCTCTATAGCGAGGCATTGAAAGTGTACGATGACGACCAACCCTGGATCAGCATGGCCCACCCGAAGGTGTTCACGGCCATGCGTGACAACGTGGAGGGCTACGTGATCAGCCCTCTGACCAACAACAACTTCGCCACCACCAAGGTGAAGTAGAACAACAACGACCGCCGGCAACCCTCACGGGGACCGGCGGCACTGCCGTCGCGCGCTGTTGGCCGCACGGCCTGATGAGGTAACCCCGACAATGTTGAGTTTTATTGCCCGGCGCCTTGGCCTGCTGATACCGACCTTTTTCGGCATCACCTTGCTCACCTTCGCGCTTATACGCCTGATCCCCGGCGACCCGGTGGAAGTGATGATGGGCGAGCGCAGGGTCGACCCCGAAATGCATGCCCAGGCCATGGAGCGCCTGGGCCTGAACAAGCCGCTGCCGGTCCAGTACCTGGACTACGTCGGCAAGCTGGCCCACGGTGACCTGGGTGAATCGCTGCGCACCCGCGAAAGCGTGTGGACCGAGTTCCTCACCCTGTTCCCCGCTACCCTCGAACTGGCCCTGGCCGCCCTGCTGTTCGCCGGCGTCGTCGGCCTGCTGGCCGGGGTGATCGCCGCGCTCAAGCGTGGCTCGCTGTTCGACCATGGGGTGATGGGCATATCGCTGGCCGGCTACTCGATGCC
>NZ_JABMCN010000229.1:7335-10026 GCF_013179515.1 Pseudomonas sp. CM27
GCTGGCCGGGGTGATCGCCGCGCTCAAGCGTGGCTCGCTGTTCGACCATGGGGTGATGGGCATATCGCTGGCCGGCTACTCGATGCCGATCTTCTGGTGGGGCCTGATCCTGATCATGTTCTTCTCGGTCAGCCTGGGCTGGACCCCGGTGTCCGGGCGCATCGACCTGCTCTACGACATCGAGCCGAAGACCGGCTTCATGCTCATCGACACCCTGCTCAGCGACGAAGAAGGCGCGTTCAAGGACGCGGTGATGCACCTGATTCTGCCGGCCATCGTGCTCGGTACCATCCCGCTGGCGGTGATCGCCCGCATGACCCGCTCGTCGATGCTCGAAGTGCTGCGCGAGGACTATATCCGCACCGCCCGCGCCAAGGGCCTGTCGCCAGCCCGCGTGGTGTTCGTGCACGGCCTGCGCAACGCGCTGATCCCGGTTCTGACCGTATTCGGCCTGCAGGTCGGCACGCTGCTGGCGGGGGCGGTGCTGACCGAAACCATCTTTTCATGGCCGGGCATCGGCAAGTGGCTGATCGAAGCCATCGGCGCCCGCGACTACCCCGTGGTCCAGAACGGCATCCTGTTGATCGCCTGCCTGGTAATCCTGGTCAACTTCGTCGTGGACATTCTCTACGGCCTGGCCAACCCACGCATCCGTCATCAGCGCTGAGGCCCTTGCCATGACTAGCCCGATTGCAAAACCTGTGGCGCCGGCCAGCCCGGTGGACCACAGCCTGCTCTACCCTTCGCCATACAAAGAGTTCTGGCAAGCCTTCGCGCGCAACAAGGGCGCGGTAATGGGCCTGGCCTTCATGTGCCTGGTGGTGTTCTGCGCACTGTTCGCACCCTGGGTCGCCCCGCATGACCCGAGCGAGCAATACCGCGACTTCCTGCTGACCCCGCCGGTGTGGCTCGAAGGCGGCACCTGGCAGTTCATCCTCGGTACCGACGAACTGGGCCGCGACCTGCTTTCGCGGTTGATCCAGGGCGCGCGGCTGTCGTTGCTGATCGGCCTGTCGTCGGTGGTGATGTCGCTGATCCCGGGCATCCTGCTGGGCCTGCTGGCCGGCTTTTTCCCGCAAATTCTCGGGCCGTCGATCATGCGCCTGATGGACGTGATGCTGGCCCTGCCGTCGTTGCTGCTGGCCGTAGCCATCGTCGCCATCCTCGGCCCAGGCCTGATCAACACGGTGATTGCCATCGCCATCGTTTCGCTGCCCTCCTACGTGCGCCTGACCCGCGCTGCGGTGATGGGCGAACTGAACCGCGACTACGTCACCGCCGCGCGCCTGGCCGGTGCCGGGCTGCCGCGGCTGATGTTCGTCACCGTGCTGCCCAACTGCATGGCGCCGCTGATCGTGCAGGCCACCTTGAGCTTTTCTTCGGCGATTCTGGATGCCGCCGCCCTGGGCTTCCTGGGCCTGGGCGTACAACCGCCAACCCCCGAGTGGGGCACCATGCTGGCGTCGGCCCGTGACTACATCGAGCGCGCCTGGTGGGTGGTGAGCCTGCCGGGCATCACCATTCTGCTCAGTGTGCTGGCAATCAACCTGATGGGCGACGGCCTGCGCGATGCGCTGGACCCGAAACTCAAGAACGCCGCCTGAGGAGAACGCCATGTCACTGTTGCAGATCAATAACCTCAACGTGCGCTTCGGCGACGCCAACGCAGTACCGGTGGTCGACGGCCTGGACCTGGTGGTGGACGCCGGCGAGATCCTGGCCATCGTCGGCGAGTCCGGTTCGGGTAAATCGGTGACCATGATGGCCCTGATGGGGCTGATCGACGCGCCGGGGCGCATTACCGCCGATGCCCTCAACTTCGACGGCACCGACATGCTCAAGCTCAGCGGCCGGCAGCGGCGCAAAGTGGTGGGCAAGGACATCGCGATGGTCTTCCAGGACCCGATGACCGCGCTCAACCCCAGCTATACGGTGGGCTTCCAGATCGAGGAAGTGCTGCGCCAGCACCTTGGCCTGAAAGGCAAGGCGGCGCGCCAACGGGCCCTGGAGCTGTTGAAAAAGGTGGAAATCCCCGCTGCGGAAAGCCGCCTGGATGCCTACCCGCACCAACTGTCCGGCGGCATGAGCCAACGTGTGGCCATTGCCATGGCAATTGCCGGCGAGCCCAAGCTGCTGATCGCTGACGAGCCCACTACCGCGCTCGACGTGACCATCCAGGCCCAGATCATGGAACTGCTGGTCAACTTGCAGAAAGAACGCAACATGGCGCTGATCCTGATCACCCATGACCTCGCCGTAGTTGCCGAAACGGCCAGGCGAGTGTGCGTGATGTACGCCGGCCAGGCCGTGGAAGTCGGCCAGGTACCCGAGCTGTTCGATGTGCCCGCCCACCCCTACAGCGAAGCCTTGCTGGCGGCGATCCCCGAGCACAGCATCGGCGCCGAACGCCTGGCCACCCTGCCCGGTATCGTCCCCGGCCGCTACGACCGCCCGGTCGGTTGCCTGCTGTCGCCGCGCTGTCCGTATGTGCAGGACAACTGCCGAAACCAGCGCCCGTCCCTCGACCCCAAGGCGCATAGCCTGGTGCGTTGCTTCTACCCGCTGAACCAGGAGGTGGCGTGATGGCCGTCGTTCTATCCGCCCGGGCGCTGACCCGGCATTACCAAGTGTCCCGCGGGCTGTTCAAGGGCCATGCCCTGGTTCAGGCGCTGAATGGCGTGTCGTTCGAGC
>NZ_JABMCN010000023.1:0-1678 GCF_013179515.1 Pseudomonas sp. CM27
CTACGACCTGGGCAATGCCCTGTTCGAGCAGTTGCTCGATCGCACCATGATGTATTCCGCCGCGCAGTTCGAGCACCCTGCACAATCCCTGGAGCAGGCGCAGCTGAACAAGCTGCAGCGCGTCTGCGAAAAGCTCGAGCTTGGTCCCGACGACCACCTGCTGGAAATCGGCTGTGGCTGGGGCAGCCTGGCCATCCACGCAGCCATCCAGCACGGTTGCCGGGTCACGACTACCACGCTGTCCGAGGCGCAATACACCTATACCCGGCGGCGGGTGCAGGACTTGGGGCTGGAACGGCGCGTGACAGTGCTGCGCGACGACTATCGCGACCTGCGCGGCAGCTACGACAAGCTGGTGTCCATCGAGATGATCGAGGCCGTGGGCCACCGCTACCTGCCCGCCTACTTCCGCCAATGCGCCGCCTTGCTCAAGCCCGACGGGCTGATGCTGCTGCAGGCGATCACCATTCGTGACCAGCGCTACGCTCAGGCCCGCCGCTCGGTGGACTTCATCCAGCGGTATATCTTCCCTGGCGGCGCGCTGCCTTCGCTGAGCGTGATGCTCGATACCGCCAGCCGGCAGACGTCGCTGAACCTGGTGCACCTCGAGGACTTCGGCGTGGACTACGCGCGCACCCTGGGGCACTGGCGCGATAACCTGCGCCAGGCCCGCCCGGCCCTGGCTGACCTGGGTTATGACGATGCGTTCCAGCGGCTATGGGAGTTCTACCTGTGTTACTGCCAGGGCGGCTTCGAGGAGCGTGCCATTGGTGTGGCCCAGTTGCTGTGGGCAGCCCCCCAGGCCCGTCGCGCGCCGTTGCCGGCAGCGTGATCAGCCGGGGCCGCTGGCAGCTGGTCAACGCCTTGTGGTTGCAGGCCGGCTGGTGGTTGTGCGTGCTCGGGGCACAGCACCCCTTGCTGTTGTGGCTGGTGCCGCTCGGCATCTTCGTGCACCTGCGCCTGTGCCCCGCCCCTTGGGCCGAGGCCAAGGCGTTGTGCCGGGCCACACTGGCCGGCTGCATGCTGGACAGCCTGCTGGGTGCGTTCGGGGTGGCTGGCACTGCTGTGGCTGGTGCTGGCCAGCGGCCTGCGTCACAGCCTGGCCTGGGCTGGCCGTCGGTTCTGGTCAGGGGCATTACTGGGCGGGATTGGCGGCCCACTGGCCTACCTGGCCGGCGCGCGGCTGGCCGATGTCGCCCTCCCCCTAGGGCCGCTGGTCACCGCCCTGCTACTGGCCCCGGTCTGGGCCCTCGCCTTCCCGTTGCTGCTGCGACTTGCCGCGCGGCCGTGAGCGGCGGCAGCGTTCGGAGCAGTAACGCACCTGCTCCCAACACCGCGCCCAGCGCTTTCGCCACGTGAACGGGCGGCCACAGCCCACGCACAACTTGCTCGGCAACAGCTGTTTTTTCACGGTGCGAGGGTGCTCAATCGCATGCTGCACCCGCTGGCAGGCGGCGGAAGAACAGCGTTATCTGGCCGACCTCCACGCCCAGCTTGCGCATGCTGGTGCGGTTGATCAGGGTCTCGTCATCCATCAGGTACATCCAGTCGTCCATGTCCACCTGCCAGTGCCGCCCGTCGACCGGGAGGTCCAGCTGGTAGCGCCAGCGCAGCGCGTTGCCCGCCATCTCGCCACGGGCTTCACCGATCACGTCGCCGGCAGTGCCACGCCAGTGCC
>NZ_JABMCN010000023.1:1777-33103 GCF_013179515.1 Pseudomonas sp. CM27
GTCCATGTCCACCTGCCAGTGCCGCCCGTCGACCGGGAGGTCCAGCTGGTAGCGCCAGCGCAGCGCGTTGCCCGCCATCTCGCCACGGGCTTCACCGATCACGTCGCCGGCAGTGCCACGCCAGTGCCCGGGCCGCTCCGGTGTCAACGTCCAGACCCGGCGCTGGCGTTCACCGTCGCTGTAGACGAAGCGCTCGTCGAGGATCAGCCGCTCGCCCTCGCGGTGGCTGGCAATGCACACGTGAAAACGCTTTGCCACCTCGCCGGAACGCTTCTGGAACATGCCCCAGGCCTGCACCGGCCGCGAGAAAAAGGCCGCCAGATCAAGCTTTGGTTGCTGGCTGGCGTAGTCCTCGACACTGACGTTGCCGCAGCTGCCAAGCAGCAGGCAGGTCAACAGCAGCACCATCTTGTTCTTCATAGTCAGGCTCCTGGGTCTGCGGCCTGGCCGAGCAGGCGCAGGCGTAGTTGAGGGTCGCGGGCGCGCGGGTCAAGCCAGATAGCGAAAAACGCCTTGCAGAAAACCGGGTCGCGCACCTCCCCCGTGAGCTTTCCATCCACGTAGAAACGGCAACCTGCACGGGGCAGGTACAAGCCGACGATGCGCATGCCGGGGTGCACATCCGGGAACGCCGCTTCCAGTGCCCTGGCCCCGTTGGCAAGTTGCGTTGGCGTCACGCTGCCGTCGTTCAGGCGGCGCATCTCTTTGACGCTGGCCTGTACAAGGTTGTCCCGTGACAATGCGCGGTGGTACAGCAACTCCAGGGCAAATGGCCGCCCCCAGTCCTGCCCATGACCGTCAGTCCACAGCCGCGCGGTGTAAACCCGAAAGCCGAACCAGGTGAAGTCGCCACGGCCCAGCACCTGGGCCGAAGGCAGCGCAGCGCGCCAGTCGCCTGCGAGCAGCGGTGCGGCAGCCAACAGCGCAAACAGGCCGGCCCAGCGGAGCATGCGCGGCATGGGATCCACCCTTCATTGAGAATACTTGTACAAGAATAGACGTTTGTAGAGTTATTCTCGGGCAACTGCACATTATCAAGCAGCGAGGGCGCGCCCGCTCCCACAGCGGTCACTGCATAAGCGGGTTTATCCCCTGCCCGCTCAAACCCAGGCAGGGTCTGAAAAGTGTTGGTCGATGGTGGCCAGGCCCAAATCTGACCCTGCGACCTTGGCGCTGCGCCCGTCAGATCAAGCCTTCGGCCTCAAGGGTCTTGTGCACCGCCGGACGGCTGGCGACGCGTTTCTGAAACGCTGCCACCGCTGGCCCCACCAAGACCCGGTTGCACGCAAGCTGCCCGTCGTCGCTGATCCAACAGCGGCGAACAGCTGGAACTCCGCAACGGTGAAAGGGTCGACCTGTACATCCAGGCTGGCAAATGACGGGAACAACCCATGGTCTCCTTCGACTTGCAACGGATGCTGTTGGGCGAACTTCCCCTGACCTTCCTCCTCGAAGTTGCCTGTCGTGTTCTTGCCGCCTTCCTCGCGGTTTTTCTCTTTTTGAAATCCAGCGGCCGTCGGGGCATCAAGCAACTGTCGCGCTTTGAACTCGTGGTCATTCTGACGCTGGGTTCTGCTGCAGGGGATGTAACCTTTTACGAAGATGTGCCGCTGTTGCCGGTGGCGTTGGTGTTCCTCACGCTGCTACTGCTGTATCGGGGCACTGTCTACCTCATGACACGCAGCAAGGCGTGCGAAGCGTGGATCGACGGTTTGCCGATCACGGTGGTCAAGGATGGCATGTACGAAATCCATTCCCTGCGCAACATGAACATCTCGTCGAACGAGTTGTTCATGGAGCTACGCCAGCAAGGCGTCGAGCATCTGGGCCAGGTTCGCCTTGGCCTGCTGGAAACAGATGGCGACCTGAGCCTGTACTTCTACGATGGCCAGGACACCCGAGCGGGGCTGTCAGTGCTTCCGGCCGAGCATCGGCCCGAATACGTCAAACTACCCGCTGCCGGGGTGTATTGCTGCGTAAGCTGTGGCTACCCGGTCTACCTCGATGCAGAGGGTTCTGTCGCGTGTACCCGGTGCGGGCATGACGTGTGGTCTCCGGCGCTGGAAACGCTGCGCGGCCGGTAGCAGGTGCTTCATCTGCTTTGCAGCTGGGCGGCGATATCTGTCGCCAGTTCGATAAAGGCCCGAGCGGCTGATGTCTGGTAGGCCCCCTTGCGCTGCATCAACACCGCAGTACGCTGCAGCCGCTGCGGGCCGAGCTCGAGGGCAAACAGGCCTTCGTGCGCACGTGCGATGGTGGCAGGCAACAACGTCGAGAGCGTCGTCCTGCGGACCACTTCGATGACAGCACCAATCACATTGGCCTCCATGCGCACACGTGGGGTAATGCCGTGCTGGCGGCAGTAGCGGTCGATCTGCTCGCGGGTGGCAAACTCCGCACTGAGCAGGATCAGCGATTCGCCGCTCAGGGCATCGGGGTCGATAGCATGCTGCCCCGCCAGCGGGTGGTTGCCCCCGACCACCAGGGCGAGCGCTTCTACCAGCAGCGGCAGGGTGTCGATGTCCTCCGCGTGCCCGTCATCGAACGCGATGCCCACATCAAGCTCGTCGGCCAGCAGCTGCGCCTGCATCTGTTCCTGGGCGATTTCCCGCAGGTTCAGCGTGATATTCGGATATCGGCTGTAGAACGCCTCGACCACCGGCCCGACCAGGTAGGTGGTGAACGTTGGGGTTATCGCAACCCTGAGTGAACCCCGGCTCAGATCGCCCACGTCATGGATCGCCCGCTTGCCTTCTTCCAGCTCCTGCGAGGCCCGGCGCGCATAGCGCAAATAGACTTCCCCGGCGTCCGTCAGGCGCGTGGTACGCCCCGATCGGTCAAATAGCTGCGCCCCGAGGCTTTCCTCCAGTTGCCGGACCTGCTGCGACAGGGCGGGTTGGGAGACGTGCAGCGCTGAAGCCGCCTTGGTGAAGCTGTGGTGTTGCGCCACCGCGAGGAAGTACTTGATGTGTCGAGCAAGCATGCCACTACCCATAAGATTATCCGATGAGCAGCATCATAATTGAGACTTTTACCTTATGTAAGCAGCGCCGTAACCTCTGCTCCATCGCATCGCGACCCAGAGGAATCACCATGAAAGACATCATCGACGGTTTTCTGAAGTTTCAACGCAACGCCTTTCCGGAACGCGCCAACCTGTTCAAGGGCCTGGCCAACCAGCAAAGCCCACGGGCGCTGTTCATCTCCTGCTCCGACAGCCGGCTGGTGCCGGAACTGGTCACGCAGCGCGAGCCGGGCGACCTGTTCGTCATTCGCAACGCCGGCAACATCGTGCCGCCCTACGGCCCTGAGCCAGGGGGCGTATCAGCCTCGGTCGAGTACGCCGTCGCTGCCCTGCAGGTCTCCGACATCGTGATCTGTGGGCACTCCGATTGCGGCGCCATGACCGCCATTGCCACCTGCAAGTGCCTGGATCACATGCCCGCAGTAGCCGGCTGGTTGCGCTACGCCGACTCGGCTCGGGTAGTGAATGAAGCACGTGAGCACAAGGACCATCACAGCCGTGTCGACGCCATGGTCCGCGAGAACGTGATCGCCCAGCTGGTCAACCTGCGCACCCACCCCTCGGTACGTTTGGCCCTTGAAGAGGGCCGCATCGCCCTGCATGGCTGGGTCTATGACATCGAGAGCGGCCGTATGGATGCGTTCGACATCAACACCGGCAAGTTCGCCCCGCTGGTGGATAACCCCGGTGCACGCGCCGCCCCGTATCAACTGAAGCAATCTGCCTGAACCCGTTTTTTACCCTAGGAGACAACACCATGATCCAGTCGCAAACCAGCCAACATTCGCGCCTTGCCCTGACCGAAGTCATTCTCTTGGCCAAAGCCCGCAAAGACCTGTCGTTCGCCCAGATCACCGAGGGCACCGGCCTCTCCGAAGCGTTCGTCACCGCAGCGCTGCTGGGCCAGCACCCACTGCCCAAGCCTGCCGCCAGCGTGGTGGGCGAAACACTCGGCCTGGATGCGGATGCCGTGGCACTGCTGCAGACCGTGCCGATGCGCGGCAGCATCGAGAACGGCGTGCCGACCGACCCCACCGTTTACCGTTTCTACGAGATGCTGCAAGTGTACGGCACCACGCTGAAGGCGCTGGTCCACGAGAAGTTCGGTGACGGCATCATCAGTGCCATCAACTTCAAGCTGGATATCAAGAAAGTCGAAGATCCGGAAGGCGGATCTCGCGCGGTGATTACCCTGGATGGCAAGTACCTGCCGACCAAGCCGTTCTAACGCCTCAAGTGTCCCGGCGTCTGCATACGGCGCCGGGCCATCAAGCGCCACTGTATCCCTGTCGATGCGAAAAGTGCCTGGCAGGACGAACACGTGAACAGGAATTTGAAAATGAAAGCTTTGTTGTTGGTAGTGCTCAGTAGCCTGTGCGCTGCGGCATCAGGCGCAGAACCGCTGCCCAGCGATGACGTGCAGGTGGAACAGTACAGCTACTCGCAAGCCCTGGATATCGCAAGAGTCATATCGATCAGCCAATTGCCCGAGGTTTGCGAGGTAGTGCCCGCACGCATGACCTACGAAGACTCCAATGGCCGCAGGCATATTCTCGAGTACCGGGCCATGGGCAATGGTTGCTCCAACGGTTGATCGTCAACAGGACTCAAGCTGAGGAGCACATGTAATGGATCTGATCTTTCGCAATGTCCGCATCACCGACGGACAGCCAACCATGGATGTCGCCATAGACAAGGGCAAGATCGCCTGCATTTCCCCAACCATCACCCTGCCTGCGAAGCAGGAAGTCCAGGGTAACGGAAATGTACTGATGCCGGCCTTCGTCGAAGGGCACCTGCATCTGGAAAAAGCCCATGTCATGCAGCGCAAGGCCAATCGCTCCGGCACCCTGAAGGAAGCGATAGCGGTCACGGCCGAACTCAAGCCCACGCTGACCCAGGAAGATATTTTCGAGCGCTCGACTCAAGTACTGCGGTCACTCGTGCAGGCCGGCACCACCCATGTACGCGCGCACGCCGAATTTGACCCGACGCAAGGCTTTACCGGGTTTGACGTTGTGCTGGAGCTGCGTAAAAAGTTTCGTGAAGTGATTGATATACAGGTCGTGGCCTTTCCCCAGGAAGGGATACTGAAGCTACCGGGCATGCAGCAGATGATGGTCACGGCCATGGAAAAAGGCGCCGATGTCGTCGGCGGCATCCCCTACAACGACAGTTCGCCGCACGAGCACATCGACCATGTGTTCAACCTTGCCAGGCAGTTCGGCAAGGATATTGATTTTCACCAGGATTTTGCCGATTCCGCAGATAACATGAGTATTGAATATCTCGCACGCAAAACCCTCAAGGAAGGCTACCAGGGCCGCGTCTGTGTAGGTCACCTGACCAGCCTGGGCGCCGTGGCACCGGAACGGCGGGCCGACATTATCAGCCTGATCCGCGATGCGGGAATCAGCGTGATGTGCTTGCCGGCCACCGACTTGCACCTCGGCGCCCGGGGCGACAGCCATAACGTGCGCCGCTCGCTTGCGCCGGTGCGTGCGTTGCGTGACGGCGGTGTGAATGTGTGCCTGGCCACGAACAATATACGCAACGCGTTCACCCCGTACGGCACAGGCGACTTGCTGAATATTGCCCAATTGGCGCTACCTGCCTGCCACCTGGGTGGAGCAGATGACCAGGCCACGGTACTCCCCATGCTCACGACCAACCCCGCAAAAGCCCTTGGGCTGAAAAACTATGGGCTGGCACCGGGCAATGACGCAGATCTGATACTCGTGGATACCCGGTCGGTCGCCGATGTCATCCTTGACCTGCCCGCCCGGCTAATGGTGCTCAAGCGGGGGAAAATAGTCGCAAGCTCGACTTGGCACCGTTCGATAGCTTTTTGATGGACGCATAAGAGATCCAGACATCGGAGGCAAGGCCTGTAGCAACCCTACTACCATACAGACGACAACCTCTGAGTGCCCGAGATGCCTGGATAACACGCATTCGGGTGCCCCCGATGGCAAATCGACCATCGAAACAGGCCGCTTTCAGCGCCAACCGACGGGTATCACCTCAAAGCTTGAAACGCACGTGGATACAGCTTTTGCCTTCATGCCGGTCCACGGTTACCGCTGCACTGCCATACCCCGAATAACTCTTCACCAGGCGCATGCCAAGGCCCGTGCCTGTCGGTTTCGGGTAGGTAGCTGGGAACCCCTCACCTTCGTCCATGACGGTCAGCAGCGCGTGATCGCCCGCGTGCTCTACGAGGACCTCGACGGTGCCCTTGCCATATTTCAACGCGTTGGTGATGAGTTCGGAAATCACCAGGCCCAGCGGAGCGATCCTCTCCGGGGGCAGGATAAAGTTGTCTGCTTGCAGCACGATCTTGCGCTCGGCCAGCGCTTTGCCCAGGTCAACCAGCAAGGCATGCAGATAGTCCGAGGCCAGCACCTGCTGTTCTTCGGCATTCTGGTACAGCCGCTCATGAACGCTGGCGATGGTAACCACGCGCCCTGCTGCCGTTTCCAGTTGCAGCCTCACCGCTTCATCGGTAGTCAGGTTGGCTTGCAGCAACAGCAGCGTGTTCACCAGGTGAAGGCTGTTCTTGACCCGATGGTGGATTTCCTCCAGGTAAAGCTCGCTTCTGCTTTGCCGGCTGTTCTGCACCTCGATCAACGACAGCAGTTCAGCCTCGTAACGGTGGCGCTCGGTGATGTCCCGCGACACCGCAATGAGTTTTTCGATCTCGCCATCCGCGCCCACAATCGGCGCCACCGTCACATCCCACCATTTCGGCTCATCTGGTGCAGTCGGACCGTACGCCTCGAACCGTGCGGTATCGCCGGTTGCCACTTTGGCCAGGGCTTCCGACACCAACGGTCTTGACGCCTCAGGCCAGAGATCGGGCCAACGCTGGCCTTGCACGTCTGCCGTTGAGGCGAGGTGCAGGAACGTCAGGCCGGCCTCGTTCATGAACTCGATCTCGCCACTGGCCGAGAGAATCTTCACGCAGTCGGGACTTGCGTTGAGTATGGTCTCCGAATAGGGGTCGGGCCGCGGCGCCTCGACGCCAGCCGTTATGCGTTCGACCGCCATGGAGATGACGTTGGATATGCCTTCCAGGAATACCAGGTCGCTCTCGACGAAGTCGTCGCCATTGCTGCTGTCCGCCTCAAGTACGCCAAAGGGACTGAGTGCGCCGCGGATCGGAACGTTGATGGCGCGCTCGATCCCGTATTTCTTCAACAGCTCAGGAGTGCGAAAGCGGTCTTCCATGCCCAGATGGTTGGACAGTACCGGCCGGTAAGTGGCCAGTGCATATCCCGCCGGGCTGGCCACGTCCCAGCCGACCGTGGCACGCCCTATGTCGGATTGGTCCCAGCCCACGCCGTGCGACAACACAAATGCTTCGCCGTCCGGCAGCGGCTGCAGCACCTTCGCGAAGCGAGTCTTCATGCCTTCGGCCACCACCACGCACGCTTGGGTCAGCAACGCGTCGAGGTCCGCAGCCTTGAGGGACATCACGGCGAAGTCGACCACCAGTTCATGTTGGCGGTGGAGCCGCTCATGCGACCGTTTCAAAGCCGCGCGGATCGTTTCGTCCGGTGGAAGCTGCTGCATAGTCTTTTCGTCCAGATATTCATTGGCACCCGTTGTGCCCTTGACGCGCCAATCAAAGCGCTTCGCTTCTCGCCCAGCAACGATAGCTGTTTTCAAGGCTCACGCGTATACCGCCACTCATCGGGCAGGGGCAACGATGAAATATGCGCGTGCCCTAACGCTTATGAGAAGCGGGTAATCCTATGCGCGGCCACATCCTGATAGTAGAAGACGACGATCTGCTCAGAGACCTCACTGCCGAGAGCCTCACGTCACTGTACGCCCAGCAGGTCACAGTCTGCGCAAATGCAGACGAGGCGTTATGTTTGTTGTCAGAGGGCCTGCATGCCGCACTGGTTTTTACCGATATCCACATGCCTGGCGCGCTGGACGGTCTGGATCTGGCACGGGAGATCTGGACAAGATGGCCGGAAGTGCCCGTGATATTGACCTCGGGCCACGCCGTTGTGCCAGTGAATGCGCTCCCGGCAAATGCAGCGTTCCTGCCCAAGCCATGGACCATTGCAGACCTTGCACAGCTGATCAGCAAATTGCTCCCTGATCGAGACCGCTTGGGTTGATCCAGGCCTATTCATCTTTTGGGTTGCTCGACTTGTAACGCGCAAGAATCGGCTGCACCGTCAACCCATGCACAAGGATGCTGAGCGCCACGGCGGACAACACCAGGTTGGTAACCTGGGGCGCCGCTGCGGGTAGCAGCCCATGGTTGATCGCGTAGAACAAGTAGTAGAAGCTGCCTATTCCGCGAATCCCGAACCACCCCAGCAGCCCGCGCTGCGCCAGGCTTGCACCCGTGCGCCATGGCACCAGCATGACGGCTGCCGGGCGAATGATCAAAAACAGCGCCCCGGCGACGATCAACGCCCGCCAGTCCCAGTGCTCCAGCAATACCACGCCTAGCAGGGTAACCAGGAACACTTCCATCGCCCGCTCGACCAGGCTGCCGAAGGCAAGCATGTCCCCCAGCATGATCCCTGCAGCAATTTGCGAATCTTCCAGTGCCTGCACGTCACCCTTGACGGCATGCTCGGGTGCGACGTGCTGATGGCCAACCACGGGCTGAACCAGATGCTCTGCCGGTTCGTTTGGCGTTGCAGACGAATGCACTTCTGCTTGCCGTAGCCCCAGGCCCGCTGCAAAAACCGCCAGGAATCCATACCCGTGGATGATCTCCGACACCACATAGGCCAGGGCAATAAGGGCGAGCGCCAGGTAATCGTTTGGCGAAACCGTACTGTCTTCATGCTGGATTCGCAGGTACAAGGTCAGTTTGCCCAAGCCCCGGCCCATCCAGTACCCGCATGCGATGCCAGCCACGACAGCCCAGGCGACATCCTTGATCAGCCAGCCGCCCAGCCATTGCGCAGGGTCTGTTGCCTGCATCAGTAGCAGGCCGAGGATGACAAACGGGAATGCCACCCCATCGTTGAGCCCCGCTTCCCCCGAAAGGCTGAACCGGACAGGGTCGTAATCCTGGGCATCAGCGACTTGCACAAGTGTCGCAAGTACCGGATCGGTGGGGGCGAGAATGGCGCCGACCAGCACCGACATGCCCCAGCCGAGGTGCAGGCCGAAATGGGCGACCAGGCTGACCCCGACGATACAGATGACCATGACCGGGCCAGCCAGGAAAAACGCTGTCCACCATCTGCGGCTGCGCAATGGCAGGCGCAGTTTGAGCCCGCTTACGAATAGCGAGAACAACACTGCCACTTCCGTCAGGTGCTCCATCCAGCCGCTGGCCTGGGCGATGTCCAGGTGCAGAAGGCTCACGCCGGACGGGCCCAGGCCGATGCCCAGGGCCAGACAGACGACAGACGTCGTGACGGGTATCCAGCGCAGGTACGAAGAAGACAGCGCGAGCAGGAGCAGTACCGCACCGAGCATGGCGAACCATACGATGAACGTCATCTGGGCGACCGTCCTGGGGGGAGTATTTGTATGTTTGTTCGACGCTCTCTGGGGGGTGGCGTTCCGTCGGGAATGGGGGTAACGAGGATTGCATCAGCGCTGACAGGCGCGACAAATGCTGCGGCAAGCCCCTATAAGCCCTGACGCGCCCCCAACGCATCCAGCACCCGCCTCTCACCTCAATTCATAAGGGCTGCCCATCAAAGTAGTACCGCGCTCCCGAAGCCCTTCCATGGCAGTAATCCGGGCAATCTCCACACCCTGACGCACAATCACCACCTCGGTCCCATAAATAACCTGTTCAAGAATGAACTCGAGGCTGGTTTGTGCTTCCGGCATTTCGTACTTGACCTGTTGCATGGCATTTCCTTTTGAAGCCCGGTCGACGCGGCCACGTGCATTGCATAGCTGGCCGTGCCCTGACCTGTCGTGGTTTCGGGAGTGACGTTTATTGTCTATGCCATCTCGCAAAAAGTGCTTTCGAATCGTTCGGGATTGCGCCTAGAATTCAGCAATATTTTTCGAGAAACACAGAATATGCAAAAAAATAACCTGGATGACATGGACCGCAGGATTCTTCAGGTGCTGAGCCGCGATGGCCGTGCCAGCCTGCAGGAAATCGGCAAGCAGGTCGGCCTGTCGTCAAGCCCGTGCTGGCAACGCATAAAACGAATGGAAGAAGCCGGCATCATCCAGGGCTACCAGGCACGTATCGACATGGCCGGGCTCGGCTATGGCGAGGGCTTGATCGTGATGGTGACCCTGGACCAGCACGGTGACGAAGTGCTGCACAAGTTCGAGAAGGCGCTAGCGGAAATACCCGAGGTGATCGAGGCGTACCTGGTGTCGGGTGAATACGATTACTTCCTGCGCCTGGCAGTACGCGATACGCGTGACTACGAGCGCCTGCTGCGAGAGAAGCTCTACAAGATCCCGGGCTTGCGCCATTCGGTATCGTGCTTTGTCCTGCGCCAGCTCAAGGCGGCCAGCGTGCCGGTGTGAAGAAGCAGGCTGCCGAAGAGGACGACTGGCGCCCGCGGCTCAAATCGCCAATATGGCCTGGGACTGGTCAATTGAGGGTATCGATCCCTGGTCAGACCGGGTTGCCAGCCACTGGCGCATACGCTCGGTATCGAAAATCTGCCCCTCTTCCATCATCACCAGGATGAGCGCTTGAGACATTCGGTAACATCCGCACCGGGAACAGCGCCGCTCTTCCCAACCACTGGGGCATTCGACAGTTTCAGCCTGTCCCGCGCAAATCAGACAACTCATGCAGCCCCCTTTATTCTTTTCGGTGGAGGGTGGGTGGGAAGTGACCGGCAGGGTATGCCTGTCGCAGCACATACAGCTATTTCCGTGCCAACTCCTGATTGATTTTCGCGAGCACGCCAAAATCGGCATGGAACGGTTGCGGCGCGCTGCCCTCCGACAATAATGCAGGGCGCGTCGCGCACTGCCCATTCACATCCAGAGGACAGCCTTGCATGAAAAAGATCCTGATGGTGCTCACGTCTCACGATCAACTGGGTAATACCGGCAAGAAAACCGGCTTCTGGCTGGAAGAATTCGCCGCCCCCTATTACGTGTTCATCGACGCCAACGCCGATGTCACACTCGCGTCCCCCAAAGGCGGCCAGCCGCCACTGGACCCTAAAAGCGATGAAGCCGATGCCCAGACCGATGCTACCCGGCGCTTCGCCAGCGATACCGAAGGGCAGATGGCCCTGGCCGACACCGTACCACTGGGGGAAATCGACCCGTACGACTTCGATGCCGTGTTCTATCCAGGAGGTCATGGGCCATTGTGGGACCTGGCAGAGGACAACGACTCCAAAGCCTTGCTGGAGGCGTTCTATGCCTCCAACAAGCCGATCGCCGCGGTATGCCACGCGCCGGGCGTGTTCAAGCACGTCAAGGCGCCGGACGGCCACCCGGTGGTCAAAGGCAAGCGGGTAACCGGCTTTGCCAACAGTGAAGAAGACGCTGTCGGGCTGACCGACGTGGTGCCCTTCCTGGTGGAAGACATGCTCAAGGACCATGGTGGTGAATATTCCAAGGCCGCAGACTGGGCGAGTCATGTGGTCGAGGATGGCCACCTGATCACCGGCCAGAACCCTGCCTCCTCTGAAGCGGTAGCTCAGGCGCTGCTGAAGCGCTTGTCGCAGGAAACAGGCGCCTGACCCATTTGCCCGGCGTGCCCATGGGCTGATAACAGCCATGTCGGCCGGCCCCTTCGCCGCATGCGAAGAGGCCGGCAGCTCAGTCGCTGTCGAGTCACGGGGTAAAACCCAACCCCGAGGAAAGGTCGCTACCTTCACGCACGCCGCCCGCGCCAACCGCCTGGCTCGGTGGCTTGTCGGTGGCCTGATGAAGCGATTGCTCGACCGACGCCTTCACCTCGCCGCCCTTGGCCTTGAGCGTGTCCGTCAAGCGGTCACTGGTGCTGCCCATGAGCTGGTCTTCCTTTCGGGTGCCGGGTAGGGCCGCGCCCAGCGCCGCTCCCAGGGCAATGCCCAGCGCCGCCAACACCAGCGGCTGCTCTTCAAGCAAGTGTTCGAACTGGCCTTTCAGCGCAGTCGCCTGGTCCCCGACCTTGTGCGCGGAACTGCGCAGTGTATCGGCAGACTCACCCATCGACTCACGGGCGCCATGGCCAAGCTCACTGGCCCGGTCGCGCGCGTCATGCGCCTTCATGCGCACCTTCTGGCCGGCATCGTGCACCGCCTCCCCAGCATGGGCGAAGGCGTCTTTGACCGAGTCGACCGCCTCCCCCAGCTTTTCACCAAGACCTGGCCCGTGATGGGCCGGCCCTGGGTTGAAAGGCCGGTTCTGATTGAGCCCCAGCCAAGCCAGACCCAACACCGTGAGGGTCGCCGGGACCGGATTGTTCTTGAGGGTGAGGCCCAGGTTGTGACAGAACTCGCCGCCGTTGCCCTTGGCATAGGCCAGCACCTTGTCGACCAGCTGGCCAGGGCTCAAGCGCTGCTCCAGCGCGTCAACCAGGTCACTGATGTGCTCGCGCTTGGCGTTGATTTCCTGTTCGAGCAGGTCAGGGTCCTTGTGCGCTTCGTGTTCGAAGGAGGTGGTCATGGCAGTTTCCTCTTCAGCGTTTCCTTGTCCTGTTGCATGGCGTGCAAGGCACGATCAGGAGCAAGGTGGGTGGGCTGGAACTGTTTCTTGCCCGCCTGCAGCATGATGAAACCGATCACCACCGTGACGGCCCCCACGATCAGGGCAGCCAGCCAGGGCTGCAACACCAGCGCCAGGGCATACACGGCGGCCAGCAGCAGGATGACAAAACCCGCCAGCACCACGATCGCGCCAGCCGCCACTGCCGCTGTACCGGCTTTCAGCGCGTTCAGGTTTTGCTGCAGTTCGGCCTTGGCCAGGGCCAGTTCCTTGGTGAAAAGGTCGGGCACCTCACGCATCAACTGGCGCACCAAGCCACCCACACCCACTGGGTCTTCTTCCGGTGTATGCAGCCCTGGGGTGGTATGAAAGGGATCTTTGTTCATCATTCGCCTCCTTTGAGCGGGTCACGCTCGAACGGGCTGCCGCTGACGGGCGTGCCGGCACCCGGCCCTATCGGGTCGACGGGGGTAAAGGGCTCGCGAGTAGATACATCGCTCGCCCGATCCGGCGTGGGTGGCAGAGGATGCCGAGACTCGCTGGCACCCGCAGCCGCTACGCCGGCGCCCTGGGCGTGGTCGGCACTGGCGCGCAAGAAGCGCGAGACGGCAAAGCCGATCGCCACGCTTGCGGTCAGGAACACCGCCGGGTTATCCCGCGCCAGCCTGACCCCACGCTGCAGCAGGCTTTCGGCGCTCTCATGGCGAACTTGCTCGGCAAAACTGCCCATGCAGTCTGCCGCCTGGGCCAGGTACTGCGAAAGGCCGAGACTGTCGTGGCCTTCCAGCGCTTGGGCGGCCGAGCGGGCGCCTTCCTTCAGCGAATCAAGCTGGTCGGCGGCATTGTCGCGGTAGTGCTCGTATTGCTCGCTGCCCTTTTGCCGGGCTTCGCCAAGCAGTGCGCCGGCTTCATCGGTGATGGCGTGCAGGTGGTCCTGAGTGCTGTCGGGGGGAGAGGTAGAGCTTTGATCGGTGTTTTCCATGGTTGCGTCCTCAAAGCAGCTGACGGGCGAATGCTGGTTACAGAGGCATTCATTCGGGGGACGCGGCCCAGTCGACGGTAGTTCACTCCCGTGGATCTATGACAGTTGCCCGGCGCGCCAATCACCCCGTAACCGCATAGCCTTCGCGCAACCAGTTGTTGCACAGCCTTCAGCGGCGAGGGTAATCAGCGCCAGCGATGGCCTTGAGGTACCAGCGGTCAGCCAGCCGACGCAGGTCACGCCATTCGCGCCAGTCCACCAGGCCCAGGCGGTCCATCTCGTCAGCCTGGCGCAACAGCTCTTCGTGGTAGGTGCTGGGGCAGGCACAGCGCAGGGCACGGTCATCAAGCGTGCAGAACCAACGGTTGATGGCCTCGAGCCTGTGCTGTTCGGGGGTGAGCTGTTCAGTGAACGCATTCATGCCAGGCTGCCTGTGCTCGTTTTTCAAATCGAGCGAAACGCCTGGCGAATGGTTCACTCCGCCCGCCCGAGCGGCGCAGTGCTCCCACGCAAGCCAGCGTGGCGCCTGGCAGGTGTTCATGGTTGGCCTATTCTGACCAGCAACGCCGCACAAACCTTGGCAGGTAACAACCCACTAGCTTGCTAGCCGCCCTGGAACATGGGCACTATCGCCCATTCTGTCATGGACGCTGCTGAGCTCTGGAACCCGCATGAACTTGCCTTCGCGTAACAATGTACATGTTGCTGGCAGCGGCAATGCAACCCTTGTGTTTTCCCACGGTTTTGGCTGCGACCAATCCATGTGGCAGTTTTTGCTGCCTCACTTCCAGGGCCGGTTCCGGCTGGTCACCTATGACCTGGTCGGCGCCGGGCGATCGGACCTGGCGGCCTATGACCGCGAGCAATATGACTCGCTGTGTCGCTACGCCGAAGACCTGAACGAAATCATCACGGCATTTGCCGAGGGCCCGGTAATACTGGTCGGGCACTCAGTCAGCGCAATGATTGGCGCCTTGGCAGACCGCCAGCAGCCAGGGCGCATCGCAGCGCATGTCATGGTCGGCCCGTCGCCCTGTTACATCGACGCGGACGACTACACCGGCGGGTTCAAGGAAGCCGACATCCACGCCCTGCTCGACACCCTCGACAGCAACTACCTGGGCTGGTCGAGCGCCATGGCTCCGGTAATCATGGGCGCCCCGGGGCAGCCTGCGCTGAGCGAGGAACTGACCAACAGCTTCTGTCGCACCGACCCGGATATCGCCAGGCAATTTGCCCGGGTCACCTTCCTGTCGGACAACCGCCAGGACATCCACGGCCTGCCGACCCCGGTGCTGATCCTGCAGTCCACCGACGACCTGATCGCGCCGATGGCGGTGGGCGAATATCTGCAGGGCGTGCTGCCCAACAGCCGGCTGTGCCTGATCGAGAATATCGGCCATTGCCCGCACATGAGTGCCCCTGCCGCCTGCTCGGAAGCGATGGATGCTTTTCTGCAGCCCTGGGCGGCTGGCCAATGACCGCTGGCGGCGGCTTGCCTGGTGTCGATGAGCTGTACGAGGGTGCGCCATGCGGCTTGGTGATCACCAGCGAAGCGGGCACCATCCTGCGTGCCAACCAGACCTTCTGCGACGCGTTGGGCCGTGCCCCGGCAAGCTTGCTTCAACACAGGTTCCAGGACCTGCTGACCATGGGCGGGCGTATCTACCACCAGACCCACTGGGCGCCGCTGATGAAGATGCAAGGTGCAGTGGCGGAAGTGAAACTCGACTTGCTGCACCAGGACGGCCGCATCATCACCATGCTGCTGAACGGCGTGCGGCGCGAACATCCTGAAGGCGTGTTCTACCAACTGGCCTTGTCTGGCACCCACGAGCGTGACCGCTACGAGCGTGAGCTGCTTGCCGCGCGGCGCCGCGCCGAGGCGTTGCTGGCCCAGGCTACAGCCGCCGAGGTCGCCCTGCAGCAGGCCAAGGCCGAACTGGCCGACGCCTACCAGAGCGCCCAGCGGCGGGCGGCCTTTGCCGAGCAGACCGTAGCAATTGCCAGCCACGACCTGAAAAACCCGCTGACCGCGATCAAGATGGCCGCGCAGCTGCTTGCACAGAGCGAACAGCGGGACAGGGAGCGGCGCCTGCTTGGCAGCATCGGCCACTCCTGCGAACGCGCCGAGGGCATGATCGCCGATTTGCTCGACTTCGCCTCGGTAAGGCTCGGCCAGGGCATCACCATCCGCAGCCGCCCCGCCGACCTGAAAAACACGGTGGAGCAGACAATCAGCGAATTGCGCTTGGCCTTTGCCCACGCCCGCATCCGTCACCTTTCCCGCGGGTACGGCCAGATAGACATCGACCCGGACCGGCTGCAGCAGATGATCGGCAACCTGGTGGCAAACAGTGTTGCCTACGGCGACATGACTCACCCGGTCACCATCACCACCGACCTGGCAGGTGACGCGGCAGTGATTGCCGTGCACAACCACGGCACATGCATACCCGAGGCCCTGATCCCGAGCCTGTTCGAACCGATGACCCGCGCCACCGACCAGGACGCCACGGTGCGCTCGGTCGGGCTAGGGTTGTTCATCGTCAGGGAACTGGCCGAAGCCCACGGCGGCGAAATCACCCTCAGCTCGAATACGGTGTCCGGGACCACCTTCAGCATTCGCCTGCCGGCTGGCCGGGCAAGCTGAAGGCTGCGAACCTGGCTGCAGCAACCGGTTACCTGCTTCAGGTGCAGTTCACCTCAACGTTTTCCTGCCTGTTGGCTAACCTGCATATAACAACCGCCCTAGCAGGAGTTGAACGCATGAGAGCACTGACTTACCACGGCGCACAGGACGTCAGGGTCGACACCGTGCCGGACCCGAGCATCAAGGCCGATGACGATGTCATCCTGCGCGTTACCGCCACGGCCATCTGCGGCTCGGACCTGCACCTGTACCACGGCAGGATCCCGCAAACCGAGCCAGGCGACATTTTTGGCCACGAGTTCATGGGCATCGTCGAGGAAAGAGGGCCCGCGGTGACCAACCTGCAGGTCGGGGACCGCGTGGTGATCCCGTTCGTGATCGCCTGCGGCAGTTGCTTCTTCTGCCAGCATGACCTGTTTGCCGCTTGTGAAACCACCAACACCGATCGCGGCGCCATCCCCAGCAAGAAGGTCGTCCCCCCGGGGGCAGCATTGTTCGGCTACAGCCACTTGTACGGCGGCGTACCGGGCGGTCAGGCCGATTACGTGCGGGTGCCCAAGGCCAATTTCGGGCCATTCAAGGTGCCGACCGCCCTGCCCGATGACAAGGTGCTGTTCCTCTCCGACATCCTGCCTACCGCCTGGCAGGCGGTAACCAACGCCCAGGTCGGCAAGGGCTCCACCCTGGCCATCTATGGCGCCGGTCCGGTAGGGCTGCTGAGCGCCGCCTGCGCGCGCATGCTCGGCGCCCAGACCATCTTCATGATCGATAACAACGAATACCGGCTGGCCTTCGCCCGGGATGCCTACGGGGTGATCCCCATCAACTTCCTGGAAGACGACGACCCGGCCGACAGCATCATCCGCCTCACCCCCGGGATGCGCGGGGTGGACGCGGTGATTGATGCGGTAGGTTTCGAAGCCAAGGGCAGCACGGCAGAGAGCGTGCTGACCAGCCTGAAGATCGAGGGCAGCAACGGCAAGGCCCTGCGCCAGAGCCTGGTCGCGGTGCGCCGCGGCGGCGTGGTCAGCGTGCCGGGCGTGTATGCCGGCTACATTCATGGCTTCATGTTTGGCGACGCGTTCGACAAGGGCCTGACATTCAAGATGGGCCAGACACACGTGCAGAAGTACCTGCCCGAGCTGCTCGAGCATATCGAGGCCGGGCGTTTGCAACCGGAGCTGATCGTCACCCATCGCCTGGCGCTGGAGGAAGCCGCCATGGGCTACAAGATGTTCGACCAGAAGAAAGATAATTGCCGCAAGGTGATCCTGGTGCCCGGGGCAACTGCGGGCACATTTGCGGGCTGAGCCTGCACCGGGGCGCGGCCATGCGCAAGCGCCCAGGCCTCATTGGGCGTGCCGTGGCAAGCTGTTGAGGCTGCCGATCAAGGCATCAAGCGTGAACGGCTTGGTCAATACGGCAGCCCCCTGCCCCGGCCAATTCTCATGTGCCGGCTGCGGCTGTGCATAGCCGGTCATGAACAACACCGGCAACCCTGGCCGGGCAATACGCCCGGCTTCGGCCATCTTGCGGCCATCAACGCCGCCGGGCAGGCCGATATCGGTTATCAGCAGGTCGATTCGGGTGTCCGAACGCAGCAGTTGCAGGCCGGCGAGGCTGTCGGCCGCTTCGATGACCACGTACCCAAGGCCACTGAGGACTTCGCTGACATACATACGTACCGAGCCCTCGTCATCCACCACCAGCACCGTTTCACCCGGCGAGGCTGGGTAGGCGCACGCCGACGCCTGCGGCTCGGGCACTGCCTGGGCGGCACCGCCATGGCCTGGCAGCTGCAGGTACACGCGCGTGCCGTGCCCTGGGGTAGACTCGATCCGTACCTGCCCGCCGGACTGCTTGGCAAAGCCGTATACCATCGACAACCCGAGCCCCGTGCCAGCCCCCACCGGTTTGGTGGTGAAGAACGGTTCGAAGGCTTTGGCCAAGGTTGCCGGGTCCATGCCGGAGCCCTCATCGGCCACGCAAATGGTCAGGTAATCACCTGGGAGGACATCAGGATCGGTGCCGGTTTCGACATGCTGGTCGCATGTCTGTATGCAGATCCGACCCGCCTCACCGACGGCGTCACGCGCATTGATGCACAGGTTGAGCAAGGCGTTTTCCAGTTGTGCCGGGTCGACCAGACAGGTACTCAGGGTGGCTGACAGGTTCACATCAAGCACCACCGCTGGCCCAACGGTACGCCGTATCAGCTCTTCCATGCCGGTGATCAACCCATGCACATCGGTTTGCACCGGGATCAACGTCTGCCGCCTGGCAAATGCCAGCAGCCGATGGGTCAATGCCGCCGCTTTGCGGGTGGCGCCGTAGGCGACCGTCAGGTAACGCTCGACGTCCTCGGCACGGCCCTGCCTGAGCCGCGCACGGATCAGGTCGAGGCTGCCGGCGATACCTGCCAGCAGGTTGTTGAAATCATGTGCGATGCCACCGGTCAGCTGGCCGACCGCTTCCATTTTCTGCGCTTGGCGCAGTGCAGCCTGGGCCTCTTCACGCTCGGCCACGGCTTCGCAGATACGCGCTTCCAGCGTGCGGTTGAGTTCCAGTAGCTGGGCTTCTGCCAGCTTGCGGGCGGTGACGTCGATGGACGAGCCGATCAGCCCGATCACCTCGCCACCGTCGCTGAGCAGTGGCGCCTTGACCGACAGCCAGTGGGTCACCGAGCCATCGGGCATGTCTACCCGCTCCTCGACCTGCACCGACGTGCCCCCAGCCATCACCTGCTGGTCGGTAGCCATCACCTGCCGGGCCTGCTGCTTGTCCTCCAGGAACTCCAGG
The DNA here is from genome assembly GCF_013179515.1 of Pseudomonas sp. CM27. Taxonomy (GTDB): domain Bacteria; phylum Pseudomonadota; class Gammaproteobacteria; order Pseudomonadales; family Pseudomonadaceae; genus Aquipseudomonas. The sequence continues at coordinate 20,855 of NZ_JABMCN010000023.1, forward strand.
TCAGTCTTGCCCAGGTAGTATTCCGGTGGCTTGCCGATCAGCTGCGTCGCGCCATGGTTGGCCACCAGCATTCGCCCCTGCCGGTCCTTGGCGTATACCACCCCGGGCACCGCCGCCGTGAAGCTACGCAACATCGCCGATACCCGGTCACGCTCGGCCTCAGCCTCCCGGCGCGAGCCGATGTCCATCAGCACACCAGGGAAGCGCACGGCCCTGCCCTGCTCATCCAGCTCGGCCCGGCCGTTGGCCTCTACCCAGTGGTAGCAGCCATCGTCCTGGCGCACCCGGTATTCACAGCGAAAAGCTCCCCCACGCGCCATGGCGGCCTCGATGGCGCTGGCCACCTGCTGGCGGTCATCCGGATGAATGGAGCCGAATGCTTCTGCCAGCGGCATGCCGGCCAGGCACCTTTCTACCGGCAAACCGAATGAACGGGAAAAACGCTCGTCGGCTGTCACGCGATCATTGGGGATGTCCCACACCCAAGTGCCAATGATCGCACCCGCGTCCAGCGCCAGCTGCAGCCGCTCTGCTGTTTGCGCAGCGCACGCCTGGCCACTGGCGGTGCCGTCAGGGGTATCGCGTTCCATGGGTTGACCTCGAGCATCGGAAAAAGGCGCGGCCCGCGCAACCGGACCCTCGGCCTACACGATACATGATGAAGGGCAGGCAAATGGCGGGAAAGGTGCTCGCGCGGCGCTTCGGGGTCGATCAGCTTGCGTCCACCCAGCAACGCTCAGGACTTGTCGCCGTTACCAACGGCAAACTTCTTCATGTCCACGGGCGGCGCAACAAACTCCGGCCCTTGGCCTGACGGCCGCCACCTTACATTGGAAATGCCATAACGCTCAGCCATGGGCCGGCTGACTTTCTTGATCTTGTGCTGACCAAAACGAGGGATGATCCCCACCCCGGCGTCACAACTCGCCCAGTGCCATGCCTCGGTGTTGTCCATGCGCTCCATGCGAATGATGAATGTCCTGAATTCTCCGTGAAGCTCGTATTCGATCACATACAGTTGCTGCCCTGCCATTGGACTCTCCTCCATCAAACCCTGGCTAATTGAGCCGGCAGAGCGAGAAAAGATTCCATTTATTTTGACCCCTCAGTCACTGCTGCACCCGCCGCGCGCAGGCAAGCGAACCGGCGCCAGCCATCACTGGCGCGGAACCTTGCCGACAGGCCCCCACTCAACCTCTTGCAACCGTGATTTTTCCCAGCCGCGAGAGGTTACCCATGAACGCTATCGAATTGCTGATTCAGGACCATCACCTGGTTAAAAAGCTGTTGGAGGAACTGTCCTCCACCACTGAGCGCGCCGTAAAAAAACGCGCCGAACTGCTGGAGCGGATCAAGCAGGAAGTCTCCATCCATACCCGGCTTGAAGAGGACATCCTCTACCCCGCCATCAAACAGGCCGGGGGCAAGGAAGAGGCGAAGATGTATTACGAGGCCAAGGAAGAGCACCGTACCGTCGACTCGCTGGTGCTGCCTGACCTGGAAGGCACTGAAACCGGCACCGTGGAGTTCGCCGGCCGGGTCAAGGTGATGAAGGAGCTGCTGGAACACCATATCGAGGAAGAAGAAAGCGAGCTGTTCCCGACCGCTCGCAAGTTGTTGGGCAAGCAGGAACTCGAAGACATGGGCCAGGCCATGGAAGCACAGAAGAAGCTGCTCAAGGGCGAGCAGCGCGCTGCCTGATACCTGCCCGGTCCTTCACCCGGGCCTGTTGCGTTGCAGCATGCCCGGCGTGCAGAAATCCGATCGAACTACCTCCCCCCGGCCCGGCCCAACCCGTGTAGGCGCAGCTTTAGCCGCAGACACAGGCAAGCCGGGCCCATCCGCAAGTCACTGTGTCGCGGCCTGCCCGCCCCTACCGTCACCGCTAATTCCCGCAGGAGGAGGCAACCCCTCATGAGTGATCGTCTCATCGCAATGTTCACCGACAACACCCTGTTCGGTATCTCCATTCTCAACCTGTTTCTGGCCCTGACCGTTTCCGTCGTGACCTTTTTGGTGGCCCGTGCAGCCATCAGCTTCGTGCAGCGGCGGGTCAGGCGCTGGTCCGAACACGACGGTGTGTTAAGCCAGGTGTTGGCCAAAGTGCTCGCCGGCACCAGCAACTTCCTGCTGTTTCTGGCCTCGCTATTGGTGGGGTTGAGCATGCTCGACCTGCCCGAGCGCTGGCTGACGCGGGTGGGTAGCCTGTGGTTCGTGGTCGCGGCCCTGCAGATCGGGCTGTGGGCCAACCGCGCCATCGGCCTGGGCCTGAGCCGGTATTTTGCGCGCCATGGCGGCGACGGCCTGAACCAGGGCAGCGCACTGGCCACCCTGTCCGCCTGGGGCGCGAGGGTGCTGCTGTGGTCGGTGGTGGTGCTGGCCATGCTGTCCAACCTGGGCGTCAACATCACCGCCTTCGTCGCCAGCCTCGGGGTAGGTGGTATCGCCGTTGCGCTGGCGGTGCAGAACATCCTTGGCGACCTGTTCGCTTCGCTGTCGATCGCCGTCGACAAACCGTTCGAGGTCGGCGACTTCATCGTCATCGGGCCGTTGGCCGGCACCGTCGAGCACGTCGGCCTGAAGACCACGCGCATCCGCAGCCTGGGCGGCGAGCAGATCGTCATGGCCAACGCCAGCATGATCGGCAGCACCATCCAGAACTACAAACGCCTGCATGAACGGCGCATCGTGTTCGAGTTCGGCCTGTCCTACGACACCCCCACCGAAGCGGTGAAGAAAGCCCCCGGCATAGTCGAGGAGGCGATCAAGGCCCAGGACCAGGTACGCTTCGACCGCGCCCATTTGCGCGGTTTTGGCAAGGAAGCGCTGGAGTTCGAATGTGTGTATATCGTCAAGGACCCTGGCTACAACCTGTACATGGACATCCAGCAGGCCATCAACTTCCGGCTGCTTGAGCGGTTTGGCAAAGTCGGCGCCAAGTTTGCGGTGCCGGTGCGGGCGATCAAGGTTACCGCCCTGCCGCAGGACACCGGGCTGCATGCGCAGGGGCGCGACGGGCTGGGGTTGCGGGGGGCTTGAATAGCGTGGGGCTGGCAGGTGCTCGCTGCATATCTTGCGGCAAGCACCTATAACCCCTGATGCAACTCGCCAGATCACCTCCCTTACCGACGCCGGGCACCCAGCTCGACCCACACCGGCGCATGATCACTGGCCTTCACCTCATTGCGCACCCAAGCATCGACCCCGGCCCGCTTCAGATACGGTGCAAGGTCGGGGTTGAGCAGCAGGTGATCGATACGCAACCCGGCGTTGCGCGCCCAGTGGTTACGGAAATAATCCCAAAAGGTGTAAACACGCTCGTCCGGGTGCAGATGCCGAAGGGCATCGACCCAGCCCTGCTCCAGCAGCTGTTCGAAACACCCACGCGACTCTGGCTGCAAAAGCGCGTCCTTCAACCAGGAACGTGGGTTGTAGATGTCCATGTCGGTGGGCACCACATTGAAATCGCCTGCCAGCAGCGTCGGGTGACCGTTACCGTACAACCCCCGCGCATGCTCGATAAGGGCGTGAAACCAGCGCAGCTTGTAATCGAACTTCGGCCCAGGCTGCGGGTTGCCGTTGGGCAGGTAAAGGCAGGCCACCAGCACCCCGTGAACCGCGGCCTCCAGGTAGCGGCTCTGGCTATCATCTTCCATGCCTGGCAGGCCGCGCCGGACCTCCAGGGGTTCGCTGTCACGCGCCAGGATGGCCACACCGTTCCACGAAGGCTGGCCGTGATACAAACAACCGTAACCGGCCGCCTCCAGTGCCTGCTGCGGAAACTGCGGGTCCGCGGCCTTTAGCTCCTGCAAGCAAGCGATATCAGGCTTCTCCCGCTCCAGCCAGGCCAGCAGGGCAGGCAGCCGGCTGCGGATACCATTGATGTTGAAAGTGGCAATCTTGAGCGCTTTCATGCGTCCGGGTCGCTTACGTGCGCCTGCACGGCATCTTCGACTGCGCCCAAATGCGCCTCGTCGGCCAGCGCCTTTAGCGCCAGCCAGTCGTCCCACTCGATGGCACCATCGTCACGCAGGGCTTCTGCGGTGCGGAGCAGCTCATGGTGGTAGGCATCCGGTGATTCGCGCCGGTAGCTGATGTCGTCGTACTGGGCATACCAGGCTTCAAGCTCAGGGATGCTGCGTTCAATACTCATGACCAAGGCCTCACTGTACCCTTTCATGTGAGAGGCCCATCATCGGCTGACGTTCAACTGCAACGCCTCGGTAGCGATTCATCTGCGACCAGTGCATCCAATTTGCCTGCTGGCGGGTATTGGTAGTGGGCGGCCTGTGCTCGCCCAGCCAAATGACCTTTCAGGAGCATTGCCCATGAACGCCAGAACCCGCGCCTGCCTGCTAGCCTGCAGCCTCGCCATGGCAGCGCCAGCCGCCCTCGCCCAAGCCACGTTGCCCGATGCCGTCAAGGTGCCCGATGGCCATCGCGTCATGCTGGAAACCATCGGCGTCGGCGAAATCACCTATGAGTGCCGTGACAAGGCCAGCACCCCCGGCCAGACCGAATGGGCATTCGTCGGCCCCAAAGCGGTGCTGAACGACCGGGCTGGCAAAGCGCTGGGCGAATACTTCGGCCCACCCGCCACCTGGCAAGCCAAGGATGGCTCGAAAGTCACCGGCACCCAGTTGGCGGTAGCCCCGGCCGGCACCAGTGCCCTGCCCTATCAGCTGGTCAAGGCCACCCCGGCCGAAGGCCAGGGTGCCATGCAAGGTGTCAGCTATATCCAGCGCCTGGCCACTCAAGGTGGCGTGGCCCCGGCCAGTGGTTGCACCGCGCAGGACAAGGGCACACGGCAACAAGTCAAGTACCAGGCCGACTATGTGTTCTGGACGGCGAAATGAAGGCCGCTTGAGCAGACACCTGGCAATCGATCATCTACGCTCGTTGGCAAGCCCCCGGCCGGATGGCCGGGGTACCTGGCATGACTCAAGGAAGCCGCACTCGTTGAACTCGCCTGCAGTCCCTTTCGACTTCCAACGCTGCCTGCAGGCCTGTGCGCAGGGCGATCGCCCCGCCTTGCAGGCGCTTTATGATCACGAAGGCGCACGTCTGCTGGGCGTTGCCCGGCGCATCGTGCAGGATGACGCCACGGCCGAAGACATCGTCCACGATGCGTTCATCCGTATCTGGACCCGCGCCGCCAGTTTCGACCCGGCCCGCGGCTCGGCGCGGGGCTGGATCTACAGCATCACCCGCCATCTGGCGCTGAATTCGATCCGTGCTAGCCGCAGGGAAACCGAGTTTGACGACGTCGAGGTTGATGCTGCGCTGGCAATGCGCGGTGGGCTGGATGGGATGGACCTCTGGTCAGGCTCGGCAAAGATCTACCGCTGCCTCGAGCAATTACAGCCCGCGCCGCAGCGCTGCATCCTGCATGCCTATGTGGATGGCTGCAGCCACGCCGAGATCGCCAGCCTGCTGGGCGCGCCGCTGGGCACCGTCAAGGCGTGGATCAAGCGCAGCCTCAAGGCGTTGCGGGAGTGCCTGGAATGAAGCCCGATGCTATCGAAGCACTGCACGCCCTTGCCGGGGAGTATGTGCTGGGAACCTTGCCACCCGAGCAACATGCCGCCATAGCCGAGCGCCTGAGCGCAGACCCCGCCTTGCGCGCCGCCGTGGATGCCTGGGAAGCCCGCCTGCTGCCGCTGACCGAGCTGGCCACCGCGCAGCCGCCGAGTGCGCGCCTGTGGGGCCGTATCCAGCGCAGTCTCGATGAGCTGCCTGCACCCGCCAGGGCATCGCAGCTCGGCTGGTGGCAACGTCTTGGCCTGTGGCAAGGCCTAAGCGCCGCCGGCTTGGCTGCAAGCCTGCTACTGGCGTTTACCTTGCTGACCACCCCGGCCCCCACAACCCGTTACCTGGTGGTACTGGTGGCGCCAAGCAGCCAGGCCCCTGGCTGGGTCGTGCAGGCCAGCGACAGCCGGGTGATCGAGCTGATCCCGCTGGGGCGCGATGCGGTCCCAGAGGGCATGGCCTTACAGTTCTGGACCAAGGGTGAACAGTGGCAGGCGCCTGTTTCTCTGGGCCTGGTCAAACCGGGCGAGCCCTACCGCGTGCCGCTGCAGAGCCTGCCCCCGCTGGAGGCCAACCAGCTGTTCGAGCTGACCCTGGAGAAGGCTGGCGGCTCGCCTTCAGGCCTGCCTACCGGCCCGGTGAAGTTCATTGGTCGCGCAGTAAAAGTGATATGACCCAGTGGCTCCCTGGCTAGCTCTGCGCTTCACGGTAGCCAGGTTCAGTGGACCGTATACCCAGACTCTGAAAGCGCATCGGTCAGCAACATGCGCACGGTCGGTTCATCATCCACCAGCAGGATGGTTTCTGCATGCTGGGTAACGGGACCGGCCAGAGTCATCGGGTCAAGCTCACCACCAGGCGCGTTACCCGCCTACCTGGGGAGTAGATCAGCACGGTGCAGCCCAGGCCAACTTCGGGCTCCATGCGCACCTGGCAGCTACCAACGCAGCAAGCGTGGCCCCAGCAGCGCCCCCAGCACGGTGGGCAGCGCCATGCCCAACACGTACCACACACCCCAGAACGGTACCTCCATCTCAGGGCAATGCAGGCAGTACGCCAATGTGGCAACAGCACCGGCCAACAGCCCCCCCGCTGCGCCGGCCCGGCGCAACTGGGTCGGCGCCAGGCCGCGCAAGGCCCAGAACACCGCCGCCAGCGCCGGAATGCCAAGCAAGCCAATGTTCAATGCACAGGTACGCCAGGTACGTCCCAGCATCAACTCGGCACGCGATTCGACCGGCGCACCGACCAACGCCATCGCCCCGCCCAGCCATACCAGCACGATGGGCAGGGCCAATACCACCCAGGCCGCGCCGCCGTTCACCCCCGGGCGCGCCAGGCGACTACACAGCCACAATGCCGCCGCCGCCAGGCTTGCCGGCAGCGCCAGCCTGGCCCAGAACAGCGGTAGCCGCGCCACGTCGGCAAGGTCCGCGCGCACGCCGTACACCGCCATCATCAACAGCAGCGCGCCCAGGCCGCCGGCAATCAGCGCCAGGGCAAAGCGCCGGGCCAGGGCATGCCGCGGTCCAGGCACCTCGCCCTTGGCCAGCAGGCCGATCAAATCAATGGTCTTCATTGTCTGGTTTGCCTCGTATCATTTTCGCCAACGCCTTGAGCCCACGGTGGATGCCAACCTTGACCGCCGAGCTGGACAACCCGGTCAGCCTGGCCGTCTGCTCGACACTGAGGCCTTCGAGCTTGACGTGCTGGATCGGCAGCCGCTGGCGGTCGGGCAGGCTTCGCAGCAGCAACCCCAGGTCACGGCTGGCCTCCTGTGGCTGGTCGTCCTCGCTGGCGAACAGGGCCTGCTCTTCGTCCAGCGGTTCGTGCAGTGCTTCGTGGCGGGCAAAGGCGCGCCAGTGATCGGCCAGCTTGTAGCGCGCGATGGCCTGCACCCACGCGGTCAGCGGCTGCCCGGGCAGGTAGGTATGGCGGGCATTGTGCACCGCAAGCAATACCTCTTGCAGCAGGTCTTCGACCTCATGCGGGCGCCCGGCCAGGCGCCGGCGTAAAAAGGCCCGCAAATGTACCGCCAGCGCACTCAGGAACGCCCGGTACGCCTGCTCGTCACCCTGCATGCCATGCAACAGCAATTGCTGCAGCTGCGCCTCGCGTGCGTTCAAGTGTGCCTGAGGGGTAGTTCGCGGCATGAGCGGTCCTGGTTACACCCCGTAGGAAAAATGCGACCGGTGGTGTGCTTCACAACGTTAGGAGAGCCCTTGGAAAACCTCAAAAAATATTTTTTGCCTGCTGTAACCCGAACCGCACGGATGACGAACTGATGGATGAGCCGAGGGGAACCGCCACCGGCCTTGCCACTTCTGGAGATCCACCATGAACAACTTCGCCCTTGCCGCTGCTGCCGTTGCCCTCGCCACCCTGGCCGGCACCGCCGTGGCAGCCGACACCAAGGCGCCTGCTGGCGCCGCCATGGAAAAATGCTACGGCGTGGCCATGGCCGGGAAAAACGACTGCAAAGCGGGTGCTGGCACCTCTTGCGCCGGCAGTGCCAAGCAGGACTATGACGGCATGCACTGGAAAAACGTGCCCGCTGGTACCTGTACCTCGATCAAGACGCCCAACGGCATGGGCTCGCTGACCCCGATCAAGTCCTGAGCGAAGGCCGCCGACCATGAACGCATTGCACACGCTGGGTGCCGGGCTGAGCCTCAAGGCCGAGCACTATGCACAGGCACTGGGCTGTGACACCGAACACCTGTGGTTCGAGGTGCACCCGGAAAACTACATGGTCGGCGGCCCACGGCTCGCCTGGCTGGAGCGTATCGGCGCCGGCCACCCGCTATCACTGCACGGGGTCTCGCTGTCCCTTGCAGCCGCTGCGCCCCCCGACCCACTGCACCTGCAGCGCCTGGCAGCGCTGGTGCAACGCCTGCAACCGGCACTGGTGTCGGAACACCTGGCCTGGTCAACCTGGCGCGGCCACTATCACCCCGACCTGCTGCCGTTTCCGCGCAGCAGCGAAGCCCTGCGGCGTATCACCGACAATATCCAGCGTACCCAGGATGCACTCGGCCGGCCTATCGCGGTCGAGAACCCCAGCCATTACCTGAGCCTGGAGGGCCACGACTACGCCGAAGCCGAGTTCCTTGCCGAACTGGTGCAGCACACCGGCTGTGGCTTGTTGCTGGACGTCAACAACGTGCATGTCAGCGCGCACAACCTGGGTTTCTCTGCCGAAGCCTATCTTGACCGCTTCCCTGCCGAGGCCATTGTCGAGATCCACCTGGCCGGGTACAGCCACGACGCCGACTCGGCATTACTGATCGACTCTCACGACGCCCCTGTCAGCGAAGCGGTCTGGGCCCTGTTCCAACGCCTGGTCGGGCGCATCGGCCCACGGCCGACACTGATCGAACGTGACGACCACCTGCCCGGGTTCGATAGCCTGCTGGCTGAACGCGATGTGGCCCAGGCCATTCTCAGCCTGTCACGGAGGCCGGCATGAACCGCACATTGGCGCATTTTCAGGACACCTTCATCCAGGCCCTGTACCACGGCAGCGCAACCGGCGTTGCCGCGCAACCCGGCTTCGCGGTGTACCGCAACACCGTGTTCAAGGGCTGTGTTGACGCGCTCTGCGACAACTTCCCCAGCGTCGAACGGCTGGTCGGTCGCGACTGGCTGGCCGACGTGGCTGGCCGCTGCACCCGCCAGTACCCGCCGCCTGATGCGCGGCTGATTGCCTACGGCGAAACCTTTGCCGACTACCTGGCCCCCTTCGCCTGCGCCAACGGGCTGACCTACCTGGCCGACGTCGCCCGGCTGGACTGGCTGTGGTTGCAAGCATTCTGCGCCGAGCAGGCACCCGCCCTGGACGTGGCCGAACTCGCCGGGATGACCGCCAGCGACCTTGCCCGCTGTACCTTGCAGCCGCGGCGCAGCGCACGCTGGCAGTGGTTCGCAGAGCATCCGGTGTACACCCTCTGGCACCATAACCGGCTGGCGCAGCCGTTGCCGGAGCACATCGCCTGGCATGGCGAAGGCGTGTTGCTGGTGGGCGACGTCGAGGGTGTTGGCTGGCAGGCGTTGACCGAGGGCGCCTGCGCGTTTCTGGATGCCTGTGCCAACGGGCATGACCTGGACCGGGCCTCGGCCCTGGCACTGCAGGCCGAACCCGGCCTGGACTTCAATGCGTTGCTGGGTAGCCTGCTTGGCGCCCAGGCACTCGCCCCACTGTCCCTGCCCCGTTGAAGGAGGCTGCCATGCACATTTCCCCCACCACAACCGCCAGCCCCGGCCTGCGTCAGCACTGGAACCGGCTTGCCGAATGGCTGCAAGGCTTGTTGGGCGACTCGGTACTGTGCCTGATCGCGCGGCTGGGGATTGCCTCGGTGTTCTTCCTGTCCGGGCGGACCAAGGTCGAGGGCGTGCTTACCATCACCCCGAGCACCTATGAGCTGTTTCAAAGTGAATACGCCTTGCCGCTGATTCCTTCACACCTTGCCGCGCACCTGGCCACTTATGCCGAGCACCTGTTCCCGCTGCTGCTGGTGCTGGGGTTGTTCACCCGCCTCTCGGCTCTGGCGCTGCTGGGCATGACCACGGTGATCGAGGTGTTTGTCTACCCGGATGCCTGGCCGACACACCTGACCTGGGCAGGGCTGTTGCTGCTGCTGGTGGCCAAGGGCGCCGGCCGCCTCTCACTCGATCGCTGGTTGGGTATCCGCTGAAACGCAGCGTGGCCGCTGGGTTTTCAGCCGCTAAATACCGGGCCGAAGGTCGTTAAAGCGCCTCGTCAGAAAAGCCGCAATGTTTTGCACTTCACCGGGCTTTGCGCAGGTCACAACTGAACACAGAACTTCCTGTGTTGACTTGAGGTAAGCGATCATGGCTAACAACCAAGACAAAGGCGCAAATCAAGGCGGCACCGCCAATACCGATGTCGGCAAGGCAGGCCAGCAAGGCGGCCATGGCGCCGGTGGCGACATGACTCAAAATCAGAAAGGCGGCCAGCAAGGCGGGCAGATGCCCGACGACAAGATGAACCAGGACTGGGATAAATCCAAGGAAGCCGGCCGCCAAGGTGGGCAAGCGGGCGAAAGCCACGGCAACAAGGACCAGGCATCTGATGCCGGGCGGATGGGTGGCCAGCGCGGGCAGGACGCCGGGCAAAAAAAAGACGGTGAGCGTTGATCAAGCGTGCCTGATGCCCTGGCGGCAATAGCTGCCGCCGTGCTGTAGGCCCCGGTCGATGAGCCGGGGCCATCTTCAACTGACTTACCCAACATGAACAGTACTAAAAAGCCTGTGAAATCTATTCATTACCCTTCAATGACTACCCCCGCCTAAACTACGTCTCATCATAAACACTCAAGAGACTACTGAGCGAAAGTCCCAGGGATGGAAGCTGGGAAGCGCTGGCTGAATGATCACACTATCAAACTACGCCAGCACCTCAGGCATCAGGACACCCGTTCACCATGAATAACGAACCTCGGTTTACCCTCAAGCGTATTGTTTTCGACGAACATTATCACCCCGCCGAAAATACTCGCATTACTACCAATTTTGCCAACTTGGCCAGGGGCGCCAATCGCCAGGAAAACCTGCGCAACACCCTGAAGATGATCGATAATCGCTTCAATACCCTGGCGCATTGGGACAATCCACAAGGTGATCGCTACTCTGTCGAACTTGAAATAATCTCGGTCGAAATGAACCTTGCCGCCCAACAGTGCAGCACTGCTCTGCCCCTGATAGAGATATTGAAAGCCGACATTTTCGACCGTGCAACCAACACGCGTATCGGGGGGATGGTCGGGAACAATTTCTCTTCTTACGTGCGCGATTACGACTTCAGTGTGCGCCTGCTGGAGCACAATAAAAACCGCACACATTTCAGCACCCCCGATGATTTTGGCGATTTGCATGGCAAGCTGTTCAAGTGCTTCGTCAATTCCGACACCTACAAGCAGCACTTCGACAAGCCACCCGTTATCTGCCTGAGCGTATCGAGCAGCAAGACCTATCACCGCACCGAGAACCAGCACCCGGTGCTCGGCTTTGAATACCTGCAGGATGCCTACTCCCTGACGGACGACTACTTCAACAAGATGGGTTTGAAAGTTCGCTATTTCATGCCGCCGAACAGTGCCGCGCCGCTGGCTTTCTATTTCTCCGGCGACCTGCTGGCTGATTACACCAACCTGGAGCTGATCAGCACCATCAGCACCATGGATACGTTCCAGAAAATTTACCGACCTGAAATCTACAACGCCAATTCGGCAGCCGGAAAGTGCTACCAGCCCAGCCTGCAGCACCAGGACTACTCACTCACGCGCATTGTCTATGACCGCGCAGAGCGTAGCCGCCTGGCTATCGAGCAGGGCAAATATGCCGAAGAGCAATTTGTCAAACCCTATCAAGCCACGCTAGAGCAGTGGTCTGCTCGCCACGCGCATTGATCACACTCTAAAACATCAGGTCATCTGTCATGAACACACTGCTACCCACCTCCACTGCCGGCAGCTTGCCGAAACCGTCCTGGCTTGCACAACCTGAAACACTGTGGTCACCCTGGAAATTGCAAGACCAACAACTCCGTGAAGGCAAACAGGATGCCTTGCGCCTGGCATTGCACGAACAGCAGCACGCTGGCATCGATATCGTCAGTGACGGTGAGCAAACCCGCCAGCATTTTGTAACCACGTTTATCGAGCATCTCAGCGGTGTCGATTTCGAGCAACGTGAAACCGT
>NZ_JABMCN010000230.1 GCF_013179515.1 Pseudomonas sp. CM27
CACATGCGGGTGATCACTTCTTCGCCGAACGCCTGGATGCTGGCGGTGTCGTCGGCATAGGCTTCCAGCTGCTTGCGGATCCAGCGCGGGATCTCGGCGCCACAGGCGTCGGAGAAACGTGCCAGTTTGCTGTAGTTGGTGATCGGCATGATGCCCGGTACCACCGGGATGTCCACGCCCAGTTTCTGTGCGCGCTCGACGAAGTAGAAGTAGCTGTCGGCGTTGAAGAAGTACTGGGTAATGGCGCTGTTGGCACCGGCCTTGACCTTGTGCACGAAGTTGCCCAGGTCAGCCTCGAAATTGCGCGCCTGCGGGTGCATTTCCGGGTAGGCAGCCACTTCCAGGTGGAAGTGATCGGCGGTTTCCTGGCGGATGAACTCGACCAGGTCGCTGGCATAGCGCAGCTCGCCACTGGCCATGCCCATGCCCGACGGCAGGTCGCCACGCAGGGCAACGATGCGCTTGATGCCGGCGGCCTTGTATTCGGCCAGCAGGGCGCGCAGGTCGGCCTTGCTGTCGCCGACGCACGACAGATGCGGCGCGGCAGGCACCTTCACTTCGTTTTCCAGCTGCAGCACGGTGTTCAGCGTGCGGTCGCGGGTCGAACCACCGGCACCGTAGGTGCAGGAGAAGAAGTCCGGGTTGTAGGTGGCCAGCTGGCGGGCGACGCCCATCAGTTTTTCGTGGCCAGCGTCGGTCTTGGTCGGGAAGAACTCAAAGCTGTAGCGGCGTTCTTGTGACATTGATCGTTCCTCGAGCAGCAGGCTTAAGGCGGCAAGCTGCAAGTGAAAGCCAGGCCGGTGTGAGCCGGCCTGGCTTGGGCATCGTTGCTTGGCGTTGCCTGCTGCTTAGTAGCGGTAGGCGTGCGGCTTGAACGGGCCTTCGACGGTCACACCGATGTAGTCGGCTTGCTGCTTGGTCAGCTGGGTGACCACGCCGCCGAAGCCGCGGACCATTTCCAGGGCCACTTCTTCGTCGAGCTTTTTCGGCAGCACTTCAACGGTCAGGCGCTCGGCTTTCTTCTCGGCCGACAGGTCGGCGAACTTCTGCTCGAACAGGAAGATCTGTGCCAGTACCTGGTTGGCGAACGAACCGTCCATGATGCGGCTCGGGTGGCCAGTGGCGTTGCCCAGGTTGACCAGGCGGCCTTCGGCCAGCAGGATCAGGTAGTCGTCGTTCTGCGGGTCGAAGCTGCCAGCGCCGGTGCGGTGGATCTTGTGTACCTGCGGCTTGACCTCTTCCCATGCCCAGTTCTTGCGCATGAAGGCAGTGTCGATTTCGTTGTCGAAGTGGCCGATGTTGCAGACCACGGCACGCTTCTTCAGGGCCTTGAGCATGTTGGCGTCGCAGACGTTGACGTTACCGGTGGTGGTCACGATCAGGTCGATCTTGCCCAGCAGGGCCTTGTCGATGCTGGCTTCGGTGCCGTCGTTGATGCCGTCGATGAACGGCGAAACCAGTTCGAAGCCGTCCATGCAGGCCTGCATGGCGCAGATCGGGTCAACTTCGGTGACTTTGACGATCATGCCTTCCTGGCGCAGGGACTGGGCCGAGCCCTTGCCCACGTCACCGTAGCCGATCACCAGGGCCTGCTTGCCCGACAGCAGGTGGTCGGTACCACGCTTGATGGCGTCGTTCAGGCTGTGACGGCAGCCGTACTTGTTGTCGTTCTTGCTCTTGGTGACCGAATCGTTGACGTTGATCGCCGGGACTTTCAGCTCGCCCTTGGCCAGCATGTCCAGCAGGCGGTGCACGCCAGTGGTGGTTTCTTCGGTCACACCGTGTACGCGGTCCAGTACCTGTGGGTACTTCTTGTGCAGCAGCTCGGTCAGGTCACCACCGTCGTCGAGGATCATGTTGGCGTCCCATGGCTGGCCATCTTTCAGGATGGTCTGCTCCAGGCACCACTCGTACTCTTCCTCGGTTTCACCTTTCCAGGCGAACACAGGGATACCGGCGGCGGCGATGGATGCGGCGGCCTGGTCCTGGGTGGAGAAGATGTTGCAGGACGACCAGCGCACTTCGGCGCCCAGGGCAACCAGGGTTTCGATCAGCACGGCGGTCTGGATGGTCATGTGGATGCAGCCCAGAATCTTCGCACCCTTGAGCGGTTGCTCGGTCAGGTACTTGCGACGCAGGCCCATCAGCGCAGGCATTTCCGATTCGGCGATGATGGTTTCGCGACGGCCCCAGGCGGCCAGGGAGATGTCGGCGACTTTGAAATCGGTAAAACCAGCAGGCATGTTTGCAGCGCTCATGAGAGCCTCCATTCGTAGTGTGCGAATGGGCGCCGTTGTGCGTTAAGCGCCCGCGAGAGCGAGCAACGCCCCATCCGAGCCTGACAGGCCTAGCCTGCTGCAGCGCCCCTCGGACAGGTGGCGGGCATGGCGCCGCTGTGGGCAGCCATGTGAAACGGCGCAGATTATAGCCGTGCTGGGCGGCTTGCCCAAGGTTTTCTGTCGATTAATCGCGACGATAGTCGATGTTCAATGGAGCGATCGCGGCCGCTCTGCCATCATTGCTGGACGTTAGCCAAGCAGGTCAGGAGTACAGATGAACTTTCACACCCGCAAGTGGGTTAAACCCGAAGACCTCAACCCCAATGGCACTTTGTTCGGTGGCAGCCTGTTGCGCTGGATCGACGAAGAGGCAGCGATCTACGCCATTGTCCAGCTGGGCAACCAGCGCGTGGTGACCAAGTACATGTCGGAAATCAACTTCGTCAGTGCTTCGCGCCAGGGCGACATCATCGAACTGGGCATCACTGCCACAGAGTTCGGCCGCACCTCGATCACCTTGAAGTGCGAAGTGCGCAACAAGATCACCCGCAAGAGCATCCTCACCGTCGACAAGATGGTGTTCGTCAACCTGGGTGAGGACGGCATGCCGGCGGCGCACGGGCGCACCGAGATCAAGTACGTGCAGGACCAGTTCCCGGATTCGGCGGTAGAGTGATTTTCCGGGGCTGCTCTGCAGCCCATCGCCGGCAAGCCAGCTCCCACAGGTACAGCGCAGAACCGGGGCCTGGCGCCATCCTGTGGGAGCTGGCTTGCCGGCGATGGGCCGCACAGCGGCCCCGAAAATCCTACGGCTGGGCGCTGACCTTGCGCACCACCCGGCCGATGCTCAAGCCCTGCACCAGGATCGACGACAGCACCACGATGTAGGTGATCGACAGCAGCAGGTCACGCTCCTCGCCCAGCGGCAGCGACAGCGCAAGGGCAACCGACACCCCGCCACGCAGGCCACCCCAGGTCAGTACCCGCACCGTGCCCTTGGGCACCGGGCGCCAGCGGCGCAGCAGCAAGATCGCCGGGGCCACGGTCAGCATCCGCGACAGCAGCACCGCCAGCGCCAGCACGCCACCGGCGGCCAGGTGCATCCAGTTGAACGGCAGCAGCAACAGCTCCAGGCCGATCAGCGCGAACAGCAGGGCGTTGAGCATGTCATCGATGAGCTCCCAGAAGCCGTCCATGTAGCGACGGGTCATGTCGTTCATCGCCAGGTTGCGGCCCAGGTTACCGATGATCAGGCCGGCCACGACCATGGCAATCGGCGCCGAAACGTGCAGCTCGTAGCACATGGCCGAACCGCCGATGACCAGCGCCAGGGTCAGCATGACCTCGACTTGATACTGCTCGACGCTTTTGATCATGCGGTAGGTGGCGTAGCCGATGATGCCGCCGAACACCACCCCGCCGATGGCCTCGCGAGCGAACAGAATCGCCGTGTCGGCAAAGCTCGGCGTTTCTCCCAGCTGGATGATGCCCAGCAACACGGTGAACACCACCACGGCGGTACCGTCGTTGAACAGCGACTCGCCAACGATGGTGGTTTTCAGTGGTTTCGAGGCATTGGCGGTACGCAGTGCGCCGAGCACTGCAATCGGGTCGGTCGGCGAGATCAGTGCACCGAACAGCAGGCAGTAGATCAACGGTACCTGCCAGCCGAACATGGCGAATACCCAGTGCGACAAGTAGCCGATGACCACGGTGGCAATCAGCACGCCGACGGTCGCCAGCAGCCCTATAGGCCAGCGGTAGCTGCGCAAGTCGGTGAGGTTGACGTGCAAGGCGCCGGCAAACAGCAGGAACGCCAGCATCCAGTGCATCAGCAGGTCGTTGAAGTCGATCTGGTTCATCAGCCCTTCGACGCGAGCTTCCAGGCCGGGGAAGCCGACCAGGCTCAGCCCTTGCAGGATCAGCGAAAACAGCAACGCCGTGACCATCACGCCGATGGCGGGGGGCAGGCCGATGAAACGGTAATTGACGTAGGTAAGGAGGGTGGTCAGGCAGATAAACGCGGCAACTAGTTCAAGCATCCCAAATCCTGTAGCAGTGGCTTCCAAGTCGTAACCCGAATGGCTCGGGCAGTTCTTTGATGACCTGGCGAGGGGTTCGGGACACAGGCTTTGACCGGATTCGTTCCAATCGTTCCCATGTAAAGGGGCTGCCGCGCAGCCCAATCGCCGGCAAGCCAGCGCCCACATGTACTGCATCGACCTTGAAAGCAACGCGGTCAATGTGGGAGCTGGCTTGCCGGCGATTGGGCCGCACAGCGGCCCCCGAACCCTATATATTCACAGCCATAAAAAGGCCATAAGGACAACAAGGCGTGTTGGCAACATCTCTGGTGCTCGTCGCCGCCCTGCTGCATGCGACCTGGAATACCCTGATCAAATTCAGCGGCGAGCGCTTGCTGGTGATTGCCAGCATGGACACGGTGGCGCTGGCCTTCGCCGTGCTGGCTGTACCTTTCGTCGAGGTCCCACCTGCCAATATCTGGCCGTGGCTGCTGGCCTCTGCGCTGGCCGAGCAGTTGTACCGCTATCTGCTTATCCAGGCCTACCGCGTCGGCGATCTGGGGCTGGTCTATCCTCTGATGCGCGGGCTGTCACCGCTGGTGGTGCTGGGCCTGACCCTGGCGTTTGCCGGGGAGTCGCTGAGCCAGCAGCAGATCATTGGTATCCTGCTGATCCCTTGCGGCATGGCTTGCCTGTTGTGGCAGGGCGGCGGCGGTGACCGGCTGCCCTGGTCAATGTTGCCGGTGGTCGCCCTGATTGGCCTGTGTATCGGTTGCTACACCTGGTTCGACGGCCAGGCCATCCGCTTGTGGGGCAAGCCCTGGGACTACCTGGTGTGGCTGACCCTGCTCAGCGCCTGGCAGTTTCCGCTGCTGGCCGGCGTTGCGCGACCGGCACCGTTTGCCTTGTTCTGGCGCACCCAATGGCGCCTGGGGCTGGCGGTAGGGTTCTGCGTATTGTTCAGTTACGCCCTGGTGTTATGGGCGATGCACCTGGGCTCGGTGGCCGAGGTGGCGGCACTGCGGGAGTTGAGTGTGATCCTGGTGGTACTGCTGGGCATGCGTTATCTCAAAGAACCTTTTGGCGGGCCGAGACTCCTAGCTTGCGGGCTGGTATTGGCCGGCATGCTGGTAATGAAGCTTTGACCTCTAGACTGAACAAGGAGTCCCGTCCATGACTGTTGCCCTGTGGTGCATTTTGATCGCGATGATTTTGCCGCCCCTGTGTGCGCTGATTGCCAAGGTCGGCAGCGGCCGTTTCGGCCTGAAGGACAATCACGACCCGCGCGCTTTCCTTGACACGCTCTCGGGCCTGCCGCGCCGTGCGCATGCCGCGCAGCAGAACAGCTACGAGGCGTTTCCGGCGTTTGCGGCCGCAGTGCTGGTGGCGGATATCGTCGGCAATGCCGAGCAGGTGACGCAGGATGTGCTGGGGGTGATGTATATCACCAGCCGGTTGCTCTACATCATCTGTTACCTGGCCGACTGGGCTGCCTTGCGGTCATTGGTGTGGTTTGCCGGGGTGGCCATGATCGTGGCGTTCTTTGTGGTTTCCATCTGAGACCGCGTTGTCTTTTTCGCGGGCATGCCCGCTCCCACAGGTATTGTGCGGATCCGATAGCTGTGGGAGCGGGCGACACCGATCAAGGCACTTTAGGCACTTCAGGCAACGGCTTGCCTTTGGGCCACAGCATCCAGATCTGCCCCTGCTGCTTCATGTTCCCCGCCAGCTCGCCGGCTTCCGGCCCGGTGCCCCAGAACAGGTCGGCACGCACTTCGCCGGCAATTGCCCCACCGGTATCCTGGGCGCCCACCGGGCGTACCACGGGTGAACCATCCGGGCGCGTGGTGGACAGCCACAGCAGGCTGCCCAGCGGGATCACCTTGCGGTCGATGGCTACGCTGTAGCCGGCAGTCAGCGGCACGTTCAGCGAGCCGCGCGGGCCTTCGTTGCTGTCCGGGCGGGTGCTGAAGAACACGTAGCTGGGGTTGCTGGCCAGCAGTTCCGGTACCCGCTGCGGGTTGGCCTGGGCCCAGCCGTGGATGGCGCCCATGCTCACTTCTTCTTTTTTCAGCTGACCCTGTTCCACCAGCCAGCGGCCGATCGGCCGATAGGGGTGGCCGTTCTGGTCGGCATAGCCGAGGCGCAGTTGGCGGCCGTCCTCCAGTTGTACCCTGCCGGAACCCTGGATCTGCAGGAACTGCAGGTCCATCGGGTCCGTCAGCCAGGCCAGCACCGGTGCCTTGACACCGTCACGGTTGATGACCTCGGCCGTGTCGTAGGGCTTGAGCACCCGGCCATCCAGGCGACCGCGCAAGCGCTTGCCTTTCAGTTCGGGGTAAACACTGGCAAGGTCAACCACGATCATGTCTTCAGGTACGCCATAGACCGCCACATGATTGGTCGCCGACTGGCTCAGGCTACCCGGGTAGACCGGTTCGTAGTAACCGGTGATCAGGCCGTTGGCGTTGTTCTCGGCAGACCGCAGGCCGTACACCTGCAGGTTGTGCTCAAGAAAAGTACGCACCTGTGCTGCGCTTGCGGTATCGCTGCCAGCTGCTTCGCAAGTGGCGGCCCAAACCGGGTCGCGCTTGAGCTTCTGGCAGCCGTTGCGCCAGGCGTAGAAGCCGGCCAGCAGGTCTTCATCGCTGACCGCAGGCAGGTCTTGCCAGGTAGCAGGGGCGTAGGTGGCGATGGCGTGGGGCTCGGGCTTGGCGTTCTCGCCGCCGTTGCAGCCGGCCAGCAAAGCCAGGGCCGGGATTGTCCAGGCCAGGTGGCGCAGGGCAGATTTCATGAGTGCATTCCTGTCAGGCGCAAATATGAAGATTCGCCCCTGTTATTTATGTGGCTATTGGTGTTTGGGGCTTGGGCAGCGATACTGGCCGCCCATTTGCGCAGGCTGAAGTGAGCATGATGTTGAAGCGATTGACCGTTGTTCTGCTGGCAGCGCTGACCCTGGCGGGTTGTGATCGGGTCGACCCGAACTCGCCGCTGGGCCAACGCAAGGCAATCTTCAAGGACATGCTCAAGACCAGCGAAGACCTGGGCGGCATGCTGCGTGGCCGACTGCCGTTCGACGGGCTGAAGTTTGCCGACGGCGCGCTGAAGCTGGACAACCTGTCGCATCAGCCCTGGCAGCACTTCCCACAGGTGCGTGATGCTGCTGGCGACAGTAGCGCGCGCGCCGAAGTGTGGGAGCGTCAGGCGCGCTTTCATGACCTGGCCCGGCAGCTGGAAGGCGTCACTGGCGAGCTGGTCGATGCCACTCGGGGTCAGCCACTCGATGCCGGGCAGCTGAAGGCACCGATGGACAAGGTCGAAGCTGCGTGCAAGGCCTGTCATACCGAGTTTCGTAATCATTGATAGCGTGCATTGCCCTTTGTGGAACTGTCTTGCACAGATCCTGTAGGAGCGGCCTTGTGTCGCGATTAGGACGCGCAGCGGCCTTGGGATTTCAGCCTTGATGCGTAAATCGCCAAGGCCGCTGCGCGGCCCGATCGCGAAACAAGGCCGCTCCTACACACCGACCGCGTTTGCCGGGGGGCTTCAGCGGTCCAGTTCGTCCACCGCTTCCTGCAGTTCTTTACGGGACTCGGCGAGCTTGTCCTTGCGCTTGTTGATCTTCTCCGCGTCGCCTTTCTTCTCGGCTTTTTTCAGGTCTTTCTCGCGTTGCGCCACTTCATGGCGGGCATCGAGCACTTTCTGCTCTCGTTCTTTGCGCAGGCTGGCGTCGGTGCAGTTGTCGACCCCGCGCAGCGCTTCCTCAAGCCCCGCGACCTGGTCGGTGTTGCCATGCTCGCGGGCAATTTTCAGCTGGTTCTCGATGGCGCTGCGCTTGGCGGCGCAACCGGTCAGGCCGGCATCCGGCTGGGCAGCCTGTACGGAGCCCGTGGCCAGGCCAAGCGTTGCGAGCAGAAAAAAGGTGGAAAAGCGCTTCATGTAAAGCCTCCTGAACGGGGCGGGGTAGCAAAGTTGGGGGAAATGCTGCCTTGGTTTTGCCGATTTAGAAACCCTTCTCAGGCATTTCTTGTGCAATCTCAGGGTTTCCCTACAAGCAAATTGGTAAAAAATCATTGCGTGGTCACCGTGTGCTCGACGTCAAACCCATCTACCCCTGCGCCGGCCAACTGGGTTGCAATGGCATTGACCTCGTTGCTTGCAAAGAAGTCGGCAAGCAGTTGCCCGCGTTTTGCCCCGATGTCGGGCAAGGCTTGCCACTCAAGGCTTGTGCGCGCAGCCAGCGCCGACCATGCGCCCGCCACCTGCATGCCGCCAGGCAAGGGCGCCCCGAGCCCACGCAGCCATTGGGCGAAGGGGCGCGAGCGCGCTGCTTTGAAACTGTCCTGCAGCTGTGTAGCCGTCACGATGCTGATGCCCGCTACCTGGCGCAGGCGCTCGGCGTCCAGGTCCAGCCAGTCGCTCATTGAATTCACCAGCCCGGCAGCCACCAGCCGGCGCCAGGTACCGGCCCCGGTGCGTGGCAGTACCAGCCCCTGTTTGCTGCTGAGCCAGGCAAGGCGGGCAACGAACTGCTCTTCGCAGCCCTCGCTGACCTGCCAGCAACTGTGGGCGTGATGCCGGCCGGGCTCAGGTGCACTTACCGGCAGTCGCTCGACGGCGCGATGCACCACTTGCTCGAATCGTGGAATGGTCAGCCCGGCGAGGCTGACGGCCACCTGGTCGCCAGGGCGGATGTCGAGGCCATGCCAGCGGGCCAGCGAGCCAAGGCTCACCTGAGTGATTCGTCGATCATCAAGCGTGACCGGCAGCACGTGCAGCACCGGCGTCACTCTGCCGGTGCGGCCGACCCGAAAGCGTACGTCGCGCACTTCGGCCAAAACCTGCACATAGGGGTACTTCCAGGCCGCGATCCAGTACGGGGCCTTGGCTTGCCAGCGCTCGGCAGGGGGCCGGCTGCCCTGTCGCAAAATCACGCCATCGGTGGCGAAGGGCAGGGCGGAGCGGTACCAGTGCTCGCGCCAGTGTGCTGCCTGCGCCGGTGTATCAATCGCGACGCTGTAGTGCTGGCTGTCGGGGAAACCCAGCTGCGTCAGCTGGGCAAGGCGTTCGGCTTGTTGGCTGGGGCCTTGTGGCCAGTCCCAGACGAACAGGCCGACAGTGTTGCCTTGTTCACCGGCCAGCTGCTTGCGTGCAAGCAGGCCTGCAACTGTGCCACGGGCATTGGCGCTGCCAGCCCGGGCTTGTACATGGGCGCCGTGGCGCAAGTAGAGTTCCCCCTGCAGCTGCAGGTCGAGTGGTCGGGGCAACCGCCGGGTAATGGCTCCGAGCTGGGGAATGTGCCGGCTCCAGTCGTGCCCATGCACGCCATCGCCTCGGCTGATCAGTTGCACCAGGCGGCCCTGTCGGTAGGTGAGGGAAACCGCAACGCCATCGACCTTGGGCTGTACCCAGACATCGGTCTTGCCGGTGAACCAGCGTTTCACGGCCTGCTGGTCGGTCAGCTTGTCTACCCCGGTATGTGGCACCGGATGAGGGATCGGTCCGCCAGCGCTGGCCAGGGGCGAAGGGCCGGTTGCGAGGCCAAAGCACTGCCGCAGGAGCTCCAGGCGCTGGCGGCTCTGGTCGTAGAGTTCGTCGGACACCAGCGCGACGCCCTGACGGTGATAGTGGTCGTCCCACTGGGCGAGCGTG
>NZ_JABMCN010000231.1 GCF_013179515.1 Pseudomonas sp. CM27
AAGGCCGGGTGGGCCGTTGATCATCCTCTACGCCGACGATCTCGAGGCCACGCAGAAACGCGTCGAGGCCGCAGGTGCGAAGATCAGCCGCGCGGCCTTTGCCTTCCCCGGTGGCCGGCGTTTCCACTTCATCGACCCGGACGGTTATGAACTGGCGGTGTGGACGGCTCAAGCCTGATGGCCAACCACAAGATCGAAATCCGCCGGCGCAATGTCGAGAAGATTCTGCAAGCCGCGGAAAAGGTGTTCGCCGACAAGGGCTACGGCGCTACTTCGATGGGTGATATCGCCGAGCAGGCCGAGTTGCCGCGCTCCAACCTGCATTACTATTTCAGCACCAAGGACGAGCTGTTCCGCGCGGTGCTGCAAGACCTGCTGGATGTGTGGAAGCAGGATGCATTGTGTTTCGAGAATTTCGACGACCCGCGCGTAGTGCTGACCAGTTACATCCGGGCCAAGATGGGCCATTCGCGCTCACGGCCGCTGGGCTCGAAGATCTGGGCCGAAGAGATGCTGCACGGCGCGCCGGTCCTGGGGGTGAACCTTGATGAGAGCCTGGTGCCCTGGGCGAAGCTGAAGGAAGCCAAGATCCGCCGCTGGGTGGAGGAGGGCCGCATTCTGCCGGTTGAGCCGTCAGCGTTGCTGTACATGATCTGGGCGGCTACCCAGCATTACGCTGACTTTGGCTACCAAGTGACGCTGCTCAATGGTGGCGAGGCGCTGTCGGACATGGCGTTCGAGAGTGCGATGCAGACGGTGACCAGTGTGATTTTGCGGGGGATCGGTTTGGAACCCTGAGGCTCCGATTGGGGTCGCGTTGCGGCTCATCGCCGGCAGGCCAGCTCCCACAGGGATCGCACCTGTCAGCCCTGCTGCGATCCCTGTGGGAGCTGGCTTGCCGGCGATGAGGCCATTCAAGGCAAAGACGCTTAACTGGCCTCGCGATAGGGGTTGCGCGGGTCCTGGGTCCAGTTCAGGTACGGCTTGCCGGTATCCTGCGCCACCATCTCGATGCAGCTCTCCACCGGGCAGGTGATCTGGCACAGGTTGCAGCCCACGCATTCCTCCTCGATCACGCTATAGGCGTGGGTACCGTCCGCCTTGAGGGTACTGGCAATCGCCTGGTGCGAAGTATCTTCACAGGCAATGTGGCAGCGCCCGCAACCGATGCAGGCCTCCTGGTCGATATGCGCCACGGACTTGTAGTTGATGTCCAGGTACTTCCAGTCCGTGGTATGCCCCACTGCCTGACCGCGGAACGCCTCGATATTCGGGTGCCCATGCTGGTCCATCCAACGTGCCAGGCCGTCCTTCATGTCTTCGACAATGCGAAAACCGTGCAGCATCGCCGCTGTGCATACCTGTACGGCGCCACTGCCCAGGGCCATGAACTCGGCGGCATCACGCCAGTTGCCGATGCCGCCAATGCCGCAAATCGGCAAACCGCGGGTTTCCGGGTCGCGAGCGATTTCTGCCACCATGTTCAGCGCAATCGGTTTTACCGCCGAACCGCAATAACCGCCGTGGGTGCTCTGGTCGCCGACGATGGGGTGGGCCACCATGCGGTCCAGGTCGACGCTGGTAATCGAGTTGATGGTGTTGATCAACGACACCGCATCGGCCCCGCCACGGTGAGCGGCACGGGCCGACTGGCGGATATCGGTGATGTTCGGCGTGAGCTTGACGATCACCGGCAGCGAGCAATACGTCTTGCACCAGCGGGTGACCATTTCCACGTACTCCGGCACCTGGCCTACCGCTGCGCCCATCCCGCGCTCCGGCATGCCGTGGGGGCAGCCGAAGTTCAGCTCGATGCCATCGGCCCCGGTGGCTTCCACCAGTGGCAGGATGAACTTCCACGATTGCTCTTCGCACGGCACCATCAGTGACACGATCAGCGCACGGTCAGGCCAGTCCTTCTTCACCTGGGTGATTTCACGCAGGTTGATTTCCAGCGAGCGGTCGGTAATCAGCTCGATATTGTTGATGCCCTGCACCTGGCGGTTGGCGCCATAGTGCGCCGAGTAGCGCGAGGACACGTTGACCGCCGCCGGGTCTTCGCCCAGGGTCTTCCAGACCACACCGCCCCAGCCCGCCTCGAACGCGCGGACCACATTGTAGGCCTTGTCGGTGGGCGGTGCGGAGGCCAGCCAGAACGGGTTGGGCGCCTTGATGCCGGCGAATACGATAGACAAGTCGGCCATTTATGCAGCCTCCACGTTGAGCATGAGTTGGGCATGCATGGCTTCGGCGGCCAGCTTGCCGTGTTGCACGGCCTGCACGGTAAGGTCCTGGCCCAGGGCGGTGCAGTCGCCCCCGGCATACACACCCGGCAGGCTGGTCTGCATCCCTTCATCAACGCGAATACGCTCCCCCTCGCGGGCCAGTTGCGCGGCTACCGGGTCGGCGAGGCTGGCATCGTCAAAGCGTTGGCCGATGGCCTTGAAGATGGCATCGGCGGCCAGCTCGAAGGTTTCGCCAGTGTCGCGCAGGCGGCCATCGGCAAGCGCCGTGCGGGCAAAGCGCATGCCGCGCACCTTGCCGCTGTCGTCCAGCAGCACGGCGTCGGGGCGGGCCCAGGTGTGCAGGCGCACCTGGTTGGCCTTGGCGATGTCCTGCTCGTGGCCCGTGGCGCCCATGTCGGCGATACCGCGCCGGTACACCAGGTTGACGTCGCGGGCACCCAGGCGGCTCATCTGCACGGCCATGTCGATCGCTGTATTGCCGGCGCCGATCACCAGGCAGCGGTCGGCCAGCGGCAGCTGGCTGAGGTCATCGGCCTGGCGCAGTTCGCGGATGTAGTCGGTCGCGGCAAGCAGGCCGGGGGCTTCTTCATCTGGCAGGCCCAATTGGCGTACGGCATTCAAGCCCAGGCCGAGGAACACCGCGTCATACTGATCGCGCAGTTCGCCAAGGCTCAGGTTGCCCCCCAGACGCTGGCCATGGCGGATCTCGATACCGCCAATCCCCAGCAGGAATTCCACTTCACGCTGAGCGTAGTCATCCACCAGCTTATAGCGGGCGATGCCGTACTCGTTCAGGCCACCGGCCTTGTCGCAGGCCTCGAACACCACCACCTCATGCCCGTGCATGGCCAGGCGATGGGCGCAGGACAGCCCGGCAGGGCCGGCACCGACCACGGCGATGCGCTTGCCGGTGGCCGGCGAGCGCTGGAATGGGTGTTCGCTGAACTGGGCGTTGTCCAGCGCGTAGCGCTGCAACTGGCCGATCAGCACCGGTGCGCATTCCTGGGCGTTATTGCGCACGCAGGCTTGCTCGCAGAGGATTTCGGTGGGGCAGACGCGGGCGCAGCTGCCGCCGAGGATGTTGGCGGAGAGGATGCGTTCGGCGGCGCCTTGCAGGTTTTCGTCGCTGATGCGGTGGATGAACGACGGGATGTCGATGTCGCTGGGGCACGCGTTGACGCAAGGGGCGTCGTAGCAGTACAGGCAGCGTGCGCTTTCGACGGCGGCCTGGCGGGCGGTCAGGGGTGGGGCCAGGTCGCTGAAGCGCTCGGCCAGCTGGTCGGCGCCGGCCCGGGGGCGCGGCAAGTGGTTCAGGGCGTCGATCACGGTTGGAGCCTCTCTTTCTTATAGTTGGCTTGGAATGGGGGCGCTTTGCGCCCCAATCGCCGGCAAGCCGGCTCCCACAGGTACTCCACCGACCGTCAAAGCCGCGCGGTCGAGGTGGGAGCTGGCTTGCCGTGGCGACGAACCGCGGCGATGGGCTGCGCAGCAGCCCCGGGCGCCTTAACGCTGCACAGGCGTCGGCCGCTGTTGCTCGGCCCTGCGCCCCAGTACCTCATACACCGACGGGTACGCCGGCCGCTGCACATACCGCCCCGCGCCCGGCTCGGCGCGCAGGTCGCCATCGGCCCAGAGCACCTTGCCCTGGCTGATGGTGTGGCTGGGGACCCCGCGCACGGTGCGGCCTTCGAAGATGTTGAAGTCCACCCGCTGATGGTGGGTCTGGGCCGAGATGGTGCGCGTGCCCTGCGGGTCCCACAGCACCAGGTCGGCATCGGCGCCAACGCGAATGGCGCCTTTGCGCGGGAACAGGTTGAAGATTTTTGCCGTATTGGTGGAGGTCAGCGCGACGAATTCATGCATCGACAGGCGCCCGCTGTTGACGCCCGCGTCCCACAGCACCGCCATGCGGTCTTCGATGCCGGCGGTGCCGTTGGGGATGCGGCTGAAGTCGTCACGGCCCATGGCCTTCTGCTCGGCGCAGAAGCAGCAGTGGTCGGTGGCGGTGGTGTGCAGGTTGCCCGATTGCAGCCCGCGCCACAGCGCCTCCTGGTGCTCGCGTGGGCGGAACGGCGGGCTCATCACGTAACCGGCGGCGGTGGCCCAGTCCGGGTCGCGGTAGACGCTGTCATCCAGCAGCAGGTGGCCGGGCAGCACCTCGCCGTACACCGGCTGGCCCTTGGCCCGGGCATAGGTGATTTCGTCCAGCGCTTCACGGCTGGAAATGTGCACCACATACAGTGGCGTGCCAATGGTTTCGGCAATGCGGATGGCGCGGCTGGCCGCTTCGCCTTCCACCTGCGAGGGGCGTGACAGGGGGTGTGCCTCGGGACCGGTCAGGCCTTGGGCCAGCAGTTTTTTCTGCAGGTGATACACCAGCTCGCCGTTCTCGGCATGCACGGTGGGCACCGCGCCCAGCTGCAGGCAGCGCTCGAAGCTGGCCACCAGGGTGTCGTCGGCGGCCATGATCGCGTTCTTGTAGGCCATGAAGTGCTTGAAGCTGTTCACCCCATGCTGGGCCACCAGCTCGCCCATTTCTTCGGCCACCTGCTCGCTCCACCAGGTGATGGCGACGTGGAAGCCGTAATCGCATGCGCTTTTCTGCGCCCAGCCACGCCAGGTGTGGAAGGCCTCCAGCAGTGACTGCTGCGGGTTGGGGATGACGAAGTCGATGATCGACGTGGTGCCACCGGCCAGGCCAGCAGCGGTGCCACTGAAAAAGTCCTCGCTGGCGACGGTGCCCATGAAGGGTAACTGCATGTGGGTGTGCGGGTCGATGCCGCCGGGCATCAGGTACTGCCCGCTGCCGTCGAGTATCTCGCAGTCGGTGGGCGCTTCCAGGTTTTGACCAATGGCGCGGATCAGGCCATCGGTACACAGCACATCGGCGGAGTAGCTTTCTTCGTGGGTAACCACGGTGGCGCCACGGATCAACAGGGACATGCCGTTTTCCTCGCAGGCTGACCGGTCTCTTGGCCGGTTCTTGGAATTTTCCGGGTGCAGGGCAAGCAGGGCGGTTAATCCTGTCAGTCCTGACAAGATTCGAGGCTAGATGCTGATTCTGGATTCAGCAAGAAAATTTTCATACTAATTTTGTGGTTTTTAAGTTATTGAAAATAAAGAAGTAAATTTAAATAACGCGCCTAGCCCGGGGCTTTCAGGAATTTTGACTAACTTGACAAGATGGGAATTTGGTCGAAATTTTCAAGCACATTCAGCGTGTGTACTCCGGCCATCGAATCCGCCCGATGAGCAAACAACTACAAGAAATCTGGAGAAGGGCCCATGCAACAGAGCAGATCGCAAGTGGTCGAGCAGAATGGCCTGTTCGAGCTGTCCGAGGGCAGTGATGTCCTCGACAGCCCGCGCTACAACCACGACATCGCACCGACCAAGGTGCATCAGCGCACCTGGAACAAATGGCACATCACCGCGCTGTGGGTGGGCATGTCCATTTGCGTGCCCACCTACACCCTGGGTGGTGTGCTCACGGCCTATTTCGGCCTCAGTGTCGGCGAGGCCCTGCTGGCGATTCTGCTGGCCAACGTCATCGTGCTGGTCCCGCTTACACTCAATGCCTTTCCCGGCACCAAGTACGGCATCCCGTTCCCGGTGCTGCTGCGCTCGTCGTTCGGCATCCTCGGCTCCAACGTGCCATGCCTGATCCGTGCGGTGGTCGCGTGCGGCTGGTTCGGCATTCAGACGATGTTCGGCGGGCTGGCCATCCACCTGTTTCTCGGCTCGGTGTTCGAGGGCTGGAGGGCCTTGGGCGGGACCGGCGAGGTGATTGGCTTCATGATTTTCTGGTGCCTGAACCTGTGGGTGGTGTTGCGCGGCGCCGAGTCGATCAAGTGGCTCGAAACGCTGTCGGCACCGTTGCTGGTAGCGGTGGGCGTCGGCTTGCTGTTCTGGGCCGTGCCGCACATGTCGATGACCGAACTGCTGGCGCAGCCGCCCAAGCGCCCGGAAGGGGCCAGCGTGGTCAGTTATTTCTGCGCCGGGCTTACCGCCATGGTCGGCTTCTGGGCCACATTGTCGTTGAACATCCCCGACTTCAGCCGCTACGCTCGCAGCCAGAAGGACCAGATTCTCGGGCAGATCTTCGGCCTGCCACTGACCATGTTTCTGTTTGCCTCGCTGGGCGTGGTGCTCACCGCCGCCTCGGCGTCACTGGTGGGCGAAACGGTGTCCGACCCGGTCAGCCTGATCGGCAAGATCCACAGCCCGTTCTGGGTGGCCCTGGCGATGGCGTTGATCGTGATCGCCACGCTGTCGACCAATACCGCGGCGAACATCGTGTCGCCGACCAACGACTTCCAGAACATCGCCCCCCGCCTGATCGGGCGCAGCCGCGCCGTGTGGCTGACCGGCTTCATCGGCCTGGCGCTGATGGGCCATGAGCTGCTGAAAAAGCTGGGCCTGATCGTGTCCGACCTGAGCCTGGAAAGCGTGTACTCCAACTGGTTGCTGGGCTACTCCAGCCTGCTCGGGCCGATTGCCGGGATCATGGTGGTGGACTACTTCCTGATCCGCCGGCAGAAGCTGGACCTGGCCGGGCTGTACCGCGACGACGTGTACCCGGCGTGGAACTGGGCAGGCTTCGCGGCATTCGGGGTGCCCGTGGCGCTTACCGTGATGGCCATCGGCAACAGCAGTTTCAGCTGGTTCTACGACTACGGCTGGTTCACCGGCTCGTTGCTGGGCGGGGCGTTGTATTACGTGTTTGCCAGCTGGGCGGCGCGCAGCCCGGCACGGCTGGCCAAGCCTTTACCCTGAGACCACGCTGGCCCCATCGCCAGCAAGCCAGCTCCCACCTACTGCGCCGCACTCGAACCTGTGGTGATCCTGTGGGAGCTGGCTTGCCGGCGATAGGGCCGGTACAGACAACAAAAAAGCCTGAAGGAGAAACCTGTGACCCCAGTCCAAGACATCCTCAAGACCACCGTCCACCACATCGACAGCGACCGCCTGTGGCAATCGCTGATGGACCTGGCCCGCCTCGGTGCCACCGCCAAGGGCGGCGTCTGCCGCCTGGCCCTGACCGACCTCGACCGCCAGGCCCGCGACCTGTTTGTACAATGGTGCAAAGCGGCTGGATGCACGGTCAGCGTCGACGCCGTCGGCAACATCTTCGCCCGCCGCTCGGGTCGCAACCCCAAGCTGCCCCCGGTGATGACCGGCAGCCATATCGACACCCAGCCTACCGGCGGCAAGTTCGACGGCTGCTTCGGCGTGATGGCCGGGTTGGAGGTGATTCGCACCCTCAACGACCTGGGCCTGGAAACCGAGGCACCGCTGGAAGTGGTGGTATGGACCAACGAAGAAGGTTCGCGCTTCGCCCCCTGCATGATGGGTTCAGGGGTATTCGCCGGCAAGTTCACCCTGGAGGAAACCCTGGCCAAGCGCGATGCTCAGGGCGTCAGCGTCGGCGAAGCGTTGAACGCCATCGGCTACGCCGGTTCGCGTGCCGTGCTGGGCCATCCGGTGGGGGCCTATTTTGAAGCGCATATCGAGCAGGGGCCGATCCTCGAAGACCAGGCCAAGACCATCGGCGTGGTCCTCGGCGCCCTGGGCCAGAAGTGGTTCGACCTGACCCTGCGCGGCGTCGAAGCCCATGCCGGCCCTACGCCCATGCATCTGCGCAAGGATGCCCTGGTCGGTGCAGCCGCCGTCGTCGAAGCCGTCAACCGTACCGCACACGCCCATCAGCCGCATGCCTGTGGCACGGTGGGCTGCCTGCAGGCCTACCCGGGCTCGCGTAACGTGATCCCCGGTGAAGTGCGCATGACCCTGGACTTCCGGCATCTTGAGGGCGAGCAGCTGAATGCGATGATTGCCGAGGTGCGCGGGGTAATCGAGGCGACTTGTGCCAAACATGGCCTTGGCTACGAGCTGGTACCCACAGCCGACTTCCCGGCGCTGTACTTCGACAAAGGCTGCGTCGATGCCGTGCGCGATTCGGCGCAGGCGCTGGGCTTGCCACACATGGACATTGTCAGTGGGGCGGGGCATGACGCGATCTTCCTGGCCGAGCTGGGGCCGGCGGGGATGATTTTTGTGCCGTGCGAGAATGGCATCAGCCACAACGAGATCGAGAACGCCACGCCTGACGACCTGGCGGCGGGTTGTGCGGTGTTGCTGCGGGCGATGCTGGCGGCTTCGGAGGCGATTGCCAGGGGGAGATTGGCGGCGTAGGCAGGGATGTCGCCTGGGCGCTCTCATAGGGATCGCATCAGGGCTGACAGGCGCTGAATATTTTGTGGCAAGCACCTGTCAGCCTAAACCCGTTCCCCATGGCACCCAACCGGTTCCAGGCTCCCATCGCGCCCAATGCGGAAGCGCTGCAGGTCCTGCGCCAATATCAATTTCCCGCTGTACTGCGCAAGCGCTTCATCGCGCACGTTGTCGATGTTCGGCGTGCGCCGTGGGTCGCCCTGGTAGCGGGCGCTGAAGTGCGTCAGCACCAGGTTGCGCACGCCGACAGTCTCGGCAAAGCGTGCCACTGCAGCAGCAGTGCTGTGGCCGAAGGTGACGCCGGTGCGCTCCACCACCGCCTGGGTGAACGTCGCTTCATGCACCAGCACATCCGCACCGTTGGCGGCGTCCGCCAGCAGTTCCGGGTTGTCGTTGTCTCCGCACACGATCACCCGCCGCGCCGGGCGGGACGCGCGCAAGTAGTCGCTGCCGTGCAGCAACTGCCCGTCATGCTGCACCGCCAGCCCCTTGGCCAGATCGCCCCATAGCGGGCCGCGCGGTATGCCCTCGGCCGCCAGCCGCTGGACGTCCAGCCGCGGCTCGGGGTTGAGTTCGGTGAACACGAAGCCGACGCTCGGCACCCGGTGCGACAACTGCACGGTGGTCACCTGCACGGCTTCGCTGCGCCACTGGACCAGCTCTTCCACTGCCAGCAGCCGCAGTTCGAACGGTAGAAAAGTGTCGCTGGCCACCAGGCCCTGGCGCACCCAGTCGTGCAGCGCGGCGGGCAAGATCAGCTCCAGCGGCTGGGTACGGCCGCTCATGCCGGCGCTCGCCAGCAAACCGGGTAGGCCGAAGCAGTGGTCGCCGTGCACATGGGTGATGAAGATCGCCCGCAAGTCGCGGATCGACAGCGGCGTGTGCAGCAGCCGATGCTGCGTGCCTTCGCCGCAGTCGACCAGGTACCAGTGGCTGCCGCTGGTTTCGATCAGCGCCGTGGCGCTGACATTCCTTGCCTTGGTGGGGACCCCGGCGGAGGTGCCCAGGAACAGCAGATCCATGGTCTGGCTCCTTGTTTCAGGCCAGCAGCGACAAGTCGCGCAGCAACGCCTGCAGCCCCTCTGGTACCAGCGGGCCGATGCGGTCGAAATCGGCGCTGTCACACCAGCGGGCGCGGAACGGGCTGCCGTTGGACTCGTGGCCATTCAGCCAGGCTTGCTGGTACAGGCTGGCGTCGTCGAAGCGCGCATCGTACACCTGCACGATCTCATGCCCCGGCGTGCCGGCATAGGTGAACAGGCTCTCCAGGGTGCCTAGCAGGCGCACATCACTGATTGGCTGGTCCAGTTCTTCGCGGATTTCGCGAGCGATGGCGTCACGACCCGGTTCACCGAATTCGATACCGCCACCCAGCGGGCGGCACAGCGTCTGGCCACTGGCCGGGTCATCGAAGAC
>NZ_JABMCN010000232.1 GCF_013179515.1 Pseudomonas sp. CM27
GCTCCCATGAGTTCCTGATCTTCGCTGGTGTCGTGTACTTCATCATCAGCTTCTCCGCTTCGTGGCTGGTCAAGCGCCTGCAAAAAAGGATCACCGTATGATTTCCATCAAGAACGTCAACAAGTGGTACGGCGACTTCCAGGTGCTGACCGACTGCACCACCGAGGTGAAAAAGGGTGAAGTGGTGGTGGTCTGCGGCCCTTCGGGCTCGGGCAAATCCACCCTGATCAAGTGCGTCAACGCGCTGGAGCCGTTCCAGAAAGGCGATATCGTGGTCGACGGTACCTCGATCGCCGACCCCAAGACCAACCTGCCCAAGCTGCGCTCGCGGGTGGGCATGGTGTTTCAGCACTTCGAGCTGTTCCCGCACCTGACCATCACCGAAAACCTGACCATTGCCCAACGCAAGGTCCTGGGCCGCAGCGAAGCGGAAGCGACCAAGAAGGGCCTGGCCCTGCTCGAGCGGGTCGGCCTCAGCGCCCACGCCAAGAAGCATCCGGGCCAGTTGTCCGGCGGGCAGCAGCAGCGCGTGGCCATCGCCCGCGCGCTGTCGATGGACCCGATCGTCATGCTGTTCGACGAACCAACCTCGGCGCTGGACCCGGAAATGGTCAACGAAGTGCTGGACGTGATGGTCGAGCTGGCCCACGAGGGCATGACCATGATGTGCGTGACCCACGAAATGGGCTTTGCCCGCAAGGTGGCCAACCGCGTGATCTTCATGGACAAGGGCAACATCATCGAGGATTGCCAGAAGGAAGCCTTCTTCGGTGACCCGACGGCCCGCCACGAACGCACCCAGCACTTCCTCAGCAAGATCCTGCAACACTGATTTTGCTTCACTGAAACGGTCGGCGCCGCTGCCTTTCGGGCAGCAGGCGCTGGTCGTGACAAGGCCACTGTGATGAAATGCGACCCTTCGCTTCTTCTCCCTGCCAAGCCTGCCGTGAATTCCCGCCTGATACGCCAATTGCTGATACCGCCACTGATCATCCTACTGATGGTCGGCCTGGGCCTGGCTGGCTATCTGATCAGCGAAAGCAACGGCATCCGCAGCCTCAGCGAAAATGGCGAACGCCAGCTGGAGCTGCACGCGCGCACAGTAGAGAGCGAAATCAGCAAGTACACCTACCTGCCGAGCCTGCTGGAGCTCGAAGACAGCGTCTCGCACTTGCTCACCGAACCTGACGGTGGCTCGCGACAGGCAGTCAACGAATACCTTGAAGGCCTGAACCGGCGCAGCCGCAGCCGGGCCATCTTCGTCCTCGATACCAATGGACGGGTGCAGGCCACCAGCAACTGGCGCGATGCCGACTCGTTCCTGGGTGAAGACCTGTCGTTCCGCGCCTACTTCCAGACCGCCGTGCGTGGGGAGCCCGGGCGCTTCTACGGCATCGGCAGCACCACGGGCGAAGCCGGTTACTACCTGGCCCACGGCCTGGAAGAACACGGTAAGATCATTGGCGTGGCGGTGATCAAGGTGCGCCTGGACACCCTGGAGGAGCGTTGGCAGCGTGCCCGCCTGGAAGCCTTCGTCAGCGACGAGAACGGCATCATCATCCTTTCCAGCGACCCGGCCCGGCGCCTGAAGTCGGTGCGTCCGCTGACCCCGCAAATCAAGGAGCGCCTGGCGCGCAGCCTGCAGTATTACTGGTGGCCGCTGAACGAGTTGCAACCCTTGGCCCGGGAAACCCTGGCCGACGGCGTCGAAAAGCTGACCTTCCCGGCCAACACTGAAACCGCCCAGAGCAAGCCCCACGAAGTGGCGTACCTGGCCCAGACCCGCCGCCTGGCCGATACCCCCTGGCACTTCACCCTCCTGACCCCGCTGCAGGACTTGCGCCGCGAATCCATGGTGCAAGGCATCCTGGTAGGCGTGGCCTTCGCCTTGCTGGCCATCCTCGGCATTGCCTGGAACGAGCGGCGCAAGGTCATCGCCACCCGCCTGGCCGCCCGCGAGGCGCTGGAAGAAGCCAACAGTCAGCTGGAGCGGCGAATCGCCGAACGCACCGCCGACCTGCGCGCCAGCAACGAACGCCTGAAAGGCCAGATTCGCGAGCGCCGGCATGCCGAGCAGACCCTGCGCCACGCCCAGGACGAGCTGGTACAGGCCGGCAAGCTGGCGGCCATCGGGCAGATGTCCACCAGCATCGCCCACGAGCTGAACCAGCCGCTGGCCGCGCTGCGCACCTTGTCCGGCAACACCGTGCGTTTCCTGGAACGCGGGGCGCTGGACACTGCCAGTACCAACCTGCGCACCATGAATGACCTGATCGACCGCATGGGCCGCATCACCGCCAGCCTGCGCTCGTTTGCCCGGCGCGGTGACGACAGCGGCCAGGCCTCGCTGGCCAAGGCGGTGGAAGCCACCTTGCAGGTGCTGGCCAACCGCATCAGCGCTTGCCACCTGCAATTGCATCACCAGTTCGAGGACCAACAACTGGCCATCGACCAGACCCGCCTGGAGCAGATCCTGGTCAACCTGATCGGCAACGCCCTGGATGCCATGGCCGCGCAGCCGTCGCCCGAGCTGTGGCTGGAAGGCGAACTGCAGGGCGACAAGTACCGTTTGCAAGTGCGCGACAATGGTCACGGCATCGACGCAGAAGCGCGCAAGCACCTGTTCGAACCGTTCTTCACCACCAAACCGGGCGAGCATGGCCTGGGCCTGGGCCTGACCCTGTCGGCGAGCCTTGCGGCGGCCGCCAAGGGCAGCCTCAACGTCGAGCACCCCGCCACTGGCGGCACGGCCTTTGTCCTGGCCTTGCCGCTGGTCTCCCCCCCTAGCGAATTGGCAGAGCACCCATGAACCAAGCGCCTCTTACTGTCCTGATCGTCGAAGACGACCCGCATGTGCTGCTCGGCTGCCAACAGGCACTGGCCCTGGAGGACATCGCCTGCGAAGGTGTGGGCAGCGCCGAACAGGCGCTGGAGCGCATCGGCGAGGATTTCGCCGGCATCGTCGTCAGCGACATCCGCTTGCCAGGCATCGATGGCCTGGAGCTGCTTAACCGCCTGAAGGCCCGTGACCGCAGCCTGCCGGTGGTGCTGATCACCGGCCACGGCGATATCGACATGGCGGTAGGCGCCATGCGCAACGGCGCCTATGACTTCATGGAAAAGCCGTTTTCCCCGGAACGCCTGGTCGACGTGGTGCGCCGCGCACTGGAACACCGTGGCCTGTCCCGCGAAGTGGTGGCCTTGCGCCGGCAACTGGCCGAACAGAGCAGCCTGGAGGGGCGCATCATTGGCCGCTCATCGGCCATGCAGGACTTGCGCGAACTGATTGTCAACGTTGCCGATACCTCGGCCAACGTGCTGATCGAAGGCGAAACCGGCACCGGCAAGGAGCTGGTCGCCCGCTGCCTGCACGACTTCAGCCGCCGCCAGGGGCAGCCGTTCGTGGCGCTGAACTGTGGCGGCCTGCCAGAAAACCTGTTCGAGAGCGAGATATTCGGCCACGAGGCCAATGCGTTCACCGGTGCCGGTAAACGCCGCATCGGCAAGATCGAACACGCCAACGGTGGCACGCTGTTCCTCGATGAAGTGGAGAGCATGCCGATCAACCTTCAGATCAAGCTGCTGCGCGTGCTGCAAGAGCGCACCCTGGAGCGGCTGGGCTCGAACCAGAGCATCCCGGTGGACTGCCGGGTGATCGCTGCGACCAAGGCCGACCTCGACACCCTGGGCCAGACTGGCCAGTTCCGCAGCGACCTGTACTACCGGCTGAACGTGGTCACCCTGGAGCTGCCCCCGCTGCGCGAGCGCCGTGAAGATATCCTGCAGCTGTTCGAACACTTCCTGCAGCAGTCGGCCCTGCGCTTCGACCGCGAGATGCCAACGCTGGACAGCCAGACGCTGTCACGCCTGATGGCCCACGACTGGCCGGGCAACGTGCGCGAGTTGCGCAATGTGGCCGAACGCTATGCGCTCGGCCTGCCAGCATTCAAGAAAGGCCCCAGCGGGGCCGCCAGCCAGGGCCTGGGCTTTGCCGAGGCCGTGGAAGCGTTCGAGCGCAACCTGCTGAGTGATGCCCTGCAGCGCACCGGTGGCAACCTCAGCCAGGCCAGCCAGGAGCTGGGCATGGCCAAGACCACGCTGTTCGACAAAGTTAAAAAATACGGCCTCGGCTGACCCCGCACCCTGACCTGGAAGACGATGTGGACCTGGTATTCAAAGCTGCCCTTGGCGCTGGCGTGGTACTGCTGCTGGCGATGCTGTCGAAGACGCGCAACTACTACATCGCCGGGCTGGTACCGCTGTTCCCCACCTTTGCGCTGATTGCCCACTACATTGTCGGCAAGGGGCGCAGCATTGCCGACCTGAAGACCACCATCCTGTTTGGCATGTGGTCGATCATTCCGTACTTCGTGTACCTGGCGACCCTGTATGTGCTGGTCGACCGCCTGCGCCTGGAGGCGTCGCTGGCGCTGGCCACGGTGGCCTGGCTGATGGCCGCGACCGTGCTGGTGACCTTGTGGCTGCGGATGCACTGAGGGCCAGTCCCTGCCTCAAAGCCCGGCGATATGTGTGACATCCTGCCGATGCGCCTGCAGGTAGGGCAACACCGCGCCCAGCAGCGGCGCCTTGAAGCGCTCTTGAAACCGGTGCGCCAGCCCGGGTATCAAGCGCAGCTGGCTGCCCTGGATATGCGCTGCCAGGTGCACACCATGCATCACCGGCAGCAACGGGTCGGCGGTGCCATGCACCACCAGGGTCGGCACCCGAAGCTGGTTCAGCAATTCCACCCGGCTGGGCTCGGCCAGTATCGCCATTATCTGGCGCTTGGCCCCGTCCGGGTTGAAGGCCCGGTCGTAAGCCACAGCCGCCTGCTGCAGCAATACCGCACGGTCGTCACGTACTTCGGGGCTGCCCAGGGCGGCGAGCAGGTCGGCCTGCTGCTCGATGGCCACTTCGCGGTTCGGCGCACTGCGCCGCGCCAGCAACTGCACCAGCGCCGGGTCCGGCGCTGGCAACCCGGCAGCCCCTGAACTGGACATGACCAACGTCAGGCTGCGCACGCGTTCGGGGGCCATGGCCGCCAGGTGCTGGGCGATCATGCCGCCCATGCTCACACCCAGCACATGAAACTGCCGCACGCTCAAGGCATCCATCAGGCGCAAGCCGTCATCTGCCATATCCGTCAGCGTGTAGGGTGCCGACACCGGCAGGCCCACCTTGTAACGCAGCAGTTCGAGCGTGAGGTTGGCTGACGGTGGCAGCTGGTTCCAGCGTGACAGGCCGACATCGCGGTTGTCATAGCGGATCACCCGAAAACCCTGGCGACACAACGCCTCGACCACGTCATCAGGCCAGTGGATCAGTTGCCCACCCAGGCCCATCACCAACAGCAGGACCGGGTCACGCGGCGCGCCGACGCTCTGGTACACCAGGCTGACCGCGCCCAGCTCGGCGCGCTGCACCGGCACGTGGGTGTCACAACGTTGATCGGCGAAACTCGCAGGTACGCTGAATATGAAGAAAACAAAAAGCAGAAAAGCCCGCATGGAAGAAACACCAGAATGCAGATACCCAGTAGAGCGCGAGTCTGATGAATTCTTTTCGGTCGCGCTGCCACAGTTCAGTGACAGTTTGATGACTCCCGCCAGGCGGTGCAGCTGAACGTGCAGTCGACAGCGACCGCAACATGAGGGAAACTCAACTCTATTGCTCTTTTCTCATATCATCATCCCGGAGTCACCAGTGCTGGAGATCCGTCACCTGAAAACCCTTCATGCCCTGCGCGAAGCCGACAGCCTGGTGGAGGCTGCCGAGCGCCTGCACCTGACTCAGTCGGCGCTGTCGCATCAGTTCAAGGAACTGGAAGAGCGACTTGGCCTGCCGTTGTTCGTGCGCAAGAGCAAACCGATCCGCTTCACCAGCGCCGGTTTGCGCCTGCTGCAACTGGCCGATGCCACCCTGCCGCTGCTGCGCGGCGCCGAACGCGACATCGCGCGCCTTGCCGGAGGTACCGCCGGGCGCCTGCACATGGCCATCGAATGCCACAGTTGCTTCCAGTGGCTGATGCCGACCATCGACCAGTTCCGCGACGCATGGCCGGAAGTGGAGCTGGACCTGGCCTCCGGCTTCGCCTTTGCCCCGCTGCCGGCGCTGGCGCGCGGGGACCTCGACCTGGTGGTGACCTCCGACCCGCTGGACCTGCCCAGCATCACCTATGTGCCGCTGTTTACCTATGAAGCGATGCTGGCCGTGGCCAACCAGCATCCGTTGGCCAGCAAACCGTATATCGTGCCGCAGGACCTGCTCGACCAGACCCTGATCACCTACCCGGTGGAGCGCGACCGGCTGGACATCTTCACCCGTTTCCTGGAGCCGGCAGACATCGAGCCCGCAGCCGTGCGCACCTCCGAGCTGACGGTGATGATGATGCAGCTGGTGGCCAGCGGCCGCGGCGTCTGTGGCATGCCGCACTGGGCGCTGCATGAATACAGCTCTCGCGGTTATGTGAAGGGCAAGCGCCTGGGCGACAAGGGCCTGTTTGCCACGCTGTACGCCGCCGTGCGCACCGACATGCTCGATGCGCCGTACATGCGCGACTTCCTGCTGACGGCCAAGGACACCTCTTTCGCCACGCTGGACGGTGTCAGCGCGGTTCGTTGAGCACCTGGCGGTACAGCGGCAGGATCAGGTCGCGGGTCAGGGGCGCCAGTGGCAGCGCGGGCGTCTGATCGCCGGCCAGCCACACCACTTCTTCGATCTCGGCGGCCGGGACCACCGCTGCAGCGCTGTCGACCCGGAACAGTTCGGCCTGTACTTCGAAGCCTGGCTCGTTGGCGGCCGGGGCGCTGAACTGTCCCAGGTGCACGGCCTGGTCCGGGTCGATCTGCAGGCCCAGCTCCTCATGCAGTTCGCGCACCAGTGCCTGAACGGGTGATTCGCCGGCATCGATCTTGCCGCCAGGCTGCATGAATGCCTGGGTCCCACGCTTGCGCACCAGCAGGGTGCGGCCCTGAGGGTCGATCAGCAGGGCAGCGGCGATGCGGATGGTGTTGGGCATGGGCTGGGCTCACCAAGGACAATGGCCGGGGAGGATCCCATGGGGTCATTGGCCTGACAAGTCCACGGCCTCCTGTCCCCGGCCTTTTTGCGGGCAAGCCCGCAAAAAGGACGCATCAGTTTTCACCAGACCTCCCAGACGAACGGCCCCTTGCCAACCCGCCCCGCACCCGCCATAACCAGAACATGAACCTGCCCGCCAAACACCACCCGGTGCTCGAGCTGTTCCACCCCGCCGTGCGTACCTGGTTCCGTGGCCATTTCGCCACCGTCACCGATGCGCAAGCGCAGGCCTGGCCGTTGATCCATGCCGGCCAGTCACTGCTGCTGGCCGCGCCAACCGGTTCGGGCAAGACCCTCAGCGCATTCCTGGCGGTGCTCGACGAGCTGTTTCGCCAAGGTCTGGAGCGCCACGGCGACTTGCCCGCGCAAACGCAGGTGGTCTACGTCTCGCCGCTCAAGGCCTTGTCCAACGACATCCGCCTGAACCTGCAGGCGCCGCTCGAAGGCATCAGCCAGGCACTCGCAGACGAGGGCCTGAAAGCGCCGTGCATCACCACGGCAGTGCGCACCGGCGATACCCCGCAGAAGGAGCGTGCTGCCATGCGCAAGCTGGCCCCGCACATTCTGGTGACCACCCCCGAATCGCTTTACGTACTGATGGGCTCGGCGTCTGGCCGCGAAGGCCTGGCCAACGTACACACGGTGATCGTCGACGAAATCCACGCCTTGGCCGGCAACAAGCGCGGCTGCCACCTGGCCCTGACCCTGGAGCGCCTGCAGGCCTTGAGCAACCGCCCGCTGCGGCGTATCGGCCTGTCCGCCACGCAACGGCCGGTCGAGCGGGTGGCGCAGTTTCTGGTCGGCAGCGCTCGGCCTTGCGCCATCGTCGATGTGGGGCATGCGCGCCAGCGTGACCTGGCCATCGAGGTCCCGCCCGTGCCGCTGGCTGCAGTGATGGCCACCGATGTCTGGGGCCTGGTGTACGACCGGTTGGCCGCCTTGGCCAGGGAACACCGCACCACCCTGGTATTCGTCAACACCCGCCGCCTGGCGGAACGCATCACCCGCCACCTCAGCGACCGGCTGGGCAAAGAGGCCGTTGCCGCGCATCACGGCAGCCTGTCCAAGGAGCTGCGTCTGGATGCCGAACAGCGCCTGAAAAACGGCAAGCTGCAGATGCTGGTGGCAACCGCGTCACTGGAACTGGGCATCGACATCGGTGATATCGACCTGGTGTGTCAAATCGCCTCGCCGGGTTCGATCGCGGCGTTCCTGCAACGTGTCGGCCGCGCCAGCCACCAGGTGGACGGCGTGCCAAAGGGGCGCTTGTTCCCCACCTCGCGCGACGACCTGATCGAATGCGTGGCGCTGCTGGACTGCGTACGCCGCGGCGAACTGGACGAGCTGCACATGCCCCGGGCGCCGCTGGACGTGCTGGCCCAGCAGATCGTTGCCGAAGCCAGCAACCAGGCCTGGCATGAGCAGGCGCTGTTCGACTGCCTGCGCCAGGCCGCGCCCTATGCCGCACTCGACCACGCCCATTACCAGGCGCTGCTGCGCATGCTCGCCGAGGGTTACAACGGCCGCCAGGGCGTGCGCAGTGCCTACCTGCACCGCGACGCCGTGAGTGGCACCTTGCGTGGCCGCCGCGGCAGCCAGCTGACGGCGCTGACCAGCGGCGGCACCATCCCCGACAACGCCGACTACTCGGTACTGCTCGAACCGCAGTCGCTCAACATCGGCAGCGTCAATGAAGACTTTGCCGTGGAAAGCATTGCCGGCGATATCTTCCAGCTGGGCAATGCCTCCTATCGCATCCTGCGGGTAGAACCGGGCCGGGTGCGGGTGGAGGATGCCCAGGGCCTGCCGCCGACCATCCCGTTCTGGCTGGGTGAAGCGCCGGGGCGCAGTGACGAGCTGTCGGCTGCGGTGGCCCGCTTGCAGGGGCAGGTTGACCAGCAACTGGCACTGGCTGACGGTAACCTGGACCGAGTGCTGGCGTGGTTGCAGAGCGCATTCGAACTGGGTGAAGACAGCGCCGGCCAGTTGCTCGACTACCTGGCCCGCACCCGCGAAGCGCTTGGCGCCCTGCCCTCGCAGGAGACCCTGGTGATGGAGCGCTTCTTCGACGAATCCGGCGGCACCCAGCTGATCATCCACTCGCCGTACGGCAGCCGCATCAACCGCGCCTGGGGCCTGGCGCTACGCAAGCGCTTCTGCCGCACCTTCAACTTCGAGCTGCAGGCCGCCGCCAGCGAGGATGCCATCGTACTGTCGCTGTCGACCAGCCATAGCTTCGAGCTCGATGAAGTGTGGCGCTACCTGAACAGCCGCAGCGCCGAGCCAATCCTGATTCAGGCAGTGCTCGAGGCGCCGTTGTTCGGCGTGCGCTGGCGCTGGAACGCCAGTGTGGCGATGGCCCTGCCGCGCTTTGTCGGCGGGCGCAAGGTAGCACCGCAGATCCAGCGGATGAAAAGCGAAGACCTGGTGGCCGCCGTGTTCCCCGACCAGATCGCCTGCCTGGAGAACATTGTCGGCGAGCGGCAGGTACCCGATCACCCGCTGGTCGAACAAACCCTCGATGACTGCCTGCACGAGGCGATGGACTGCGAAGGCTGGCTGGCGCTGTTGCGGCGCATGGAAAGCGGCGCAGTGCGTCTGCTGTGCCGTGACCTGCCCGCCCCCTCTCCGCTGGCTGCGGCCATTCTCAATGCCAGGCCGTATGCCTTCCTCGACGATGCACCGCTGGAAGAGCGGCGCACCCAGGCGGTGCTGAACCGGCGCTGGAGCGAGGTGCGCAGTGGTGACGACCTGGGTGCGCTGGAC
>NZ_JABMCN010000233.1 GCF_013179515.1 Pseudomonas sp. CM27
TACGGTCTTGACGCTGGCGGTCTTGTAGCCGATACCCGAGTAGCCGATGCCGTTCAGCGACGAGCTGATCGACTGCACCACCGAAGCCGAGCCAGGCTGTTCGTTGACGTTAGGCTTGAAGTCGCCTTTGCACAGGGCTTCTTCCTTGAAGTAGCCGTAGGTGCCCGATACCGAGTTGCGGCCGAACAACTGGATAGGCTTGTTGGCCAGATCGCCGGTCACACCGACGTCGCCCCAGGTCTTCATCTCGGCCTTGCCACCGCACAGGCGGGTGGAGGAGAAGATGGCGTCGACCTGGGCCATGGTCAGGCCCTTGATCGGGTTGTCCTTGTGCACGAACACGGCCAGGGCGTCGACAGCAACCGGAATGGCAGTTGGCTTGTAGCCGTACTTCTGCTCGAAGGCCTGCAGCTCGACATCCTTCATCTTGCGGCTCATCGGGCCGATGTTGGCGGTGCCTTCAGTCAGCGCGGGTGGCGCGGTGGAGGAGCCAGCCGCCTGGATCTGGATGTTTACGTTCGGATATTCCTTCTTGTACGCCTCGGCCCACAGCGTCATCAGGTTCGCCAGGGTGTCGGAGCCTACGCTGGAGAGGTTGCCCGAAACACCGGTGGTCTTGGTGTAGGTCGGGATCGACGGATCGACGGCGGCTACCGCGTTGGCGGTAGCTACGCCCGCGGCGGCGAAGGTAAGGGCCGCCATCAAACGCTTCAGTTTCATGCCTTGCTCCTAGCAGGAATATTGGGGTGTTGGATGGAACGGGCCCAAGTATCGGCAGGCCGCATGAACACGATATGACCTAATTGTGACAAATGGATGAAAGGCCATCACCGAATTCAGTTCTGGCCTATTCGAAGCAGATCAGCGCTTATTGGCGAGCAGGTACAGGCCTACAGCCAGGCCAACCGCACACAAGCCTGCCACATAGTAGGCCGGCGCCATCGGGCTCACCTTCAGCAGCGCCGTCACCACCATCGGCGTCAGCCCGCCAAAGATGGCGTAGGCCACGTTGTACGAGAACGAAAGCCCGCTGAAGCGCACCGCCGCCGGGAACGCCTTGACCATCACGTAGGGCACCGCGCCGATCACGCCCACGCACAGGCCGGTCACCGCATACAGCGGGAACAACAGGTCGGGCCGGGTCGGCAGGCTGTGGTAGAAGCTCCATGAGCTGACCAGCAGCAGCAGGCTGCCGATCACGAACACTCGCCCCGCGCCAAAGCGGTCGGCCAGGCTGCCGGCGCCGATGCAGCCGACGCTGAGCAGCACGATGGCCAGGCTGTTGGCCTTGAGCGAGTCGGTGGGACTGATGTGGTAGAAGCTCTGCAGCAACGCCGGGGTCATCAGGATGACCACCACGATGCCGGCCGACAGCATCCAGGTCAGCAACATCGACAGGATGATCGGCCCACGGTGGTCACGCAGCACGGCGCGCAAAGGCAGCTCTTCGGCCAGCGCCTTGCGCTGCTGCATCTCGGCGAACACCGGGGTCTCATGCAGCCAGCGGCGCAAGTACACCGAGAACAGGCCGAACACCCCACCGAGCAGGAACGGGATGCGCCAGGCGTAATCGGCCACCTCTTCCACGCTGTAGACGCTGTTGATCAGGGTCGCCACCAGCGAACCGAGCAGGATGCCTGCAGTCAGGCCGGCCGTGAGGGTGCCGCACGCGTAGCCGGTATTGCGCGCCGGTACGTGTTCGGACACGAACACCCAGGCGCCCGGCACCTCGCCACCAATCGCAGCACCCTGGATAACCCGCATCAGCAGCAACAGGATCGGCGCCCACATGCCGATCTGCGCATAGGTGGGGAGCAGGCCCATGATCAACGTCGGCAGGGCCATCATGAAGATGCTCAGGGTAAACATCTTCTTGCGCCCGAGCAGGTCACCGAAGTGCGCCATGATGATGCCGCCCAGCGGCCGCGCCAGGTAGCCGGCGGCAAAGATGCCGAAGGTTTGCATCAGGCGCAGCCATTCCGGCATGTCCGCCGGGAAGAACAACTTGCCGACCACGGTGGCGAAGAACACGAAGATGATGAAGTCGTAGAACTCCAGCGCGCCACCCAGGGCGGACAGCGAGAGGGTCTTGTAGTCACTGCGGGTCAGCGGCCGCGAGGGCTGCTCGATACTGCTCGGCACGGAAGTCATCGCTCGTTGTTCTCTTGGTAGGGCATGCAGGCCGCTTGGCACGCGGCTTCTGGATTGGTAGTGCAGCGAAGATAGCAAATTGCCGAGCCG
Source organism: Pseudomonas sp. CM27 (assembly GCF_013179515.1). Lineage (GTDB taxonomy): Bacteria > Pseudomonadota > Gammaproteobacteria > Pseudomonadales > Pseudomonadaceae > Aquipseudomonas. The sequence continues at coordinate 2,242 of NZ_JABMCN010000233.1, forward strand.
CGCCGAAAGCGATACAAAAACCAGACAGATATTCATGAATGCGCGGTCGTCGCTGGCCGTTATGCTCTATATACTGGCAATTCGTAGGAAAAGGTTATTGCTAGTGTGGGATGTTGTGCGAAAACGCCGGTCTTTATGTCAGGCGGTTTCGCAGAGTCTCCCTACGGCCGCCAAGTGAAACGAAATCGGCGTAGTATGTTTCAAGCTGAATCGTTTACCCGGCCTTGCGCCACACCAACGAAAAGCGTCACGGGTCAGAGGCCCCATCGCATGATTGAGCTCGAACAAGAAGATCCAATCCCGCAAGGCGACCTGGCCTTGCAGATCACCGCACTCCCACGTGAAACCAACGGCTTTGGCGATATCTTCGGCGGCTGGCTGGTTGCCCAGATGGACCTCGCCGGCACTGCCATGGCCAGTCGTGTGGCTGGAGGCCGCGTGGCCACCGTGGCCATCGACCGCATGGCCTTCCTGGTACCGGTCGCCGTGGGCGCGCAGCTGTCGTTCTATACCCAGACCCTGGAAATCGGCCGCAGCTCGATCCAGATGATGGTCGAAGTGTGGAGTGACGACCCGCTGTCCAGCGAATGGCGCAAGGTGACCGAAGCGGTATTCGTGTTCGTTGCCATCGACGGCAGTGGCCGTACCCGCTCCGTGCCTCGTCGCTGAGCCACGCCGGCGGTAAACTCATTGCATGTGCCCGGGTCCAAGGCCCACAGGCAATCAATGAGAAGAACGCAATGGCTACTTTCAAGGTCGATACCGAGCAACATGGCGGACTCAACTGCTGGCGTATCAGCAGCGACCGCGCCGAACTCCTGATCGCCCAGCAGGGCGCGCAGATCCTCAGCTACCAGCGGTTGGGCGAACCACCACTGCTGTGGCTGAGCGACCAGGCCATCTTCGACAAGGGCAAGTCGGTACGCGCTGGCGTGCCAGTGTGCTGGCCGTGGTTCGGCAACCTGCAGCGCAACCCCGAGGCCGTACAGGCCATGTACCGAGGCGAGCAGGCACCTGCTCATGGGCTTGCACGCACCCGTGACTGGCTGTTGCTGGGCGTCGAGGAAGCGGCTGACGGCCTGCGCATCGAATTTGAACTGCCCGACGCGCAGGGTGACTTGCCAGGCTGGCCTCACGATGTCGAGCTGAAGCTGGCCGTGGTCCTGGGTGATGACCTGAAACTGAGCCTGACCAGCCGCAACATGGGCAATACTCCCGTGACCATCAGCCAGGCCCTGCATAGCTACTTCGCGGTCAGCGACGTACGCCAGGCGCGGGTCGAAGGGGTCGAGGGGCTGAGCTATATCGAGACCCTTGCCGACTGGCAACAGCGCCAGCAGCAGGCGGCATTGACGTTTTCCGGGGAGACAGACCGGATCTACCTCGCTACCCCGCAAACACTGAGCATTGTCGATCCGCACTGGAACCGGCGGATTACCCTGACCAGTAGCGGGTCGCGCTCGGCGGTGATCTGGAACCCGTGGACCGAGCGGGCCAGGGAACTGCCGGACATGGCTGATGATGGCTGGCAGCGGATGCTGTGCATCGAGACCGCGAATGTGTGGGACGACCAGGTGGACTTGAAGCCCGGGGCCAGCCACTCGCTGGGGGTAAAGATTGGCTGTGAAATGATCTGAGAGGTGTGTTGCCAGCTCGGGCCTCATCGCCGGCAAGCCAGCTCCCACAAGCTGTGGGAGCTGGCTTGCCGGCGATAAGGCCGGTACTGGCAATCAGAGGTCGGCGTCCTCCACCACCCTCACTTTCCCCGCATCCAGCGCATACGCCGCATCGGCCAGGTCATTGCTGACCTGCTCCACCTTCAGCTTGCCGCTGACCCACAGCGGGGTATAGATATCGTCAATCCTCAGCCCTTTCGGGTAACGCACCAGCACCAGCTGGTTCGGTGGCGGTGGCGGTACGTGAATGCACGCGCCCGGGTACGGCACCAGGAAAAACAGCGTGCTGTTGCCCTTGGCATCACTCTCCAGCGGCACCGGGTAGCCGCCCAGGCGAATGTCCTTGCCGTTCATGGCCGCCACGGTCTTGGTCGAATACATCACCGCCGGCAGGCCCTTGCTCTGCTTCAGTCCGCCCTTGTCGGTAAAGGTGCCCATGGCCTCTGGCGAGTCATGGTCGATTTCGGGCATTTGCTCAAGCGCTCTCTGGTCCGACTTGGGCATCAGCTCCAGCCAGTCGGTTTCGGGCAGTTCGGCATGGGCCAGGGTACTGGCCAACAGCAGGGGGACGAGGAAAAAGGCACGCATGGAAATGCTCGGCAACTCGAATGAATTGCCGGGCATTCTAACCAGTATTCAGCGTTTCTTGATGAATCCGTAGATCACCAGCAGCACGACGGCACCGACCAGCGCCCCGAAGAAGCCCGCCGCCTGCCCGGCCTGGTAAATGCCCAGCGCCTGGCCGCCATAAGTGGCCAGCAGCGAGCCGGCAATACCCAGCAGGATGGTCATGATCCAGCCCATGCTGTCGTCGCCCGGTTTGACGAAACGGGCCAGCAGGCCGACGATGAGGCCGATGAAGATGGTTCCGATGATGCCCATGGCAATCCCTCTGCAGTGAAGATGAAACAAGCCAAAGCCTAGACAGCGCTTTGGCTTGTTGCCATCTCAGAGGGCCAGCCGTTGCCAGAAGTTCGATCAGTTGCTGATCAGAGCCTCTACTTCGGCAATCTTGCGCTCGAGGGTGGCCATGTCATGGCAGCGCAGGGTGGCATGACCAACCTTGCGGCCGGCCTTGAAGGCCTTGCCGTAGTGGTGCAGGTGGCAGTCATCGATGGCGACCACTTTGTCCACAGCCGGCACTTCACCGATGAAGTTGAGCATCGCGCTCTCGCCAACCTTGGCAGTCGAGCCCAGTGGCAGGCCGGCGACGGCGCGCAGGTGGTTCTCGAACTGGCTGCACTCGGCGCCTTCGATGGTCCAGTGCCCGGAGTTGTGCACGCGTGGAGCAATTTCGTTGGCCTTCAGGCCACCGTCGACTTCGAAGAACTCGAAGGCCATCACGCCAACGTAATCCAGCTTCTGCAGTACGCGGCCGACGTAGTCTTCGGCCAGCGCTTGCAGCGGGTGTGCCTGGCTGGCCACCGACAGCCGCAGGATGCCGCTGTCGTGGGTGTTGTGCACCAGCGGGTAGAAACGCGTTTCGCCGTCACGGCCACGCACCGCCACCAGCGATACTTCGCCAGTGAATGGCACGAAGCCTTCCAGCAGGCATGGCACGCTGCCCAGCTCGGCGAAAGTGCCCACCACGTCTTCAGGCGTGCGCAGCACTTTCTGGCCCTTGCCGTCGTAACCCAGAGTGCGGGTCTTCAGTACGGCAGGCAGGCCGATACTGGCCACTGCGGCGTCCAGGTCTGCCTGCGAGAGAATGTTGGCGAAGGCCGGGGTAGGGATACCCAGGTCGCGGAACATGCTTTTTTCGAACAGGCGGTCGCGGGCGATGCGCAGCGCCTCGGCGCTGGGGTACACCGGCACGAACTGCGAGAGGAAGGCCACGGTCTCGGCCGGGACGCTTTCGAACTCGAAAGTGACCAGGTCGACTTCGTCGGCCAGCTGACGCAGGTGGTCCTGGTCGCCGTAGTCGGCCCGCAGGTGCTCGCCCAGTGCTGCAGCGCAGGCGTCCGGCGCGGGGTCGAGGAAAGCGAAGTTCATGCCCAGCGGGGTACCCGCCAGGGCCAGCATGCGGCCCAGCTGGCCGCCACCGATTACACCGATCTTCATGGGTTGAGCCTCAAGCCTGGCGCGGGTCTGGGTTATCCAGAACGGTGTCGGTCTGTTCCGTGCGGAACTGCTTGAGCGCCGCGTGGTACTGCGGGTACTTGGCGCCCAGGATGCTGGCCGACAGCAGCGCAGCGTTGATGGCACCGGCACGGCCGATGGCCAGGGTGGCTACCGGCACGCCGGCTGGCATCTGCACGATCGACAGCAGGGAATCGACACCCGACAGCATCGACGATTGCACCGGCACACCCAGCACCGGCAGGTGAGTCTTGGCGGCGCACATGCCTGGCAAGTGGGCTGCGCCACCGGCACCGGCGATGATCACCTCGATACCACGGCCTTCGGCCTCCTCGGCATACTGGAACAGCAAGTCCGGGGTGCGGTGGGCGGAAACCACCTTCACTTCGTAGGGAATGCCGAGTTTTTCCAGCATATCGGCGGTGTGGCTAAGGGTGGACCAATCGGACTTGGAGCCCATGATCACGCCAACCAGTGCACTCATCGTCGAGCCTCTCCTGCAAGCGCCTTCGGGCGCGCTAAAAGCAACAAGCCACGCAGGTGGGCCGGCGTGGCTTGTCATACGGATTCTGAATCGACCAGGTCGGCCGAAGGCGCGGGATTGTAGCGTATTTAAAGGCGGGCCGCCCACCCCCACAAGCACATGCCGGATCAAAGGGCAAGCTGTCTCGCGGGACAACTTTTCCTGCTGCTCACCAACCCGGCTGCTTCAGAAAATTCGCCCCCTCAAACTGATACCTCGCCCGGGTTGCCGGCCGACTCCAGCTTGCGCCACAACAGGCGCACATTCGCCTTGCGCACGAGTGCACAGCGGTACAGGCGGATTTCCAATGGCACGTGCCACTGGCTCCCCCCGCAGATCACCAATTCCCCGCGCTGCAGTTCGCCCCGCATCGACAGGCGCGGCACCCAGGCGATGCCCATTCCTTCCAGCGCCATACTCTTGAGGCTGTCGGCCATCGCCGTCTCGTAGACGGTGGTATAGCGCAGGTTGCGCTGGCGCAGCAGCAAGCTCACCGAACGCCCGAGGAACGCGCCGGCGCTGTAGGCCAGCAGCGGCACGCTGGCATCGCCTTCAAGGTCGAACATGGGCTTGCCGTCGGCATCCGGCGTGCACACCGGCAACATTTCAGTGGTGCCCATGTGTAACGAAGGGAAGATCTCGGCGTCCATCTGCAGGGCGGCGTCGGGATCATAGAAAGCCAGCATCAGGTCGCAGCCACCTTCGCGCAATGCATGCACGGCATCCCCGACGTTAGTCGCAACCAGGCGCGTGGCAATGTTCAACCCATCGTTGCGCAACTGGGCGACCCAGCGCGGGAAAAAGCCCGATGCCAGGGAGTGAGCGGCTGCTACTTGCACTACCTCGCCCTGCCCGCCTTCCAGATGGTGCAAATGACGGAGAATTTCGCTCAACTGGTCGACAACGGTACGCGCAGTGACGAGAAACAGCTGGCCGGCCTCAGTCAGTTCGATCGGTGTGCGGGAACGATTGACCAATTGCAGGCCCAAGGCTGCTTCAAGGCTGCGAATGCGCCGGCTGAAGGCCGGCTGGGTCACGAAACGCCGCTCTGCCGCCTGGGAAAAACTGCGGGTGGCGGCCAGCGCGCTGAAGTCTTCCAGCCATTTGCTTTCAAGGTTCACGAAGCACATCTCCTGGCATGCACCAAAATGGAACACGCTCGAATGTCAATTGGCGTCACATGAAACAGTATGCCGTTTACGCATAGGTTAGCGTGCAACAGCATTGGCCGCAAAATCACCTTAAGGCCTAGGATTAGCGCCATTCCGGCATGTGCCGGGTCAAAATCGAGATGATATACATCATGTCTTCCGCTGCATCGTTCCGCGTCGAAAAAGATCTGTTGGGTACCCTTGAAGTTCCTGCCGATGCCTACTACGGCATCCAGACCCTGCGCGCTGCCAACAACTTCCACCTCTCCGGCGTTCCGCTGTCGCACTACCCGAAACTGGTAGTCGGCCTGGCGATGGTCAAGCAGGCTGCTGCTGATGCCAACCGAGAGCTGGGGCACTTGAGCGATGCCAAGCATGCTGCCATCAGCGCTGCTTGCGGGCGACTGATCAAAGGCGACTATCACGAGCAGTTCGTGGTCGACATGATCCAGGGTGGTGCCGGTACTTCCACCAACATGAACGCCAACGAAGTCATCGCCAACATCGCGCTGGAGGCCATGGGCCACCAGAAGGGTGAGTACCAGTACTTGCACCCGAACAACGATGTGAACATGGCACAGTCGACCAACGACGCCTACCCGACGGCCATCCGCCTGGGCCTGCTGCTGGGCCATGACGCCCTGCTGGCCAGCCTCGACAGCCTGATCCAGGCCTTCGCTGCCAAGGGTAAGGAATTCGACCACGTACTGAAGATGGGCCGTACCCAGCTGCAGGACGCCGTGCCGATGACCCTGGGCCAGGAATTCCGCGCCTTCGCCACCACCATGACCGAAGACCTCAACCGTCTGCGTTCGCTGGCGCCTGAGCTGCTGACCGAAATCAACCTGGGTGGTACTGCCATCGGTACCGGTATCAACGCCGACCCGGGTTACCAGATGCTCGCCGTACAGCGCTTGGCACTCATCAGCGGCCAGCCGCTGGTACCGGCTGCCGACCTGATCGAAGCCACCTCCGACATGGGCGCTTTCGTGCTGTTCTCCGGCATGCTCAAGCGTACCGCGGTCAAGCTGTCGAAGATCTGCAACGACCTGCGCCTGCTGTCCAGCGGCCCGCGCACCGGCATCAACGAGATCAACCTGCCAGCGCGTCAGCCAGGCAGCTCGATCATGCCAGGCAAGGTCAACCCGGTTATTCCGGAAGCCGTCAACCAGGTGGCCTTCGCCATCATGGGCAACGACCTGGCCCTGACCGTCGCCGCCGAGGGTGGCCAGCTGCAGCTGAACGTGATGGAGCCGCTGATCGCCTACAAGATCTTCGACTCGATCCGCCTGCTGCAACGCGCCATGGACATGCTGCGCGAGCACTGCATCGTCGGCATCACTGCCAACGAACAGCGCTGCCGTGAACTGGTCGAGCACTCGATCGGCCTGGTCACCGCCCTGAACCCGTACATCGGCTACGAAAACGCCACCCGTATCGCCCGTGTCGCCCTGGAAACCGGCCGCGGCGTGCTGGAACTGGTGCGCGAGGAACAGCTGCTGGACGAAGCGATGCTCAACGACATCCTGCGTCCGGAAAACATGATCGCTCCACGTCTGGTTCCGCTGAAGGCGTAACCAGTCTGCTGCAAACAGTCTCACCAGGTTAAGGGACTAGACACCTCTCAACCTTTCAAGGCCCGAGCCTATGCCTCGGGCCTTTTTTTGCCTGATGAATTTGTGGCCGCTTGCCAGCCCCGGGTATCGGCACACAACTTGCTCCATAATGCATCCCAGTCCAACGGGATTACCCAGCATGCTGCACAGCCACCTGACCACACTCAACGCAGTTTCGCTGATCCTCAACGTCTTCCAGGCAGACGGTTGCGAAGCTTCGGCGCTGCTGGCCGGCAGCGGCATCGGCCCGGCAGACCTTGGCCACGCCGATGCGCGCATCACCACCCAGCAAGAGCTGCAGGTGTGCGCCAACGCCGTGGCCCGGCGCGAGGACATCGGCCTGGAGCTGGGTCGGCGCATGCATGTGTCGTGCTATGGCATGCTCGGTTACGCCCTGCTCTCCAGTGCCACTTTGGGTGACGCCCTGCGCCTGGCGCTGCAGTATCCGGCACTGCTGGGAACAGTTTTCAAGCTGCGCTTGCTCGACGATGGCCAGCGCGTCTGGTTAAGCGCCAGCGATTACCACGACAGCGC
>NZ_JABMCN010000234.1 GCF_013179515.1 Pseudomonas sp. CM27
TTGTCATCGACCAGCTCGCGGTAGCGCTGCTCTTGCAGGCGTGCCTGGTACAGGGTGGCCTGGGCTTTGGCCAGGGTAGCCCTGGCGCTATCGTGGTCGGCCTTGAACGGCGCCGGGTCGATCAGGAACAGCACATCGCCGCGCTTGACGTCGCTGCCTTCACGGTACACCCGCTTGAGCACCACGCCGGCCACCCGGGCGCGCACTTCGGCAGTGCGCGGTGCCAGGATACGGCCGCTGAGTTCGCTGCTGATCGCCAGGGGCTGCAGTTGCAGGGTTTCCACCCGCACTTGCGGGGTGGGGGCCTGTTCGTCTTGCTCGGCGCTGTCGCCGCAGCCGGCCAGGGACAGGCTCAGAAACGCCAGAAGCGCCACCGGGCGCAGGCGAGGGGGGAACATAGTAGGCATACGGATCTTCCGTTGATGACCCGGCGTATGCTACGGCAGGTGCTGCCCGGGGGGCTGTTAATAGCTGTAGGGCGAGTGTGAAAAAGTGTGAAGAACAATCCTGTCGCGGTGTAGTGTTCTATATCCTGAGTGTTCCTGTACCGGCCTCTTCGCGGGTAAACCCGCTCCTGCAGGGTCACCATAATCCTTGGGATCCGTACCCGCAAAGAGGCCGGCAAGGTTTACCACCATCCAGATGCCCAAGCGCCTATGCCGAATATTATCCTGGTCGAAGACGACAGTGCCCTGTCCGAGTTGATCGCCAGCTACCTGCAACGCAACGACTTCCACGTCCAGGTGATCGCCCGTGGCGATCATGTGCTGGACGAGTACCGCAGGCAAAAGCCCGACCTGGTCATTCTCGACCTGATGCTGCCAGGCATCGATGGCCTGCAGTTGTGCCGCCTGCTGCGCCAGGAATCGCACAGCCTGCCGATCCTGATGCTGACCGCCCGCGACGACAGCCACGACCAGGTGCTGGGCCTGGAAATGGGCGCCGACGATTACGTCACCAAACCCTGCGAGCCCCGCGTGCTGCTGGCCCGGGTGCGCACCCTGCTGCGCCGTAGCAGCGTCAACGAGCCGCGCCTGGACAACGACCTGATCCTCATCGGCGGCCTGCGCATCGACCTGGCCGAACGCACGGTCAGCTGGCGCGGCGACGAGGTGGAGCTGTCCAGCGGTGAGTACAACCTGTTGGTAGTGCTGGCGCGCAATGCCGGCGAAGTGCTGAACCGCGACCGCATCCTGCAGCAGTTGCGCGGTATAGAGTTCAACGGCACCGACCGTTCGGTGGACGTGGCCATTTCCAAGCTGCGCCGCAAGTTCGACGACAACGCCGGCGAGGCGCGCAAGATCAAGACCGTGTGGGGCAAGGGCTACCTGTTCAGCCGTGTCGAGTGGGAGTGCTGACCGCCCATGCTGAAGATTCTGGTGCGGTTGTACCTGGTCATCATTGTCGCGTATGCCGGGGCCTTGCTGTTCATTCCCGACACTATCGTCGGTCTGTTCCGTGACCGCTTCATGGCCTACAACCTGGACCAGGCCAAGGGCGTGCAGGCGTTGATCGTGCGCCAGTTCCGCCAGACCCCGCCCGAGCAGTGGCCGGAGGTGGCGCACGAGCTGGCCGCTGATTTCGCCCCGCTGGAGCTGCAACTGCTGCGCATGGACCAGGCCGAGTTGAGCGACGAGGAGCAGGCGCGCCTGGAGCACGGGCTGTATGCGGTACGCATCGCTGAATGGGGCTACTACGAGACGGTGCTGGCGCCGCTGGACAAGCAATGGCTGGTGCGCCTGCACTCACCGCCAGACCCGCTGGACATCAACGTGCTGTCGTGGGGTGTGACCGTGCTGATCGGCGCGGCCATGCTGGGCTGCCTGCTGCTGTGGGTATGGCCGCACTGGCGCGACCTTGAACGCTTGAAGGAGACTGCCCGGCGGCTGGGCCAGGGGCAGATGGCCGAGCGTACGCACATCTCGCCACACTCCAACATCGGCGAACTGGCCGGGGTGTTCGACACCATGGCCAGTGACCTGGAGCGCCACGTCAACCAGCAGCGGGAGCTGCTCAATGCGGTGTCGCACGAGTTGCGTACGCCGCTGACCCGTCTGGATTTCGGCCTGGTGCTGCTGTTCGACGAGGTGCCGGCGACCAGCCGCAAGCGCTTGCTGGAACTGGTCGGGCATGTGCGCGAGCTGGATGAACTGGTACTGGAGTTGCTGTCCTACAGCCGGCTGTACAACGCTGACCAGGCCCGCGAGCGGGTCGAGGTGTCGCTGCTGGAGCTGGTCGACAGTGTGCTCGGCGGCTTTGCCGAGGAGCTCGACAGCCGTGGCATCACATGGGAAGTGCAGGCAGAGGGCAGCCTGCCACGTTTTGTGCTTGATCCTCGCCTGACCGCACGGGCAGTGCAGAACCTGGTGCGCAATGCCATGCGCTATTGCGACGAAAGCCTGTTGCTGCGCTTGCGCCTGGAAGGGGATGGCGCCTGCCTGTTGACGGTGGAAGACGACGGGATCGGCATTCCGGTGGAGGAGCGGGAGCGGATTTTCCAGCCGTTCTACCGGCTGGACCGCAGCCGTGACCGCAATACCGGCGGGTTTGGCCTGGGCCTGGCGATCAGCCGGCGGGCCATCGAAGGGCAGGGTGGCACCTTGACCGTGGCGCAGTCGCCGCTGGGTGGGGCGCAGTTTCGGATTCGCTTGCCTGCGGGGTGATATGCCGCCTGCAAACACGCGGGTTGTGCAAATTTCAGGCTTTTTCTTAAGGGCCAGTTCTTGTAGCTTTACAGGTCGTTTACCCCGGGAGTTGAACATGCAAGGCAAGGCACGCAAGATCGTCCAGGCCATCCTCTACGAAGCCATCGCTGTCGCCTGCGTGGCGCCCGCGCTGGAGCTGGCGTTTGCCGCCGGCATGGCGCAGTCGACCGTGCTGTCGGTGCTGATGTCGGGCATCGCGATGAGCTGGAACATGGCCTACAACTGGGCCTTCGAACGCTGGGAGGCGCGCCAGCACAAGCGTGAGCGCACCTTTGCCCGGCGCATGCTGCATGCCTTGGGTTTCGAGGGGGGCCTGGTGCTGATCCTGCTGCCGCTGGTGGCGTACTGGCTGGGTGTAAGCCTGTGGGCAGCGTTGCTGACCAACCTGGCGTTGTTCGTGTTCTTCTTCGTTTACGCGTTTGTCTTTCAGTGGGGCTTCGACAAAGTGTTCGATGTACCGTTGTCGGCGCAGCAGGCCAAGTGTTGACTTACCTGCACGCGGCAGGCTAAGTTCCTGACCCATGAATACATTCCCGCATGTGAACGCCATTATTATTACCGCCATTATCAGTTTGGCGGGCTAGCGCGTACGTGCACTGAACCCGCCCTGGAGGCGGGTTTCTTCTCTCTGACTCCTGGGCAACGTGAAACAGCCAAGGAGTCATCGATGACCAGCTTCAGCGTTACCCCCCGTACCACCGTTACCCCCCAGCAACTGCTGTCGGAGCAGGTGCGGCGGATTCTTGCCGCCCCGGTGTACGACCTGGCCATCGAAACCCCGCTGCAGGCAGCCCCGGCATTGTCTGCCAGCCTGGGCAACCAGGTATTGCTCAAGCGCGAAGACCTGCAGCCGACCTTCTCGTTCAAGATCCGCGGTGCCTACACCCGTCTGTCACGGCTGAGCAGCGTGCAGCGCGAGCGTGGGGTGATTACCGCATCGGCGGGCAACCATGCCCAGGGCGTGGCGATGGCTGCGTCGCACCTGGGCATGAAGGCCACCATCGTCATGCCGACCACCACGCCATCGTTGAAGGTGGAAGGGGTGCGTTCGCGCGGCGGGCATGTGGTGTTGCACGGCGAGAGCTTCCCGCATGCCCTGGCGCACGCCCTGACCCTGGCCGACAGTGAAGGCGCCACCTTCGTGCCACCGTTCGACGACCCTGATGTAATCGCAGGGCAGGGCACTGTAGCCATGGAAATCCTCCGCCAACGGCCGGGCGCGCTGGACGCCATCTTCGTACCGGTCGGCGGTGGCGGACTGATCGCCGGTATCGCCGCCTACGTGAAGTACCTGCGGCCAGAGGTGAAGGTGATCGGTGTCGAGCCAGAGGATTCCAACTGCCTGCAAGCGGCCATGGCTGCCGGCGAGCGAGTGATCTTGCCGCAGGTCGGCACCTTCGCCGATGGCGTAGCGGTGGCGCAGGTGGGCGCGCATTGCTTCGAGCTGTGCCGGCACTTTGTCGACGAAGTGCTGACGGTGAGCAGTGACGAATTGTGCGCGGCGATCAAGGACATCTACGACGACACCCGCTCGATCACCGAGCCTTCCGGCGCCCTGGCTGTGGCCGGGATCAAGAAGTACGTGGCGCGCGAGGGTGTGCAGGGGCAAACCCTGGTGGCGATCGATTCCGGGGCCAACGTCAACTTCGACCGCCTGCGCCATGTGGCCGAGCGGGCCGAACTGGGCGAGCAGCGCGAGGCGATCATCGCGGTCACCATCCCGGAGCAGCCGGGCAGCTTCCGCGCATTTTGCCAGGCGCTGGGCAAGCGGCAGATCACCGAGTTCAACTACCGTTACTACCCCGGCAAGGAGGCGCGGCTGTTCGTGGGGGTGCAGACTCACCCGCGGCACGACCCGCGCGAACGGTTGCTGGTCAGTCTGCGGGAGCAGGGCTACAGCGTGCTGGACCTGACCGACAACGAACTGGCCAAGCTGCATGTGCGCCATACCGTGGGCGGCCATGCTGCACCAGGGGCTGACGAGCGCGTGCTGCGTTTCGAGTTCCCTGAGCGGCCGGGAGCCTTGCTGGGCTTTCTGGAGCGATTGGGTAAACGCTGGAATATCAGCCTGTTCCATTACCGCAACCATGGTGCGGCGCAGGCCTGCGTGTTCGCGGCGCTGGAGGTGCCAGTGGAAGAGTTGGCGGGGGTGCCGCTGGCGCTGGATGAAATGGGCTACCGGTACTGGGATGAGACCGATAACCCGGCGTACAAGCTGTTTCTGGGCTGACCTGGAAAGTTGCAGCCTGCACGGTCCCTGTGGGAGCGGGCAGGCCCGCGAATCAGGCAGCGCAGTGGATGGTACCGGCGTTGCCGGTGTTCGCGGCCTCGGCCGCTCCCACAGGGATCGCGCCAGGTTGTTCAGCGCTCGCGCATGAAAAAGCCGGCGACGAACTTGCGGAAGGTTTCCAGGCTCTTGAAATCGGCGTAACGCTTGAAGTTCTCGGCATCCGGCTCGGGACCGATGGGCTGCTCGAGCAGGGAGATCGACAACACCCGGTCCTGGTCAGAGGTCATCACCAGCTCATCCGCCACCTGGCCGCCAATTACCGGCCGGCGCATCTGTACCTTCACGCCCTTGCTGGCCATCCAGTCGACCAGCGACACCAGCGCCTTGAGCGGCTCGCGCTCTTCATCGCGGTACACCGGGAACATATGGGCACGTGACAGTACCGGCACGCTGGCGACATGAATCAGTTCGTAATAATGGCTGCCCGCGCTGGTCGGCGAGTAAAGCATCAGTGCCAGCAACGGCCCAGTGGTGCGGCTGCCCCCCCAGTACAGGTGGTGCCCCTGGAAGTCGAAGCCATCCTCGCTGCGGTTGTTGAACAGCTTGCGCCCCTTGACCTGGTCGACGCAGTCCAGCAACAGGCCATGGCGGCGGTGGTTGCCGAACACAGTGGCTTCGCGCAGGCGGGACTTGAGCATCATCATGTGCTTCATGTCCAGGCGGGTTTCCAGGTAGTTGCTGGCGGGCACCCGTTCCAGCAACGGGTAGCGGCTGGCCACGCTGCGCAGCTCGGCAAACTGGCCGGTCAGGTCCTTTTTCAGGTGCGTGGCGTACAGGTTGAGGCCGCTGGTCTCGATCCAGGTCAGCAGCAACGACAACAGGCGCTGCTGTTCGCGCCGCTCACTGCCTTCGCCGCCGACACTGGCGTTGGCGGCACGGAAGTCGCCGATCAGGCGCAATGGCGTGTCGGGCGGCAGCCAGGCGGCGGGTGGTGCCGGGTCGTCTTCGCGCTCGGCGGCTTCCCGTTCGTCCTTGGTGAACGGGCAGCCGGGCGCATGCTCGGCGGTGCCCGGATTGTTCTTGAGGAAGAGCGTGCCGGTGCTGCCGTTAAGGGTCACATTGAGCACCGGCAGGGCGTCGTTGCGGCAGTCGCAGGCCAGCCACTGGTTGGCGTTGCGCACCTTCATCAGCAGCTGGTTGGCCTGCAGCAGGCGAGGGCCGACGAGGCTGCCGGTGGCAAAGCCGGCCAGCAGTTCCTCTTCGGCGGGGGTCAGGCTGCGCACCTGAGCGGCGGTTTTGTCGATGATTCGCATGAGGCAGCTCCAAGCTACAAGCCCCAAGCTTCAAGCAAAGTGGCGCCGCTTTCAACTTGCCGCTCAGTTGCCGCCAAACATCTTCGCCGCGCGGGCGCGTATTTCGTCGGGGCTCAGGTCCTCTTTGCGGGTGGAAACGAACCAGATATTGCCGAACGGGTCTTTCAGGGTGCCGCTGCGGTCGCCATAGAACTGGTCGGTCAAAGGGTGCAACTGGGTACCGCCGGCTGCCAGGGCCTGGGCGTAGACCTTGTCGCAGTCCTCGACATACAAATGAATGCCTACGCCTGCACCGTTGAGCTTCTGGCTGGCGGTAAGGCCGCCCTCCATGTCGCAGGGGTCGCCGAGCATCAGCGAAGAATCGCCGATCCTCAGCTCGGCATGGCCTACCCGGCCGCCCGGGGCGTCCAGGCGGAACATTTCGACTGCCCCGAAAGCCTGCTTGTAGAAGTCGATGGCCTTGGCGGCATCGTTGATGGCCAAGTAGGGGGTGATGCTGTGCTGGCCTTCGGGGATGGGTTTGGCTGCCATGTTCGACGCTCCTTTGCAGTGGGCGCCGGAGGGCGCCCTGTTGCTTAGAGTCGTCTGCGCAGAAGGAAAATCGACAAGGGTGCTAGACCGATTCTCTATAAGCGCGTCTGTCAGAAGATGTAGTCGGTGGTCAGGAAGCTCGACTGGCGGTTGCGGATGATCTCGCTGATCAGCTCCTTGTTGGCTTCCTGGAATCGGGTCGCCACCAAGGTACGGATGGAAAACACGCGCAGGGCGTCATGCACCGACAAGGTCCCTTCGGCGCTGTTCTTGCGGCCATTGAACGGATAGGTGTCGGGGCCGCGCTGGCATTGGGCATTGATATTGATGCGCCCGACCTGGTTGGCAAAGATGTCGACCAGGCTGCCGATAGTCGCCGGGTCGTTGCCGAACAGGCTCAGTTGTTGGCCGTAATCGGAATCCAGCACGTAGTCGATCACCGTCTGCAGGTCGCGGTATGGCACCACCGGCACCAGCGGGCCGAACTGTTCTTCGTGGTAGACGCGCATGTCGCTGTTCACCGGGTACAGCAGCGCTGGGTAGAAGAACGAACCCCGGCTTTGGCCGCCCCCTGTGTTGAGTACGTGCGCACCCTTTGCCGTGGCATCGGCGACCAGGCCATCGAGATAATCGACCTTGCCCGGTTCGGGCAGCGGCGTCAGCGCCACGCCGGGTTCCCAGGGCATGCCCGGCTTGAGCGCGGCCAGTTTGCGCTGGAATTTGTCGAGGAAGGGTTGGACCACGTCTTCGTGGACGAACAGGATCTTCAGTGCGGTGCAGCGCTGGCCATTGAACGACAACGCACCGGTGACGGCTTCCTCGACGGCGTTGTCGAGGTCCACCTGAGGCAGCACGATGCCCGGGTTCTTGGCGTCCAGGCCCAGCGCTGCGCGCAGGCGGTGCGGGCGCGGGTGCAGTTTTTTCAGGTCGCTGGCGGCTTTGTGCGTGCCGATGAAGGCGAACACATCGACCTTGCCGCTGGCCATCAGCGCGCTTACCGTTTCCCGGCCACGGCCGTAGATGACGTTGATCACCCCCGGCGGGAAGCTGTCGCGGAAGGCTTCGAGCAACGGGCGGATCAGCAGCACGCCGAACTTGGCCGGCTTGAACACCACGGTGTTGCCCATGATCAGCGCCGGGATCAGCGTAGTGAAGGTTTCGTTGAGCGGGTAGTTGTAGGGGCCCATGCACAGCGCCACGCCCAGTGGCGCGCGGCGGATCTGGCCCAGGGTGCCTTGTTCGAGCTCGAAGCGGCTGGAGCGGCGGTCGAGGTCCTTGAGGGCGTTGATGGTGTCGACGATGTAGTCGCAGGTGCGGTCGAATTCCTTTTCCGAGTCCTTGAGGTTCTTGCCGATTTCCCACATCAGCAACTTGACCACGGCCTGACGCTGCTCACGCATGCGCGCCAGGAAGGTTTCGACGTGCTGGATACGCTCGGCCACGCGCATGTTCGGCCAGGCACCACGGCCCTTGTCATAGGCCTGCACGGCGGCGTCGAGGGCAGTGAGTGCGGTGTCGGCATCCAGCAGCGGGGCGCTGCCCAGGATCACCTGACGTTCTTCGCTGCCGTCCTTGAGCCAGACCGGGCTGCGCACCGTGGCCAGCGGGCCGTCCCAGCGCCTGAGCTCACCGTTCACCAGGTAGTCACGTTGTTGCAGAGGGGCTTCCAGGCGCCAGGGTTCCGGGATGTTCTCGGCGCTGGGGAAGAGTGAATCGAGCAGACGGTCCATGGGTACTGCACCTCACATTGCTGGGCGGGTTCAAAGCCAGGTGAAACGCTTCAGCTTCGAGCATGCACCGGCTGCGGGAAAAACACCAGTCTGGCTCAAACTTTCACGTGTGCCCGCGACACGGTGTCATCTGGGTTTGCTTCAGTGCGGGTTAGTAACCCAGGGTTGGCCTGGCCGCCCAGCACGGCAACTGCGGCTCGAGCAGCGTTGATGCGGGCTGTTAGCAGGCATGTCCTGCTCGTTTATGCAAAGAAGGCATCAAAAAGTTTTTTGAAATAGCGAAGTGTTAATCGGGTGCCGCGAGGTCGGCCCGCTTATAGCTAATGACTGGGAGTTGAGGCAGTTAATGCAGAAAAATTGACGCCATTAAACTTTATTCAGCGCAATCAAAGTGCCACTTGCCAAAGTGTTTTTGGGTATCTTAAATTGTTACTGGATGTGATGGCAGAAGTTACTTGTAATTACTTAGATATCAGGATGTTACGTTTTTTATTGCTGATTTATTGTTTTTTCCCGATACACCATAGGGCACTTCAAAGGACGTCGAAGCAGACATGAAAGCGACCTTGACGGCAGTGGCGCGAAAATACATATCGCCCTCCCAGCGTTACGAAATCAGACACCTGGCCAGCAAGGTGCGTGAAGTGATGGCGCGTGCCTGTTTCTGGCGCTGGGAGGTTGCCAGGTTTCGGCTGCAGCAGGAGAGCCCTTACGAAATCCTCTACATCGGCCGCAAGCAGCAACGGGAAATGGCCAAGCTGCTGATTGCCGGCAAAGGCCAGGGCAGCGCGGCGATCGTTGACAGTGCGCGTGCGACAGCGGTCGCCAGCCATGTGGTGCTGGTCAGCGAAATGCCGACATCCGGCGCCTTGTCGGTGCCGCACTACCTCAGCGCTGTCGTGCCACTGGGCCGCGCGCTGGAGGACATTACCGCTCGCTACGACAGCGAACTGAGGCGTAGCATCCGCAAGAACCGCCCGCTGTACCAGATGCGTCAGGCGTTGTCCGACGACGAGATCGCCATGGCTGACCGCGACCTGCTTCGCCCCTATGCCAGCGCGCGGCAGGGCATCCATGCCGCGCAATTTCCCACCGATGAGGTATTTCGCATTGCCAAGGGTGTCGGCCGGCTCGACTTGATTACCTTGGGCGATGAAGTAATCGGCTGCCACCTGGGCTGTGAAGTGGTGCGCGGCGGCAAGCGTTACTGGAGCACTTTGCGTTTCGGTTATTGCGAAGCGGTATTTGCCGATGCCAAGAAGTTGCGCGAGGTGAACTCGATCACCACCTTCATGGCCCTCGAGTGGGCC
>NZ_JABMCN010000235.1:0-4965 GCF_013179515.1 Pseudomonas sp. CM27
AAACCATTGCCCAATTGTGCAAGGCCGGCCGTGCCGAGCTGGTGCAGACCATCGGCAAGAAAGCCCTGATCTACCGCAAGAACCCACAGCCGAACAAGCAGCTGTCCAACATCCACCGCTACAAGTAACGGTGGCTCCGCTCAGCGGCGCGTCAACCGCGCCCTGACCGGGACTGGCTGGGCTACCAGCACGATGCCGGAAAAGCCCAGCACCAGGAAGCAGAACATCTGCCAGCGCTCGCCTACGGAAATACCGTAGCGCAAGGTGTAGTACCCCACGCAGGCAGCGAAGCCGAGCAGCAGCATCTGGCCCCGGAACTGCCGCCACCAGGCCGCCAGGCCGTCAACCCTCGCCAGCACCGCCAGCTGGGTCAATAACCCCAACAACGCCACGCCGATCAACCAGCGGTCGATCTGCCCGGCGATGTCCTGCACCAGCAACGGCGCCAGGCCACTGACCTTGAGCGCGGGCACCAGCCCCACGTGAAACACCCACAGGCCACCGACCCAGAAAACCTGGGCCAGCTGCCAGAGGATCCCCTCGAGGGATGGCGCCCGCAGGCGCCGGTCAGATGTGCTGGACTTCGACAATCTCGTACTCGACCGTGCCGCTTGGCGTCTTGATGACGACGACGTCGCCTTCTTCCTTGCCGATGATGGCACGGGCGATAGGCGCGCTGCTCGACAGCTTGCCTTTCTTCACGTCAGCTTCATCTTCGCCGACGATCTGATACTTCACACGCTCGTCGGTTTCAGTGTTGGCCAGCTCCACGGTGGTACCGAAAATGACCTTGCCGGTATGGGCAATGGTGGTCACGTCGATCACTACCGAATTTTGCAGACGGCCTTCGATATCACGGATACGGGCCTCGACCATACCCTGCTCTTCGCGGGCAGCATGGTATTCGGCGTTTTCCTTGAGGTCACCCAGCTCGCGGGCTTCACCGATCGCCTGACTCAGGCGCGGGCGCTCGGTCTTGCTCAGGAACAGGTGCTCCTCTTCCAGGGCGCGAGCGCCCTGGACGGTCATCGGGTATTTCGTAATGCTCATGCTTCGAGTCCTGCATGCAGATCTTGCAAGCGACGAACGGTCTTCTCGGGACCGAATTTCAGCGCTTCGCAGATGGCTTCACCGGCCGCAATGGTAGTGGTGCAGTAAATCTTGTGCTGCAGCGCATTGCGACGAATCGAGTACGAATCGGCGATCGACTGGCGGCCTTCGGTGGTGTTGATGATCAGCGACACTTCGTCGTTCTTGATCATGTCGACCACGTGCGGGCGACCTTCGGTCACCTTGTTCACACGGCGCACTTTCAGGCCAGCCGCCTCGATGACCTTGGCGGTGCCAGCAGTGGCAACCACTTCGAAGCCCAGGGCAATCAGGTCGCGGGCAACGCCAGCCACTTGTGGCTTGTCGTCATCGCGCACGCTGATGAACGCCGTACCGCCAGTCGGCAGCACTTCGCTGGCGCCCATCTGGGCCTTGGCAAAGGCTTCGCCGAAGCTGTCGCCGACGCCCATGACTTCACCGGTCGATTTCATCTCAGGGCCGAGGATCGGGTCAACCCCCGGGAACTTGGCGAACGGGAACACGGCTTCCTTGACGCTGTAGAAGTTCGGGATGATTTCCTGGGTGAAGCCAAGCTCTTTCAGGGTTTTGCCAGCCATGACGCGGGCCGCGATCATCGCCAGGGAGGTGCCGATGCATTTGGACACGAACGGCACGGTACGCGAAGCACGCGGGTTGACTTCGATCACGTAGATCTTGTCGCCCTGCAGGGCCAGCTGCACGTTCATCAGGCCGACCACGCCCAGCTCCAGGGCCATTTTCTTGACCTGTTCGCGGACTTCGTCCTGCACTTCCTTGCTCAGCGAGTAAGGTGGCAGCGAGCATGCCGAGTCACCGGAGTGAACGCCGGCCTGCTCGATGTGCTGCATGATGGCGCCGATCACCACGTCGGTGCCGTCGCACACCGCATCCACGTCCATCTCGATGGCGCAGTTGAGGAAGTGGTCGAGCAGTACCGGGCTGTCGTTGGAAACTTGTACCGCTTCGCGCAGGTAGCGCTTGAGCTCGTCCAGTTCGTAGACGATCTCCATCGCGCGGCCGCCGAGTACGTAGGACGGGCGCACCACCAGCGGGTAGCCGATGCTGCCCGCTGCGCGAATGGCTTCTTCTTCGCTGCGCACGGTGGCGTTTGGCGGCTGCAGCAGGTTCAGACGCTGCACCATTTGCTGGAAGCGCTCACGGTCTTCGGCACGGTCGATGGCATCCGGGCTGGTGCCGATGATCGGTACGCCGGCTTCTTCCAGGGCACGGGCCAGTTTCAGCGGGGTCTGGCCGCCGTAGTGGACGATGACGCCTTTCGGCTTCTCGACGCGGCACACTTCCAGCACGTCTTCCAGGGTCAACGGCTCGAAGTACAGGCGGTCGGAGGTGTCGTAGTCGGTGGAGACGGTTTCCGGGTTGCAGTTGACCATGATGGTCTCGTAACCGTCTTCGCGCAGCGCCAGGGCCGCGTGTACGCAGCAGTAGTCGAACTCGATCCCTTGGCCGATACGGTTAGGGCCGCCACCGAGGATCATGATCTTGTCGCGGGTCGACGGATTGGCCTCGCACTCTTCCTCGTAAGTGGAGTACAGGTAGGCGGTGTCGGTGGCGAATTCGGCGGCGCAGGTGTCGACGCGCTTGTAGACCGGGAACACTTCCAGCTTGTGGCGGTGACGGCGCAGGTTCTTGTCGGTGATACCGAGCAGAACAGCCAGTCGCTGGTCCGAGAAACCTTTGCGCTTGAGGCGCAGCATCATCGCCTTGTCGATGGCCGACAGGGCCAGGGTCTTGACCTTCTCTTCTTCCTTGATCAGATCTTCCATCTGCACCAGGAACCACATGTCGATGCCGGTCAGGGCGAAGATCTCTTCGCAGGTCATGCCCGAACGCATGGCGTCGGCGACGTACCAGATACGCTCGGCGCCCGGCACGGTCAGCTCGCGCTTGAGAATGCTGGCGGCTTCAGGGCTGGCCAGGTCGACTTTCGGGTCGAGGCCGCAGGCGCCGACTTCCAGACCGCGCAGGGCTTTCTGCAGGGATTCCTGGAAGGTCCGGCCGATGGCCATGACTTCACCCACGGATTTCATCTGGGTGGTCAGGCGGGCGTCGGCTTTCGGGAATTTTTCGAAGGCAAAGCGCGGCAACTTGGTGACAACGTAGTCGATCGACGGCTCGAACGAAGCCGGGGTGCGGCCGCCGGTGATGTCGTTCTGCAGTTCGTCGAGGGTGTAACCAATGGCCAGCTTGGCGGCAATCTTGGCGATCGGGAAGCCGGTGGCCTTGGACGCCAGGGCGGACGAACGCGATACGCGCGGGTTCATCTCGATGACGACCATCCGGCCGGTGTCTGGGCAGATACCGAACTGCACGTTGGAACCGCCGGTTTCGACACCGATTTCACGCAGCACCGCCAGCGAGGCGTTGCGCATGATCTGGTATTCCTTGTCGGTCAGGGTCTGTGCCGGGGCAACGGTGATCGAGTCACCGGTGTGCACACCCATCGGGTCGAAGTTCTCGATCGAGCAGACGATGATGCAGTTGTCCTTTTTGTCGCGGACCACTTCCATCTCGTATTCTTTCCAGCCGATCAGCGATTCGTCGATCAGCAGCTCTTTGGTCGGCGACAGGTCCAGACCACGGGTGCAGATTTCTTCGAACTCTTCACGGTTGTAGGCAATACCACCGCCGGTGCCACCCATGGTGAACGACGGGCGGATGATGCACGGGAAGCCGAGCTTTTCGAGGACCGCATTGGCCTCTTCCATGCTGTGGGCGATACCGGAGCGCGGGCACTCCAGGCCGATGGCCTTCATCGCCTTGTCGAAGCGCGAACGATCTTCAGCCTTGTCGATGGTGTCAGCGTTGGCGCCGATCATTTCTACGCCGAACTTTTCCAGAACGCCGTGGCGCTCCAGGTCCAGGGCACAGTTAAGTGCGGTCTGGCCACCCATGGTCGGCAAAACGGCGTCCGGGCGCTCTTTCTCGATGATCTTGGCCACAGTCTGCCATTTGATCGGCTCGATGTAGGTGGCGTCGGCCATGGCCGGGTCGGTCATGATGGTGGCTGGGTTGGAGTTCACCAGGATGACGCGGAAACCTTCCTCGCGCAGGGCTTTACAGGCCTGGGCGCCGGAGTAGTCGAATTCGCAGGCCTGGCCGATCACGATCGGGCCGGCACCGAGAATCAGGATGCTTTTGATGTCTGTACGTTTTGGCATGGTGGTCACTCAAATCCGGGGTCAGTCGGCAAGCCGCTTTGAACAATCTGGGTCAGGCGCGTCCGGGCGCGGCAGGTGCCGGCCCGGGGCCTTGAAGCAGGATGCTCAGCGGCGCTTGGCCATGGCATCGGTGAAACGATCGAACAGTGGCGCGACGTCGGTCGGGCCTGGGCTCGCCTCAGGGTGACCCTGGAAGCTGAACGCGCTCTTGTCGGTGCGCTCGAGACCCTGCAGGGTGCCGTCGAACAGCGACTTGTGGATGGCGCGGACGTTAGCCGGCAGGGTCGCCTCGTCAACGGCAAAGCCGTGGTTCTGACTGGTGATCATGACCACGCCGGTGTCCAGGTCCTGGACCGGGTGGTTGGCACCGTGGTGGCCGTGGCCCATTTTCACGGTCTTGGCACCGGAAGCCAGGGCCAGCAACTGGTGGCCGAGGCAGATGCCGAATACCGGGATCTCGGTCTCGAGGATTTCCTTGATCGCCTGGATGGCGTAGTCGCACGGCTCCGGGTCACCCGGGCCGTTGGACAGGAACACGCCGTCCGGGTTGAGTGCCAGTACTTCGCTGGCCGGGGTCTGGGCCGGCACCACGGTCACGCGGCAGCCACGGGCGACCAGCATGCGCAGGATGTTCAGCTTGACGCCGTAGTCGAAGGCAACCACGTGGTACGGCAGGTCGGCGGCGTCGATGGTCGGG
>NZ_JABMCN010000235.1:5064-9717 GCF_013179515.1 Pseudomonas sp. CM27
CCGGGGTCTGGGCCGGCACCACGGTCACGCGGCAGCCACGGGCGACCAGCATGCGCAGGATGTTCAGCTTGACGCCGTAGTCGAAGGCAACCACGTGGTACGGCAGGTCGGCGGCGTCGATGGTCGGGTGGCTGTCGGTCTTCAGCTCCCACACGCTGGAGCGCCACTCGTAACGCTCGGTGGTGGAGACGACCTTGGCCAGGTCCATGCCTTTGAGGCCTGGGAAGCCGCGGGCGGCAGCAATGGCGGCCTCTTCGCTGATGTTGTCACCGGCGAGGATGCAACCGTTCTGGGCGCCCTTTTCGCGCAGGATTCGGGTCAGGCGACGGGTGTCGATGCCGGCAATGGCAACCACATTGTTGGCCTTGAGGTACTCAGGCAGCGACTGGGTGTTACGCCAGTTGCTGGCCAGCAGCGGCAGGTCACGGATGACCAGGCCAGCGGACCAGACACGGTTCGACTCGGCGTCTTCCGGCGTGGTGCCGGTGTTGCCAATGTGCGGGTAGGTCAGGGTAACGATTTGCTGCGCATAGGAAGGGTCTGTAAGGATTTCCTGGTAGCCGGTCATAGCGGTGTTGAATACCACCTCACCAACGGTCTGACCGTCGGCACCAATGGCTTCACCGCGAAAAATACTGCCGTCGGCAAGGGCGAGTATGGCTGGCTTTGTCAAGAAGACCTCCCGTAAATCAAGCATGAAAGGGCGATCGCAGGTTGCAAAAAAGCGGAGTGACGTATGGACACGTCACCCCGCTTTCATGTGCTGAATTCAATTCGCTGCGCGCTTTTAGTGGACACACTAAAGCTGTAGCTTACAGAAAAGTGCGTTTTCGGTCTACCGTATATGTGTCTCTAAAACACATGAATGCGACAGACTGACACCGGCGGTGGCTTCTTCGCGGGTAAACCCGCTCCCACAGGGACCGCACAAAGTCTGCGCCCGGTACAAATCCTGCGGGAGCGGGCAAGCCCGCGAAGAAACCAACAGCGCTCCAACGGCTTAACGCAGTTCGAGCACATCCTGCATATCGTACAGGCCAGCATCGCGCCCATCCAGCCACAGCGCCGCACGCACCGCGCCCTTGGCGAAGGTCATGCGGCTGGAAGCCTTGTGGGTGATTTCCAGGCGCTCGCCTTCGGCGGCGAACAGCACGGTATGGTCACCGACCACATCACCGGCACGCACGGTAGCGAAGCCGATGGTCTTGCGGTCACGCGCACCGGTCTGGCCTTCACGGCCGTAAACCGCCACTTCCTGCAGGTCACGGCCCAGCGCATTGGCAACCACTTCACCCATGCGCAGCGCAGTACCCGACGGCGCATCGACCTTGTGCCGGTGGTGCGCCTCGATGATTTCGATGTCGACATCATCACCCAGCACCCGCGCCGCCATGTCCAGCAACTTGAGGCTAAGGTTCACCCCAACGCTGAAGTTGGCGGCAAAGACGATGGGAATGTCCTTGCCCGCCTCGGCCAGCAACTGCTTTTCCTCGACGCTGAAACCGGTGGTGCCGATGATCATCGCCTTGCCGTGCTTACGGCAGAACGCCAGGTTCTTCAGGGTCACCGAAGGGTGCGTGAAATCGATCAGCACGTCGAACTCGTCAGCCACCTTGGCCACGTCGTCGGACAGCAGCACGCCGATACGGCCCAGGGCCGCCAGCTCACCGGCGTCCGCACCGACCAGCGAGCTGTCCGGGCGATCGATCGCCGCCGTCAGCCCAGCACCCGGGTGTTGCTGCACGGCTTCGATCAGGGTCTTGCCCATTCGCCCTGCCGCACCCATTACTGCAATACGTCGCATAGCCATTTCCTTGTCAGAGGTCGCCGAAGAAGCGCTTCACGCCATCGAACCAGCCACTGGCCTTGGGCGAGTGGGAGCTGTCCCCTTCCAGCGAGTCACGCAGCTCTTCGAGCAATTCACGCTGGCGGCGGCTGAGGTTGACCGGGGTTTCCACCGCGACACGGCATAGCAGGTCACCGGCACCACCACCACGCACTGGCGCCACACCCTTGCCACGCAGGCGGAACTGCTTGCCGGTCTGGGTGCCTTCCGGAATCTTCAGCTTCACGCGACCGTCGAGCGTCGGCACTTCCAGCTCGCCACCCAGGGCAGCATCGGTGTAGCTGATCGGCACTTCGCAGTACAGGTGCTTGCCGTCGCGCTGGAAGATCTCGTGCTCACGCACGCTGATCACTACATACAGGTCGCCAGTCGGGCCACCATGGGTACCCGCCTCGCCCTCACCCGACAGGCGAATGCGGTCACCGGTATCGACACCTGCCGGCACCTTGACCGACAGCGTCTTGTATTCCTCGACGCGGCCTTCGCCGTGGCACGAGCCACACGGATCGGTAATGATCTTGCCTTGGCCATGGCAGCGCGGGCAGGTCTGCTGCACCGAGAAGAAGCCCTGCTGCATGCGCACCTGGCCGATGCCGCCGCAGGTCGGGCAGGTCGACGGGGTCGAACCCTTCTTGGCACCGGAACCGTCGCAAGGCTGGCAGTTGACCAGCGTAGGCACGCGAATGCTGACCGTGGTGCCACGCACCGCTTCTTCCAGGTTCAGCTCCAGCGTGTAGCGCAGGTCGCTGCCGCGCTGGGCACCGCCGCGGCCGCCACCGCGCCCCCCACCACCACCGAAGAAGTCACTGAACACATCGCCGAAGATGTCGGAGAAGTTGGCGCCACCGAAGCCGGCACCGCCAGCCCCCATGCTTGGGTCGACGCCGGCATGACCGTACTGGTCGAAGGCCGCGCGCTTGCTGGCATCAGACAGCACTTCGTAGGCCTCGTTGGCCTCCTTGAACATGTCTTCCGACTCTTTGTCGCCCGGGTTGCGGTCTGGGTGATACTTCATCGCCAGACGGCGGTAGGCCTTCTTGAGGTCAGATTCGCTGGCGCCGCGCTCGACACCCAGAACCTCATAATAATCACGCTTGGACATAGGTCATTTGCACCTTGTTGGGCGTCTGGCATCTGCGCCGCGCCATCAGCACCTGCCGCCTGCCCGCCTGGGGCGTCGACAAATGCTGTAAAAATTCTCGAATTCCAGATACGCCAACGCGGGAGCAAGCCCCCGCGCGGCGACATCCTACCAGCTCACCGCCAAACGGCGGTGAGCTGGCCGACAACATGCAACGATTACTTCTTGTCGTCGCCTTTTACTTCTTCGAACTCGGCGTCAACCACGTCATCGTGCTTGGCTTCCGGCTCGGCCTGCTGCGCGCCGCCCTGAGACTGTTCGGCCGACTGCTCGGCGTACATCTTCTGGGCAACCGGGGCAGAGACCTTGGACAGCTCTTCGACCTTGGCGTCGATCGCAGCCTTGTCGTCGCCTTTGACAGCGGCTTCCAGGGCAACCACAGCGGCCTCGATGGCGGTTTTCTCTTCAGCGGTGACCTTGTCACCTGCGTCAGCGACCATCTTGCGGGTCGAGTGAACCAGTGCATCACCCTGGTTACGGGCAGCGGCCAGTTCTTCGAACTTGCGGTCTTCCTCGGCATTGGCCTCGGCGTCACGCACCATTTTCTCGATTTCTTCGTCGGACAGGCCGGAGTTGGCCTTGATCACGATCGACTGGGTCTTGCCGGTGGCCTTGTCTTTGGCGCCGACGTGCAGGATGCCGTTGGCGTCAATGTCGAAGGTCACTTCGATCTGCGGAACACCCCGCGGTGCTGGCGGGATGTCAGCCAGGTCGAACTTGCCCAGCGACTTGTTGCTGGCGGCTTGCTTGCGCTCGCCCTGCAGCACGTGAATGGTCACGGCGCCCTGGTTGTCGTCGGCAGTCGAGAACACCTGCGACTTCTTGGTCGGGATGGTGGTGTTCTTCTCGATCAGCGGGGTCATCACGCCACCCATGGTTTCGATACCCAGGGTCAGCGGACTGACGTCCAGCAGCAGCACGTCTTTCACGTCACCGGCCAGAACAGCACCCTGGATGGCAGCACCCATGGCCACAGCTTCGTCCGGGTTGACGTCCTTGCGGGCTTCTTTACCGAAGAAGTCGGCAACGGTTTTCTGCACCAGCGGCATACGGGTCTGGCCACCGACCAGGATCACGTCGTCGATCTTGCTGGCATCGATGCCGGCATCTTTCAGGGCGATGCGGCAAGGCTCGATGGTGCGCTGCACCAGCTCTTCAACCAGCGACTCCAGCTTGGCGCGGGAGATTTTCACGTTCAGGTGCTTAGGACCGGTAGCGTCTGCAGTGATGTACGGCAGGTTCACGTCGGTCGACTGAGCGGACGACAGCTCGATCTTGGCCTTCTCGGCAGCTTCCTTCAGGCGCTGCATGGCCAGCGGATCGCCTTTCAGGTTCATGCCCGACTCTTTCTTGAACTCTTCGACCAGGTAGTCGATCAGCAGCATGTCGAAGTCTTCGCCACCCAGGAAGGTGTCGCCGTTGGTGGCCAGTACTTCAAACTGGTGCTCACCGTCGACTTCGGCGATTTCGATGACCGAAACGTCGAAGGTACCGCCACCCAGGTCATAAACGATGACAGTGTGGTCGCCCTTGGCCTTGTCCATGCCGTAGGCCAGCGCAGCAGCGGTCGGTTCGTTGATGATGCGTTTTACGTCCAGACCTGCAATGCGGCCGGCGTCCTTGGTCGCCTGGCGCTGGCTGTCATTGAAGTAGGCCGGCACGGTGA
>NZ_JABMCN010000236.1 GCF_013179515.1 Pseudomonas sp. CM27
ACAGGATGGTCGCCAGCGGGTTGGCGATGCCAAGGCCAGCGATGTCCGGCGCCGAGCCGTGGCACGGCTCGTACATGCCCTTGTTGTCGGCATCCAGCGACGCCGAAGGCAGCATGCCGATGGAACCGGTCAGCATGGAAGCTTCATCCGACAGAATGTCACCGAACATGTTGTCGGTCACCATCACGTCGAACTGCTTGGGTGCACGTACCAGCTGCATGGCAGCGTTGTCGACGTACATGTGGCTCAGCTCGACATCCGGGTAGTCCTTGGCCACCTCTTCGACCACTTCACGCCACAGCTGGCTGGAAGCCAGGACGTTGGCCTTGTCCACCGAGCACAGCTTCTTGCCACGTACCCGGGCCATGTCGAAGCCGACACGGGCAATGCGGCGCACTTCGCTTTCGCTGTACGGCAGGGTGTCATAAGCCTGGCGCTCGCCACCTTCCAGCTCGCGCTGGCCACGCGGGGCACCAAAGTAGATGCCGCCGGTCAGCTCGCGGACGATGAGGATGTCCAGGCCGGCGACGATTTCCGGCTTCAGCGACGAGGCATCGGCCAGTTGCGGGTAGAGGATGGCCGGGCGCAGGTTGGCGAACAGGCCCAGTTGCGAACGGATTTTCAGCAGGCCGCGCTCCGGGCGGATATCACGCTCGATCTTGTCCCACTTCGGCCCACCCACGGCGCCCAGCAGCACGGCATCGGCCTTGCGCGCACGCTCCAGGGTTTCGTCGGCCAGCGGCACGCCGTGCTTGTCAATGGCAGCGCCGCCGATCACGTCGTGCTGCAGGTTGAAACCGAGCTGGAACTTGTCATTGGCCAGGTCCAGCACCTTGACCGCTTCGGCCATGATTTCCGGGCCGATACCATCACCTGGGAGAATCAGAATCTGCTTGCTCATGCTTTCCTCTATTCATTCACGCGGTGCGGCCATGCGGGCCCCACCGAAAGGTTCTTAACGCTCTGCCCACAACACCAGCACGTCGGTGCTGAACGAGCCATCGGCCTCGATCTGGTAATACTGCCGTACTTCTTCACCCATCGCTTGCTGCAATTGGCGAATGGCCACGCGCATCGGCTCGGGCGTACGCATGCGCTCGACCCAGGTGTTCCACTCAAGGCGCAACGGCTGGCGGGTGTGACTGCGCACATGCAGGCCGGCTTCGCTGACCTGGCGCTGCCATTGGGCGGCGGAGTAGTCGCGCACGTGGCTGGTGTCGCGCAGCACTTCGACCGTTTGCAGGTAGGTGTCGAGCAGTGGGCTACCGGGTGACATCACATCGATGAACGCCGCCACGCCACCAGGCTTGAGCACCCGACGCACTTCGCGCAGGGCCAGGCCCAGGTCGCTCCAGTGGTGGGCGGAGTAGCGGCTGAAGACGAAGTCGAACGCGCCATCGGCGAACGGCAGGCGCTCGGCCGCGCCGCGCTCGGTGGTGATATTGGCCAGGCCGCGCTCGCTGGCGGCGCTGGCGACCACGTCGAGCATGGCTTGCGAGAGGTCGTAGGCGACCACTTCGGCGACCAGCGGGGCGACGTGGAAGCTGACATGACCGGCACCGCAGCCCAGGTCCAGCACGCGGGCATGGCCCTGGCCTGCCAGCTCGGCTTGCAGCAGGGCAAATTCACTGCCCTGGGCGTGCACGGCGCTGCTGAGGTAGGCGCTGGCCTGTTCGCCGAACTGGCGCTGGACCACATCGGTGTGCTGGGTGCTGGTCATGGCTAAATCCTTTGGTATTTTTTGTTGCCTGTGTCGGCCCTATCGCCGGCAAGCCAGCTCCCACAAAGAACCCACAGTATTAAGACCTGTTGTATTCCTGGGGGAGCGGGTTTACCCGCGAAGAGGCCGGCACAGCCAGTACAAATGCCGGCTATATCAATCAGGCATCACGGAACAGCCAAGGCTGGCTGGCGCGGTGCTTGCCCTCGAAGGCCTTGATCGCATCGCCGTCCTGCAAGGTAAGGCCGATATCGTCCAGGCCATTGAGCAGGCAGTGCTTGCGGAACGCGTCGATTTCGAAGTGCAGCACCTTGCCATCCGGGCGGGTCACTGCCTGCGCCTGCAGGTCAATGGTCAGCTGGTAACCCGGGTTGGCCTCGACCTGCTTGAACAGCTCGTCCACTTCCTCATCGCTGAGGATGATCGGCAGCAAACCGTTCTTGAAGCTGTTGTTGAAGAAGATGTCGGCAAAGCTTGGCGCGATCACGCTACGGAAGCCGTACTCGTCCAGGGCCCACGGGGCATGCTCGCGGCTGGAACCGCAACCGAAGTTCTCCCGCGCCAGCAATACACTGGCACCCTGATAACGCTCGTGGTTGAGCACAAACTCATTGTTCAGCGGGCGTTTGCTGTTGTCCTGATAGGGCTGCCCCACGTCCAGGTAACGCCATTCGTCGAACAGGTTGGGGCCAAAGCCGGTGCGCTTGATCGACTTCAGAAACTGCTTGGGGATGATCTGGTCGGTGTCGACGTTGGCACGGTCCAACGGCGCGACGAGGCCAGTGTGCTGGGTAAAGGCTTTCATGCTGCGCTCCCTTGGATCAACTCGCGAACATCGATGAAGTGGCCAGTCACCGCAGCAGCGGCAGCCATGGCCGGGCTGACCAGGTGGGTACGCCCACCGGCGCCCTGGCGGCCTTCGAAGTTGCGGTTGGAGGTGGACGCGCAGTGCTCGCCACTCTCCAGCCGGTCCGGGTTCATCGCCAGGCACATCGAGCAGCCTGGTTCACGCCATTCGAAACCGGCTTCGACGAAGATCTTGTCCAGGCCTTCACGCTCGGCCTGGGCCTTGACCAGGCCCGAACCCGGCACAACGATGGCCTGCTTGACGGTAGCCGCCACCTTGCGGCCCTTGGCGATTTCCGCCGCAGCACGCAGGTCTTCGATACGCGAATTGGTGCACGAGCCGATGAACACGCGGTCCAGCTGGATATCGGTGATGGCCTGGTTGGCGGTCAGACCCATGTACTTCAAGGCGCGCTCGATCGAGCCACGCTTGACCAGGTCGGCCTCGGCGGCCGGGTCCGGTACGCGCTGGTCGACGGCCAGGACCATCTCGGGCGAGGTGCCCCAGCTGACCTGCGGCTTGATCTGGCCGGCATCCAGTTCGACCACGGTGTCGAACACCGCATCGTCATCGGAAACCAGGTCTTTCCAGGCTTCTACAGCACGTTCCCACTGCTCGCCCTTCGGCGCGTACGGGCGGCCTTCGACGTAGGCAACGGTGGTGGCGTCAGTGGCCACCAGGCCGACACGTGCACCGGCTTCGATGGACATGTTGCAGATGGTCATGCGGCCTTCCATCGACAATTCGCGGATCGCGCTGCCGGCGAACTCCATGGCGTGGCCGTTACCGCCGGCGGTGCCGATCTTGCCGATCACGGCCAGGACGATGTCCTTGGCGGTAACGCCGGCAGGCAACTGGCCTTCCACGCGCACCAGCATGTTCTTCATCTTCTTGGCGACCAGGCACTGGGTGGCGAGCACATGCTCTACCTCGGAGGTACCGATGCCGTGGGCCAGGGCACCAAAGGCGCCATGGGTGGAGGTGTGCGAGTCGCCGCAGACCACGGTCATGCCTGGCAAGGTGGCACCCTGCTCCGGGCTGATGACGTGGACGATGCCCTGGCGCACGTCGTTCATCTTGAATTCGACGATGCCGTATTCGTCACAGTTCTCGTCAAGGGTCTGCACCTGCAGGCGCGATACCTGGTCGGCGATGGCCTCGATGCCGCCCTTGCGCTCTGGCGTGGTCGGCACGTTGTGGTCTGGCGTGGCGATGTTGGTGTCGATGCGCCAAGGTTTGCGGCTAGCCAGGCGCAGGCCTTCGAAGGCTTGGGGCGACGTCACTTCGTGGATGATGTGGCGGTCGATGTAGATCAAGGACGAGCCGTCATCACGGCGCTTGACCTCATGGGCTTCCCAGAGTTTGTCGTAGAGCGTTTTGCCAGCCATCAGACTGTTCCTCATCAGCGTTCTTTCTATGCCAAAAACCCCTTGGCTTGTATGGACGATGCTATGGGGTTAGATTGAATAACTCAAATTCATAATTTTTATGCTTTGGATAACCCAAAGGAATACAAGCCCATGGATCTGGCCAACCTCAGTGCCTTTATCGCCATTGCCGAAACCGGCAGTTTCTCCGGGGCGGCCGAACGCCTGTTCCTGACCCAGCCGGCCATCAGCAAACGCATCGCCGGCCTGGAGCAGCAACTGGGCGTGCGCCTGTTCGACCGCCTGGGTCGTGAGGTGACATTGACCGAGGCCGGGCGCGCCTTGCTGCCAAGGGCCTACCAGATACTCAATGTGCTCGATGATACCCGACGGGCCCTGACCAATTTGACCGGGGAAGTGAGCGGTCGCCTGACCCTGGCCACCAGCCATCACATCGGCCTGCACCGCCTGCCCCCACTGTTACGGGCATTCACCCGCCAGCACCCCGCCGTAGCGCTGGATATTCAGTTCATGGATTCGGAACAGGCCTACGATGAGATTCTGCATGGCCGCGCCGAAATTGCCGTGATCACCCTGGCCCCCGAGCCCCACCACCTGGTCAAGGCCGTGCCGGTGTGGGACGACGCCCTGGATTTCGTCGCCGCCCCCGAGCACCCACTGGCCAACGACCAGGCCGTCAGCCTGGCGGATGTCGCCCGCCACCCGGCGGTGTTCCCCGGCGGCAACACCTTTACCCACCATATCGTCCAGCGCCTGTTCGAAAGCCAGGGCCTGACGCCGAACATCGCCATGAGCACCAACTACCTGGAAACCATCAAGATGATGGTCTCGATCGGCCTGGCGTGGAGCGTGCTACCGCGCACCATGCTCGACGAACAGGTTGCACCCATCGCCTTGCCCGGCATACAGCTGTCGCGCCAGCTAGGCTACATTCTGCACACGGAGCGAACGCTGTCGAACGCAGCCAGGGCATTCATGGCACTGCTCGACAGCCACGCAGGGCCCGCCTGACCGGTAGTCAGCTCGGCATTTCCAAGTTCAAGGACGCGTCATTCGCCAAAGGTCTGGTACCGATGCCCAAATCAGCAAACCGCTTTTTGCGCCTGCCGCGCATACCGGCGGCCGACCCCCAGGAATCGGAGCAAGCCTGGCAGAATGCCCCACAACTGCTGGCCGCGCTCAACGGCGCGCGCCTGGGAGCCTGGCTGTGGGACATCGAAAGCGGCCGGGTAAGCTGGTCACGGGGTACCCAGGCCCTGTTCGGCTTCGACCCGCAGCGCCCGTTGCCGGCCGATGTCGACTACCTCGACCTGCTGCCCGAAGAAGACCGCGCCCGCACGCGCCAGGTGTTCCAGGCGGTGTTCAATGGCGAGCCGGTGGAGCAGGCGATGCGCCACCGCATCCGCTGGCCGGACGGCAGCCTGCACTGGCTGGAAATAAACGGCAGCCTCACCCTTGACCAGCATGGGCGGCCGCAGATGATCGGGGTAATCCGCGAAATCACCCGCCAGCGCGAGCGCGAAACCGCGCTGATCAATTCGGAAAAACGCTTCGCCACCCTGTTCCACCTGAGCCCCAACGCCATTTTGCTGACCCGTCGCCACGACGGCATGATCTTCGAGGTCAACCAGCACTTCGAGGACATGTTCGGCTGGCCCGGTAGCCAGGTGATCGGCAAGACCAGCCTGGAGCTCGGCCTGTGGGCCAACCCCGAGCAGCGCCATCAGGTGATTGAATCGACCCGCGCCAACAACGGCCCGCTGATCCTCGAAGTGCAGTTCCGCGCCTCCAGCGGCAAGGTACATGACGGGATCCTGTGCACCCAGGGCATCGAACTGGAAGGCGTGACATTCCTTATAAGCACCTTCGTCGACACCACCGAACGCAAGCGCGCCGAACAAGCCCTGAAGGACAGCCAGGAACGCCTTGACCTGGCCCTGGACTCGGCGCAACTCGGCACCTGGGACTGGCATATCCCCAGCGGCATGCTCTACGGCTCGGCGCGGGCTGCGCAGCTGCACGGCCTGCCGCCCATCCCGTTTCACGAATCGTTCGATGCCTTTTTCGAAGGGGTGCCCGAGGACGAGCGCAACTCGATGCGCCAGGCCTACCGCAGCCTGCGCGAAGGCCCGGCGGGCAACTACCAGATCACCTACCGGGTACAGCTGGAAAACGGCATATCGCGCTACATCGAAAGCCGCGCGCGGCTGTACCGTGACGACCAGGGCAACCCGCTGCGCATGGCCGGCACCCTGCTCGACATTACCGACCAGGTGGAACGCGAGCAGCGCCTGAGCGCCTCTGAAGAGAAATTCGCCAGCCTGTTCCAGGTCAGCCCCGACCCCATCTGCGTGACCCGCCAGGACACCGGCCAGTTCATCGAGATCAACCCGGCGTTCACCCAGACCTTCGGCTGGGCCACCGACCAGGTGATCGGCCGCACCGCCGAAGAAATCGGCCTGTGGGCCGAGTCCATCGAGCGCGCGCAACGCATCGAACGGGTCATCCGCGAGCAGGCCCTTAGCAACGTCGCCGTAGTGGTCAACCACCGCAACGGCGCGCCGCTGACCTGCGTGATTTCCAGCCGCCTGATCACCGTCGACGACCAGCCCTGCAGCGTCACCACCCTGCGCGACATCACCCAGCAGCAACGCGCCGAGGCGGCCCTGAAGTCCAGCGAGGAGAAGTTCGCCAAGGCCTTCCACTCCAGCCCCGACGCGATCACCATCACCGAACGCCACAGCGGCCGCTACCTGGAAATCAACGACGGTTTTTGCCGCCTGACCGGCTACAGCACCGCCGAGGTGGTCGGCCACACCGTGTACGAGCTCGGCATCTGGGCCGATGACAAGCAGCGCGCCGCCCTGCTCGGCGAATTGCGCGATCGCGGTCGGGTGCACCACCGCGAGATGCTTGGGC
Organism: Pseudomonas sp. CM27; assembly: GCF_013179515.1. GTDB lineage: Bacteria > Pseudomonadota > Gammaproteobacteria > Pseudomonadales > Pseudomonadaceae > Aquipseudomonas. Next base: position 6,875 of record NZ_JABMCN010000236.1, read on the forward strand.
GCAACAAGCGCGGCGACATCCTGACCGTGGAGGTGTCGGTGGAGCCGATCACCCTCAACGAGATCGATTGCCTGCTGCTGACCGCCCGCGACGTAAGCCAGCTGAAGAATGCCCAGGCGCAGATACGCCACCTGGCCTACCATGACCCGCTGACCAACCTGCCCAACCGCGCTCTGCTGATGGACCGCCTGAGCCAACAGATCGCCCTGCTCAAGCGCCACAACCTGCGCGGTGCCCTGCTGTTCCTCGACCTCGACCACTTCAAGCACATCAACGACTCGCTGGGCCACCCGGTGGGCGACACGGTGTTGAAAATCATCACCGCACGGCTGGAGGCCAGCGTCCGCCTGGAAGACACTGTGGCGCGCCTGGGTGGCGATGAGTTCGTGGTACTGCTCAGCGGCCTGGAGGGCAGCCGCGAGTTGGTGGAAGAGAAAGTTCGCGAGCTGGCCGATACCCTGCGCGAACTGCTGGCCGAACCAATGACACTGGACGGCCAACGGCTACAGGTAACGCCCAGCATCGGCGTGGCGCTGATCCCCGACCATGGCACCACCCCGGCCGACCTGCTCAAACGCGCCGATATCGCCCTGTACCGGGCCAAGGACTCCGGGCGTAACACCACCCAGCTGTTCCACACCACCATGCAGAAGGCCGCCAGCGAGCGGCTGCGCATGGAAAACGACCTGCGCCTGGCCCTGGCCCGCGGTGAACTGGCGCTGCACTTTCAGCCACAGGTAGACGCCCGCGACAACCGCATCGTCGGCGCCGAGGTGCTGCTGCGCTGGCACCACCCGCAGCTGGGCCAGCAACCGCCAGGGCAGTTCATCCAGGTGCTCGAGGAAAGTGGCCTGATACTGGAAGTTGGCAGCTGGATCCTCGACGAAGCCTGCGATGCATGCGCACGCATGCTCGCCGACGGGCTGATTGATGCCGATGATTTCAGCCTGTGCGTGAACATCAGCCCGCGGCAATTCCGCCAGAACGACTTTGTCGGCCGGGTGCTGCGCAGCCTGGACGACTACCGCCTGCCGCGGCAGATGCTGAAACTGGAAATTACCGAAGGCATCGTCATCCAGAACCTTGAGGACACCATCAGCAAGATGCGCGAGCTGAAGCGCTACGGGGTCAGTTTTGCCATGGATGACTTCGGCACCGGCTACTCCTCGCTCACCTACCTCAAGCGCCTGCCGGTGGATGCGCTGAAAATCGACCAGACCTTCGTCCGCGATGCGCCCATCGACCCCAACGACGCCGAGATCGTCCGCGCCATCGTCGCCATGGCCCGCAGCCTGGACCTGGCGGTCATTGCCGAAGGGGTCGAACTGACCGAGCAACTGGAGTTTCTCGAACAGCTGGGCTGCCACCTGTATCAAGGTTACCTGCACAGCCGGCCACTGCCGCTGCAGGAGTTTCGGCAGATGCTGATGGAGGCGCCGGCGGATTACTGATCACCACAGACGCAAAAAGGGCACCCGAAGGTGCCCTTTTTTTCACATCAGCGCGATCAGTTCAGCGCTGGCTTGTCGCCATTGATCGGGATGCGCTTGGCCTTGGCTTCTTCAGGCACGATGCGCAGCAGGTCGATGCTGAGCAGGCCATTGGCCAGGCCTGCGGCCTTGACTTCGATATGGTCGGCCAGGCGGAAAGACAGCTTGAAGGCGCGCTGGGCGATCCCCTGATGCAGGTAGGTCACTTCAGCGGCAGCATTTTCGCGCTTGCCACCGGTCACGGTCAGGACACCTTTTTCAACCTGCAGGTCGAGATCCTGCTCCTGGAAACCGGCTGCAGCAACCACGATACGGTAGTGGTCTTCAGCATGCTTTTCCACGTTGTAGGGCGGGTAGCTGCTACCGGCCTCGTTACGCGCTGCGGATTCGAACAGGTCGTTGAAACGGTCGAAACCAACAGAATGACGGAACAGTGGAGCGAGAGAGAAAGCGGTAGTCATGGTCATGAACTCCTGAGATTCAGCAAGTAAGTCATTACGCGACCCGACTTCGGCATCGCGCACTCAAGAGATATGGCCGAGAGAAATCCTTTCAAGGGGCAAGCAGAAAAAATCTGGATAATTGCTCTGGATTGGCCTTTCGCGGGTGAATCGGCCCGATCAGGCTACACAGGCCTCGAAGGAAGGCGCATCCCCCCCCAACAACCGACTGATCCGCGCGCAATCATCTTCCCGGCGCAACTCGGCAAACAGCACCACCGCCTCGGGGTAACTACGGGTCAACATCGCCAGCCATTGCTTCATGCGCCCCGGCGCATAACGCGGCGAAAGCTTGTGCTGGGCCTGGCGCCAGAATTCGCGCAGCAACGGCAGCAGGTCATCCCAGCTCATCGGCTGATAATCCCGACCATCACGCGCCGCAGCAATCTGCAGGCCCAGGTCGGGGCGCGAGACCAGGCCACGGCCCAGCATGATGTCCTCGGCCCCACTGACCTCCCGGCAACGCCGCCAGTCATCCACGGTCCAGATCTCGCCATTGGCGAACACCGGCACCTTGACCACGTCCTGCACCCGCGCCACCCACTCCCAGTGTGCCGGTGGCTTGTAGCCCTCTACCTTGGTCCGCGCGTGCACCACCAGGTGCGCAGAGCCACCTTCGGCCAGTGCCGTGGCACATTCCAGCGCGCTATCAGGGCTGTCGAAGCCCAGGCGCATTTTCGACGTCACCGGGATATGCGCGGGCACTGCCCGGCGCACTTCACGCACGATGGCGTGCAACAGCTCGGGCTCTTTCAGCAGCACCGCCCCACCGCGCGACTTGTTCACGGTCTTGGC
>NZ_JABMCN010000237.1 GCF_013179515.1 Pseudomonas sp. CM27
ATAGGGCCTCGAGGCGCTGACGAGGTATGAGGTCGGCGGCCTGCCAGACGCGGCTGAGATGGTCGAATTCTTCGCGGTGGCGCGCGTCGCTCTCCAACCAGGCACGTAACTGCTTCTGCAGCGCGGTATCACCGGGCGCGTCGTGCACGCGAACGAACCATGCGGCCGCCTGCTCGCGGACGGTATCGGTACCGGTACCGGGCTGTTTCATCGAAAAGGCCTCCTGACTCATCATGCCGACACATCCAGGTGCTCACGCAGATGCCGGAGCGTGCGGATCATATACTTTTCGACCATGTTCTTGCTCAACCCCATGCGCTGGGCAATCTCGGCCTGGGTCAGGCCTTCGAGCTTCTGCCAGATGAACACCTGCCGGCAGTTGAGCGGCAGCTCGGCCAGCGCCCGCTCGACGCTGTCGGCCAGTTCCAGTGCATGCACGTAAGCCTCCGGGTCGCTACTGCCGACAGCGCCGGCGTCGAACGCGTCCAGCTCAAGTGCCTGGCGCCGGTCTTCGCGGCGAAAGCCGTCCACCGCAATGTTGCGGGCCGTCTGGTGCAGGTAGGCACGCGGCTGCTCAACCTGCTCACGCGGGTTTTCCAGCACCCGGACAAAGGCGTCATGGGTGAGGTCTTCGGCCTGCTGGCGATTGCGCAACTTGCGCGTCCAGGTGCCGATCAGCTCATGGTAATGGTCGAAGAAGCCTTTGTGTCCGGACACGATCAGGGCCGTCAGGGAGGCAGATAAGGGTGCGAATAGTAATGGTTCTCATAAAAACCGGCAATTCCGCCAGTCGGTAACAAAAAATTTATGACGGATTTCATGCACGGTCGTACAAAAAAATGTGGCCATAAATATGAACACCTGTGGCCATTTGGCGGGTGAACCTGCTGCCACTTCAATAGCGAAAACCCTGCGGGGGCGGGTTTACCCGCGCAGGGGTCAACGCGGTCCATTCCACAATTATTTACGCTTGAAACATCCCGGGGAACATCAGCCGGTCACACGAGTCGGTTATTCAAATGGCGGGTCGTCGATCCACGCCGATCGCGCCCGGATTGCCTGTTGATTCTGCATTCTTCACGCCCTAAAGTGCGCGCCGAACGTCCATGCTGGAAACGATCCATCCGGCTCAAGTACTGAGTAGGCGAACCAAAGTGGGGATACGGAGGACGTTCAGTTTGCAGCCACTTAAATTTACCGTTTGCCCATGGAGTCCCTGAGCATGTCGATCCAGGTTGAAGACTATTTCGCGCGTGACACCTTCCAGAAAATGAAGGCGTTCGCCGACAAGCAGGAAACCCCGTTCGTGGTCATCGACACCCAGATGATCAGCCAGGCCTACGACGACCTGCGCGCCGGTTTCGAATTCGCCAAGGTCTACTACGCGGTCAAGGCCAACCCGGCCGTTGAAATCATCGACCTGCTCAAAGAGAAAGGTTCGAGCTTCGACATCGCCTCGATCTACGAGCTGGACAAGGTGCTGGACCGCGGCGTCAGCGCCGACCGCATCAGCTACGGCAACACCATCAAGAAGTCCAAGGACATCCGCTACTTCTACGAGAAGGGCGTGCGCCTGTTCTCCACCGACTCGGAAGCCGACCTGCGCAACATCGCCAAGGCCGCGCCGGGCTCGAAAGTGTACGTGCGTATCCTGACCGAAGGTTCCACCACTGCCGACTGGCCGCTGTCCCGTAAATTCGGCTGCCAGACCGACATGGCCATGGACCTGCTGATCCTCGCCCGCGACCTGGGCCTGGTGCCTTACGGCATTTCCTTCCACGTGGGTTCGCAGCAGCGCGACATCAGCGTATGGGACGCAGCCATCGCCAAGGTCAAGGTGATTTTCGAGCGCCTGAAGGAAGAAGACGGCATCGAGCTGAAGCTGATCAATATGGGTGGCGGCTTCCCGGCCAACTACATCACCCGCACCAACAGCCTGGAAACCTACGCCGAAGAGATCATCCGCTTCCTGAAGGAAGATTTCGGTGACGACCTGCCGGAAATCATTCTGGAGCCAGGCCGCTCGCTGATTGCCAACGCCGGCATTCTGGTCAGCGAAGTAGTGTTGGTTGCACGCAAGTCGCGCACCGCCGTCGAGCGCTGGATCTACACCGACGTGGGCAAGTTCTCCGGCCTGATCGAAACCATGGATGAAGCCATCAAGTTCCCGATCTGGACCGAGAAGAAAGGCGAAACCGAAGAAGTGGTCATCGCCGGCCCGACCTGCGACAGCGCCGACATCATGTACGAAAACTACAAGTACGGCCTGCCGCTGAACCTGGCCATCGGTGACCGCCTGTACTGGCTGTCGACCGGTGCCTACACCACCAGCTACAGCGCAGTGGAATTCAACGGCTTCCCGCCGCTGAAGTCGTTCTACCTGTAATGCATAACGGGGCCGCGAGGCCCCGTTTTTGTTTATGTGCTGCCTGTGCTGGCCTCACTCCCCGCGCCGGTCAATCTCTTCGGCGTAGCGAGCCGCAAAGGCCATCAACACCGGCCCGGCCCCCTGCAAGGTGAACAATGCACTGCGCAGGAAATTCATGTTGCCCTCGACACAGGCCTGTTCCATCCAGCGCCCCGCCTCGGCCAGCTCACCGCGCTCGACCAGCACCAGCGCCAGGCTGAACATGCCGCGAAAATCCCCCGCCTCGGCCGAACGCCGGTACCAGCGCACCGCCCGCGCCGGGCTGGGTGCCGTGGCGATGCCTTGCTCAAGGTAGCGCCCGTACAGGTTCATCGACTTGGCATGGCCCTGCTGGGCAGCCTTCTCGTAACACATCAGCGCCTGCGCCTGGTTGGCCGGTACGCCACGCCCGGTTGCCAGCAGGTTGGCAAGGTTGTACAGGCCCCAGTCCAGGCCGGCATCTGCCGCCCGGGCATAGTGAATGGCGGCCTGGGACAGGTTCACCTCACCGCCCCAGCCATGCTCCAGGCAACGCCCGAGCATGTTGTGCGCCATGGCACTGCCGCCCTGTGCAGCAATGCCGAACCAGCGGCGGGCGACCCCGGCATCCGCCTCGATACCGCGCCCGTCGAGCAGGATCTGCCCCAGCAGCGACTGCGCCTCGATCACGCCCTGCCCGGCTGCGGCGAGGATCGCCTGGGCAGCCTTGCCGGGGCTTTCTTCGAGCATGGCCTGCAAGCCAGCCACATCCACCACTTCTTCACGTCGTAACAGGTAGGACACGGTTCAGACCTCGGCCCAGCGGCGCAGCAGGTTGTGGTAGGTGCCGGTCAATTGCAGCAGCGAAGGGTGATCCGGCACATCGGCGGTCAGTTGCTGGATGGCGTTGTCCATCTCGAACAGCAGCGCCCGCTGGCTGTCCTCGCGCACCAGGCTCTGGGTCCAGAAGAACGCAGCATAGCGTTGCCCGCGGGTCACCGGGTTGACCTTGTGCAGGCTGGTGCCGGGGTACAGCACCAGGTCTCCGGCAGCCAGCTTGATCTGCTGCACGCCATAGGTGTCCTGGATCACCAGCTCGCCGCCGTCATAGCTGTCCGGGTCACTGAGGAACAGCGTGGAAGACAGGTCGGTGCGCACCCGTTCGGCGCTGCCCTTGGGCTGGCGCAAGGCGTTGTCGATGTGGAAACCGAAGTTGCCGCCTTCGCGGTAGCAGTTGATCAACGGCGGGAACACCTTGTGCGGCAAAGCCGCCGACATGAAGCGCGGGGTTTTCCACAGACGGTCGATCAGCGCAGTGCCTATCTCCTTGGCCAGCGGGTGGCCCTCCGGCAACTGCAGGTTGTGCTTGGCCTTGGCCGACTGATAGCCAGCCGTGATCTTGCCGTCGGCCCAGTCGGTCTGCTCCAGCGCCTCGCGGATACGGGCCAGTTCATCAGCCTCGAACAGGCCGGGGATGTGCAGCAGCATGTCGGAGTACCGTCAGGAAATCCAAAGGAGTCAATGATATTGATTCCCTTTTGCACTTCACAAGCCCCATTCGCCGCTTAAGACGTTTCAGCTTGATGAAACCGTAAAGGCAAATTGTAAAGATTGTAAATTCTTCACGAATGGTAACGAATCTCAATTGTTAGTCACAATTGCTTACATTAGTATCCGCCGCCACAACACCTTGGGGAAGGTCCTTAGCAATGCGCCAGTACGTACCATCTGCAGTGAGTTCGCCACGCCTGATCGTCACCGCTATCGGTGTAGCCCTTAGCGCTTCGTCGGTGTACGCCGCCGACCCGGCTGCCAGCAGCGCTGTCACCCTGGACGCGACCAGCGTCAACGGCAAGGCTGAACAGGCCAGCACCGACTACAAGGTGGAGAAGGCCGCCTCGCAGAAGTACACCGCGCCGCTGGTAGACACCCCGCGCTCGGTCACCGTCATCCCGCAGCAAGTGATCAAGGACACCAATGCCCTGACCCTGCAGGATGCCCTGCGCACGGTACCGGGCATTACTTTCGGTGCTGGCGAAGGTGGCAACCCGCAAGGCGACCGCCCGTTCATCCGCGGGTTCGACGCCCAGGGCGATACCTACCTGGACGGTGTGCGTGACACTGGCGCGCAAACCCGCGAAATCTTCGCCATCGAGTCGGTGGAAGTGGCCAAGGGCCCGAACTCGGCCATCGGTGGCCGTGGCGCTGCAGGCGGCACCATCAACCTGGTGAGCAAGCGCGCGCACCTGGGCAACTCGCTGGACGGCGCCTGGACCTGGGGCAGCGACCAGACCCAGCGCTATACCTTCGATGGCAACTACCAGTTCAGCGACACCGTTGCCGGCCGCCTGAACCTGATGACCCACGAAAGCAACGTAGCCGGCCGCGACAAGGTCAACTATGACCGTTGGGGCATTGCCCCGTCGCTGGCCTTTGGCCTGGGCACGCCGACCCGCGTCAACCTCGATTACTATCACCTGGAAAGCGACGACCTCCCGGATTCGGGGATTCCATACACCATCCCCACGGGTGGCAGCGCCGCACGTACATCGGCGCACCCAAGCAAGCCCTACGACGGCGGCGACAGCGACAACTTCTATGGCCTGACCGGGCGCGACTTCCGCAAGACCCGTGTGGACATCGCCACCTTTGCCATCGAACACGACCTGACCGACTCGCTGACCATCAAGAACACCCTGCGTCACGGCAACAGCATGCAGGACTACATCCTGACCCAGCCTGACGACAGCAAGGGCAACGTCAACAACGGCAGCGTCTGGCGCCGCGCCAACACCCGCGTCGGCAACACCGCTACCACCACCAACCAGACCGACCTGTTTGGCGAGTTCTACGTCGGCGGCATGAAGAACAGCTTCTCGACCGGTATCGAGCTGAGCCGTGAAGAAAGCGACCGTTCGAGCTACACCGTCGACACCGACACCGTTCCAGGCGGCGCCGCCAACACCAACTGCACCCCTGGCATGATCGGCGCCAGCAGCGGCTACAACTGCACCTCGCTGAGCAACCCGAACCCGGATGACCCGTGGAACGGCAACATTGCGCGGAACTATGCCGGCACTGACACCAGCAGCAAGACACGCGCGATCTACGTGTTCGACACCCTCGAGCTGACGCCTGAGTGGCTGGTGAACATGGGCTTGCGCTATGACCACTTCGACACCGACTACAAGACCCACAACGCTGCCGGCACTACCACTGCCAAGGGCAAGGACGTCAGCGAGTTTGTGACCGGCCAGCTGGGCCTGGTATGGAAACCTGCTGAAAACGGCAGTATCTACGTGTCCTACGCTACTTCCGCGACCCCGCCAGGTGCCATGCTCGGCGAAGGCACGGAAGGAAACCCTCTGGGTGGTACGACAGACCGCAACGGCAATCTGCTGGCCAGCGACATGGAGCCGGAAGAAACCACCAACTACGAAATCGGTACCAAGTGGGACCTGCTGGACCAGCGCCTGTCGCTGACCGCCGCGCTGTTCCGCACCGAGAAGGAAAACGCCCGCGTCCAGGTGGACACCACCACCTACGAAAACGTCGGCGAAACCCGCGTGCAAGGTATCGAACTGTCGGCTAGCGGCAAGATCACCGACAAGTGGCAGGTGTTCGCCGGCTACACCTACATGCAGGCCCGCCAGATCGACGGTGGCCCATTGAACAAGGCCAATGACGGCAACCAGCTACCGAACACCCCGAACAACAGCGCCAGCCTGTGGACCACCTATTCCATCACGCCGAAGCTGACCATCGGTGGCGGTGCGTTCTACGTGGATGACGTGTACGGCAGCGTGGCCAACACCACCATGGTCGACAGCTACGTGCGTTACGACGCCATGGCTGCCTACAAGCTGACCAAGAACGTCGACCTGCAGTTGAACGTGCAGAACCTGACCAACGAGGTGTACTACGACAAGGCCTTCTCCACCCACTTCGCCAACCAGGCGGCCGGGCGGACTGCACTGTTGACCACCAGCGTGCACTTCTGATGTTGGCATGGGGTTGATCTGTTGACTGGGCTGCGCCTGTGCCGGCCCTTTCGCGGCTAAAGCCGCTCCCACGGGTACTGCACTGCTCTCGAACCCTGTGCAGTACCTGTGGGAGCGGCTTCAGCCGCGAAGAGGCCGGTACAGGCCAACCCGGTAAACAGCACCCGCGCTGCCCCGTTCATTCCAGTGAGCGGGGCTTTTGCGTATCAAGGCATAATGCACGCCGCGCAGGCAGCGGCAGAAACACAAGGTGATCATGTGGTGAAGAAGACGCTGTTCCAATTGCACTGGTTCTTTGGCATCACCGCTGGCCTGGTGCTGGCCGTGATGGGCATCACCGGCGCCCTGTACTCGTTTCAGGAAGAACTGCTGCGCGCATTCAATGCCGACGTACTCAAGGTAGAAGTCCGCGCCGAAGGCGTACTGCCACCGGCCGAACTGGTGCAGCGCGTCGAAGCCCAGCAACACGACAAGGTGTCGATGCTGTGGGTGGACGTACGCGAAGGCAACGCCGCACGAATCTTCTTCATGCCGACACCGGGCGAACGTCGCGGCGAGCTGCGCTACGCCGACCCCTACACCGGCGAACTCAAGGGTGAAGTGGCCGGGCAAGGCTTCTTCAACCTCATGCTCAAGCTGCACCGTTTCCTGGCCATCGGCGACACAGGCCGGCAGATCACCGGCGCCTGTACCCTGATGCTGGTGTTCTTCTGCCTGTCCGGCTTGTACCTGCGCTGGCCGCGCAAGGCGCTGGACTGGCGCACCTGGCTGACCTTCGACTGGGCGAAGAAAGGCCGCGCCTTCAACTGGGACCTGCACGCCGTGGCCGGTACCTGGTGCCTGCTGTTCTACCTGTTGTTCGCCCTGACCGGCCTGTTCTGGTCCTACGAGTGGTACCGCGAAGGCCTGAACAAGCTGCTGGCCGACGCGCCGGCCGCCGGCCAGCAGCAAAAGCGCGGCGAAGGCCGTGGCCGCCACGGGCCGCAAAAGGTCGACAAGAACGCGCCGCCGCTGGTCGTCGACTACGACGCCATCTGGGCCAACCTCAAGGACGCCGCCGGCCCAGGCCTGGCCGCCTACAACCTGCGCCTGCCTCCGGTTGGCGGCCAGCCGGCCAACCTGTTCTACCTGCTGGACAGTTCCGATCACCCACGCGCCTTCAACACCCTGGTACTGGACCCGGCCACCGGCCAGGTGAAAAAACACGACCGCTACACCGACAAGTCCTTCAAGGCCCAGCTGCTGCAAAGCGTCTACGCCCTGCACGTCGGTGAATACTTCGGCCTGCCGGGACGCATTATCGTCACCATCGCCAGCCTGACCATGCCGCTGTTCTTCGTCACCGGTTGGCTGCTGTACCTCGACCGCCGCCGCAAGAAGCGCCAGGTCCGCGCAGCCCGCGGCAATGTCACAAGCAACACTGGCAGCAGCGACAGCTGGCTGATCGGTTTTGCCAGCCAGAGCGGCTTTGCCGAGCAGCTCGCCTGGCAGAGCGCCGGGCAGTTGCAGGCGGCCGGCCTGCCGGTGCAGGTACGCGCCTTGGCCGATCTGGCGGAAAGCGACTTGCGCCAGGCGCGCCGCGCGCTGTTCGTGGTCAGTACCTTCGGCGACGGCGAAGCGCCCGACAGCGCCCGCGCCTTCGAACGCAAGGTGCTGGGCCAGCCGTGGGCGCTGAACAACCTCAACTACGCCCTGCTCGCCCTGGGTGACCGCCAGTACCCGCACTTCTGCGGTTTTGCCCGCCGTCTGCAAGCGTGGCTGGGTGAGCGCGGTGCCAGCAGCGCGTTCAGCCCGGTGGAAGTGGACAATGCCGACCAGGCAGCCCTGCAGCAATGGCAGCAGGAGCTGGCGCAATTGACCGGCGCCCAGCCGGTGGCCGCCTGGCAGCCGCCAAGCTTTGGCAACTGGTCGCTGGTGCGCCGCGAACTGCTCAACCCGGGTAGCCAAGGCCAGCCGGTGTACCTGCTGGGCCTGCAACCGGAGCAACCCGCCAGCTGGGAAGCCGGAGACCTGGTGGAGATCCTGCCGCTCAATGGGCAGCCACGGATCGACGCTTTCCTCAACGGCATGGCGCTGGACCCCACTGCCCGGGTGCAGGTGAATGGCCTGGGCGAAACGCTGGCCCAGGCCTTGGTCGGGCGACAGTTGCCGACGCGACGTGATCACCTGATCGGCTTGCAGCCGCAAGCGCTGGTGGACGCACTGGTACCGATCGGCAGCCGCGAATATTCGATCGCCTCGATTGCCAGCGATGGTGTGCTGGAACTGATCGTGCGCCAGGAGCGCCACGCCGATGGCAACCTGGGCCTGGGTTCCGGCTGGCTGACCGAGTACCTGCCGCTGAACGGCACGCTAAGCCTGCGCCTGCGGCGCAACAGCGGCTTCCACCTGCCGGAAAGTGCCGCACCGATGATATTGATCGGCAATGGCACTGGCCTGGCCGGCCTGCGCAGCCTGATGCGGGCGCGGGTGAATGCGGGCGAGCAGCGCAACTGGCTGCTGTTCGGCGAGCGCAATCGCGCCCATGACCTGCTGTGCGCTGATGAGCTGCAAGGCTGGTTGGCCAGCGGCGACCTGGCACGCCTGGACTTGGCGTTTTCGCGGGATCAGGCCGAGAAAGTGTATGTGCAGGATGTGCTGCTGCAGCAGGCCGAGGAATTCAAACGCTGGGTGGCAGATGGCGCCTGTGTGTATGTCTGCGGCAGCCTGCAGGGGATGGCTGCGGGAGTGGATGCGGCGCTCAACGGTTTGCTTGGCGAGGCGGTTGTGCAGCAGCTGGTCGAGGATGGGCGATATCGGCGGGATGTGTACTGATCTGTAATAGATGTAGTTGGCCCTTTCGCAGCACAAGGCTGCTCCTACAGATGCAGCGCGTAACCTGTAGGAGCAGCCTTGTGCTGCGAAAGGACCGGCCCTGCTTTAGTGCAGCTCGAAGGTATCGGCATCCAGGTTGGCCGGGAACTTGGCCCGGTACGCCGCCAGCTCCGCCGCCCTCAACACGACGGTGAACACCCCGTCGGCCTCCCCCGCGCTGAGCAGACTTTCACCCTGGAAGTCCAGCACCTGGCTATCGCCGGAATACGCAAAGCCCTTGCCATCGGTGCCCACCCGGTTCACCGCAGCCACAAAGCACAGGTTTTCGATGCCCCGCGCCGGCAGCAGCCTGTTCCAGTGCTGTCGGCGCGCCGCTGGCCAGTTGGCGGTGTACAGCAGCAGGTCGGTGTCCTGGGCGTCGCGGCTCCACACCGGGAAGCGCAGGTCGTAGC
>NZ_JABMCN010000238.1 GCF_013179515.1 Pseudomonas sp. CM27
CAAGAAGTCCAAGCAGGGCCGCTTCCAGATCATTGACGTGTGCGGCATGATGGACCCCATCACCAAGTACACCCACCAGTTCGCCTCGGCCGACAACATCCCGGCGCGCATGCGCGAAGCCTTCCGCTTGGCCGAAGAAGAAAAGCCGGGTGCGGTTCACCTGGAGCTGCCGGAAGACATCGCCGCCGAGCAGACCGATGCACTGCCGATCCCGCGCAGCCTGCACCGCCGCCCGCTGGCCGAGCACGTCGCCATCGAAGCTGCATTGGAAAAGCTGCAGAACGCCCGTAGCCCGATCCTGGTGATCGGCGCCGGCGCCAACCGCAAGATGACCGCCAAGGTTCTCAAGCAACTGATCGACAAGACCGGCATCCCGTTCATCACCACCCAGATGGGTAAAGGTGTGGTCGACGAGCGTCATCCACGCTTCCTCGGCAACGCCGCGCTGTCGTCCGGTGACTTCGTTCACCGCGCCGTCGAGGCCGCCGACCTGATCATCAACATCGGCCACGATGTGATCGAGAAGCCGCCGTTCTTCATGGTCCGCGGTGGCACCGAAGTCATCCACATCAACTTCCGCTCGGCCGAAGTCGATGCCGTGTACTTCCCGCAGGTGGAGGTGATCGGCGACATCGCCAACGCCGTGTGGCAGATCAGCGAAGCCCTGAACGACACTTCGCACTGGGACTTCACCCGCCTGCTGGCCATTCGTGAGGCCAACGAAGCGCAGATCGCCGAAGGCGCTGACGACAACCGCTTCCCGGTGTACCCGCAGCGCATGGTTGCCGATATCCGTCGCGTACTGCCGTCCGAAGGCATCGTTGCTCTGGACAACGGCATCTACAAGATCTGGTTCGCCCGTAACTACAAGGCGCACAAGCCCAACACCGTGCTGCTGGACAACGCCCTGGCGACCATGGGCGCCGGCCTGCCATCGGCAATGGCCGCGCACCTGGTGCACCCGGACCGCCCGGTGATTTCGGTATGTGGCGACGGCGGCTTCATGATGAACAGCCAGGAGCTGGAAACTGCAGTGCGCCTGAACATGCACATCACCGTGGTGATCCTGCGTGACGATGGCTACGGCATGATCCGCTGGAAACAGGCCAACATGGGCTTCACCGATTTTGGCCTGGATTACGGCAACCCGGACTTCGTCAAATACGCCGAAGCGTACGGTGCCAACGGCCACCGCGTGGAAAGCGCCGAAGGCCTGCTGCCGCTGCTGGAGCACTGCATCAAGACCCCGGGCGTGCACGTGATCGACTGCCCGGTCGACTACAGCGAGAACGACCGCATCCTCAACAGCGAGCTGCGCGAGCGCGCGCTGGCGGTGTAACGCCTGGCCCCACAGGTACGACGCATCGGCGCCGTACCTGTGGGTGCAACTGTCTTCTGTAGTAGATCGCCCAGCCCATTGGGCTGCGCTGTCGCGCAGAGAACTGATGCTGGGCGCTCCGCGTACCCTGTGGGAGCGGCTTTAGCCGCGAACACCGGCGAAGCCGGTGCCATATACCGTGTTGGATTCTTCGCGGGTCAACCCGCTCCCACACAATACCGCCCCGGCTTACATCAGTGAGGCCCTGGTCGCAGAGTGGCCCAATTGCCTCAGCGCAGAAGACCTTGCAGGCTGGCCAGGATGGTATTGGCATCATAAGGCTTGCGCGTGACGGGAACGTGCCCCAGGTGCTCGGGAATGCTGACACCCTCGCCGTAACCCGTGGCAAACAGGAACGGCACCTGCTGGCGCAGCAGTTCATCGGCGACGGATATCGACGTCCCGGTCCCCAGATTCACATCCAGTATCGCAACGTCCGGTTTGCGTTTGGCAAGCAAGCGTATTGCCTCGTCTTCGGAGCTTGCGGTAATCACGTCCTTGATCTGCGCATCGTTCAGAATCTGCTCCAGGCCTACCGCTATCACCAACTGGTCCTCGAGGATCAGTACGCACAAGCCTGGCCGGGCTGCAAAAGCCTCGGCTGGCCGGGCGATGGGCAAGGCCAGGGTAGGGGGTTCGATCTCTTCGGCTACGGACAGGTGCTTGGCCGGGATCCTGAAAAACCCTTGCAGTCCTTCGGGGTGATACTCCACCGTGCTGGTACCGCCCAGGTCGAACGGTATGCTGCGCTCGATAAGCACCGAGCCAAAGCCCCTGCGGCTCGGGGGACGAATCACCGGCCCGGCGCTTTCACGCCAGTGGATGTCGCAGGCGTAGGCGGCGTCGATTGCCCAATGTACCGCAAGCTTGCCGCCTGCCCGCGACAGCGCACCATACTTGGCAGCGTTGGTGGCCAGCTCGTGCAGCACCAGCGCCATGACCGAGTAGGCGCGCGCATCCAGGATCACGTTCGGGCCGTGCAACTCGATCATGCCGGCGGCAGTGCGGTAGGGCGAGAGCTCGGCCTCGAGCAGCATGGCCAGGCGCCCGCCACCATCACCACGCACCACCTGGTCATGGGCAAGTGACAAGGCCTGGATGCGCCCCTTCAAGGTCGCCACATAGTCCTGCAGGGTCTGGCTTTCCGTGGTGGGGTGGGCGACCAGCGCGCCAATCAGCGAGAGGATGTTCTTGACCCGGTGGTTGAGTTCTTCGTTGAGGATGCGCTGGCGCATGTCGGCCTTGGAGCGCTCGCTGGCAAGCAACTCGCTGTTGTGCAACACCACCTCGACGATGGCGGAGCGGATGGCATCGCCGAACTGGCGGTCCTGTTCGGTCCACGGCAGCGACTGCTGGTGAACGGTCTCTTTCCAGATGGCGAAGCTCTTGCGCGGCGTCAGGCGATCGCCCAGCGCGCCGCTGTCATAGGTCTTGTTCGGATCGCCGGCCCAGTCGAGGGTCTCGATCACTTCCTTGCGGAAGAAGATCAGGTAGTCCCGTGGGCGCTGTGACATCGGGATGATCAGCACGCCGGACACGTCGGTGCTGTACGCCTGGGCTGACAGGTGCACCGTCGAGAGCCGGTTGGACGCCCAGGTGCGGCCTTCGGCGACCATGTCTGCCAGGCGCAGCAATTCAGGCACAGCCGACGTGGGCGGGGCCAGCCCGGCAGATGCCCAGCGGCCTTGCAGCGACATGCCAATGCCATCGCAGGGGATCAGCGACATGAACTGCGGCAGGCGCGCGTGGAAGAACCCGTCGATATCTTCAGACTTGCTGGCATCGCGCAGCATGCGGCCCAGTGCCTTGTGCACCTGCACGGCGGTTTCGAGCCTTTGCCGGCTGCGCAACGTCTCGATATGCAGCGCGAAAAACTCGCCGAACATTTCCGCAGCCACCCGTTGCCCCATGGCCAGGGTACGTGGCGCGTAATGATGGCAAGCGATCATCCCCCAGAGCTCGCCGTTGACGATGACCGAAATCGACATCGAGCCGCGCACGCCCATGTTGCTCAGGTACTCGCAATGGATCGGCGAGACACTGCGCAGGTGCGCGTAGGACAGGTCGAGCGGCTCGCCTGACGGGTCGAGTACAGGGTCGAGGGCCACGGCCTTGAACTGTGCGTCGGAAATGACCCGGATCGGGTTGCGCAAATACAGCGCGCGGGCCTGCTTGGGGATGTCGGAGGCAGGAAAATACTGGCCCATGAAGCTTTCCAGGCCGTTGCGCCTGGCCTCGGCTACTATCTTGCCGGCGCCATCGGCACCCAGCTGGTAGATCATCACCCGGTCGTAGCCGAGCACGGCGCGGACAAAACGCGCGGCGTCGCGGAACAGCTTGGTGGTCTGGTCGATTTCGCGCAGCTGGCCGATCAAGGTGCGGGCCAGTTCTATCGGCTCGGCGATGCTGGCGCCTGCGGGCTCGAGCTCGAGGATCGCCGTGCCCTTGAACGTGTGGGCCGCGACATCGACGGCCTGGCCGCTGGGCAGCACCACGCCGAAACTGAGCGCTGGCCGCGCAGCTTCGCGGGTGCGCGCCAAGGCGTTGCGCAGGGTATGCGCCACCTCGTCGCCCAGTACCGCATGCAGCTTCTGACCGTTCAGTTCACCCGTTACGCCGAGCAAGGCTTGCGCATTGAGCGAGTGGCGCAGGATGGTGCTGGCTGACACGTCACAGGCCAGCAGGCAGCCATGGGGCTGGATGCTGCCGGGTATCTGGATGGGCTCGCGGTCGCAGTTGGTCAGGTTTACTTCAGGGTTGGAGGTCATTGGCCCGTGCCTGTGGGGGAAATGAAAAGGCCGCCAGCAGGGCCGCCGCCGTCAGCCTAGCAGGCATTGTTCGGCTTGGGGATAGCAAGCCGGCCAGGCGCGTTCAGGCAATCGGGTTCGCCCCGCGGTCATCGGAAAACCCGAGCTCGCGAATGAACATCGAGAACAGTTCGGGGTGGGACGAGATGTTCAGTTTCGTGTACAGGTGCCGTCGGTGCACCTTGATGGTCTCGGGCGAGATCCCCAGCCGTTGTGCCATGGCCTTGGACGAGTAGCCGCGCAGGATGAGCCGGGCGATTTCCAGCTCGCGCTCGGACAACAGGCCTTGGCCGAACCTTGCCAAGGCGTCGCCAACGGCTGGCTGAACGGGTACCGAGACGCCGCTGCGGGCCCAGTGCTGCTGGAGCAACGCCAATACCCAGGCACTGACCAAGGTGAGTTTCCCCAGCTCCGCCGTCTCGAACGCGCGGCGCATGCCCAGCGACAGCGACAGCACCCCGTCGGGCAACTGCAGCAGAAACTGTACTTCGTCCACCAGCACATGGGCCTGGAAGTAGTTCAGGTAATAGTCCGCTTGCCAGAAGTGATCCGGCGCCACCTCCTCGAGGTGGTAGCAACCACTGGGCAAGCCTTCGCGCGCAGCCTGGTAGAAAGGGTCGAGCAGGTACAGCCCGTCGAGGTACAGCTCACCGGCGGCGGGCGCTGGCGCGGCATCGTATTCCTCCAGCACGTGCGGGGCGCCCTGGGGCGGGAAGTGAATTGCCAGCGCATTGTCGAATGGCACCCAGTGGCGCAACACCAGGATCAGCTGCCGCCAGAAGCGCGGGCCGCCGATGTGTTCGATGGTTCGGGCCAGGGCGGCGTGGCCGGCAACTTCATGAAAGAGAATGTCCACGACACGGTCCTTGAAAGCGGTAAGGCATTGGTGCGCGATTGGCCGCCGCTGTCAACGGGGGTAACCCTTAGTGGGAATTGTCCAGGCGGGTGCTGGCGCATAGATTCCATCCCCATCAAGCGGGCCGTCGAGCCCGCCATCGTTCGCCTGCTGGTTCTGCCTCCTGACACACCAACAATAACGTGAGGATGAACATATGACGTCCTGTAATGCCCCCACCCCGGCGCTGAAACCCACGCTGAGCGTGCCTGATGTAGTTGCCATTACCGTGTCCTCGGTAACCCCCGCCAGTTCGGTATTCGTGATTGCGCCGTTTGCCATTGCCCAGGCAGGTACCGGAGTAATCTGGGCCTTTGTGCTCGGTGGCGTGCTGGCGCTGATGTTCGCGCTTTGCTACGCCGAGCTGGGCCGTGCGCACAGCGCCGCCGGCGGCGAATACGTGTTCGCCAAACGGGTCTTTGGCGGCATGGCAGGTTACGCGACCTTTCTTACCGTGCTGGCCATGCTGGTATTTGTGCCGCCTGTGTTGGCCACCGGGGCAGCCACCTACCTGAATGCGGCACTGGGTACCCAGCTGGACGGGCAGACGGTGGCCTTGGTGATCGTGGCGCTGGGCTATCTGCTCGGTATCCTCAACATCAAGCTCAACGCGTGGGTCACCGGCATCTGCCTGCTGCTTGAGGTAGCGGCACTGATGGTGATCGTGGTGTTGGGCTTTGGCCACGCCCAGCAACCGCTCGGCACGCTCGTCACCCCACTGATACTGGATAACGGGATATTGCACGCGGCACCCTGGGCACTGGTGATCGGGGCGGTCGGTACGGCGCTGTTCTCGTTCAACGGTTATGGCGGCGCCGTGTTGCTGGCCGAGGACATGAAGTGTGGCGGGCGCGGTATCCCTCGGGCGGTACTGTGGTCGCTGGTGCTGGTGGTAGCCATCGAAGTGATTCCGCTGGTGGCGTTGCTGATCGGTGCGCCCTCGCTGGAAGCGATGCTGGCAAGTCCCGACCCGATCGGCTACCTGCTGACCGCCCATGGCAACGAAACGCTGTCGCGCCTGGTCAGTGCCGGTATCTTCCTTTCGGTGTTCAACGCGATCATCGCGCTGGTGATCCAGAGTGGCCGGGTGATCTACAGCAGTGGGCGAGACGCGTTGTGGATGCCCACCCTGAACCGTGCCTTCACCCGCATCCACGCCAAGTGGGAATCGCCGTGGCTGGCCACGCTGTTCCTCGCCGTGCCCTCTGCGGCCCTGACCTTCAGCTCCAGCTTGTCGGAGCTTACCTCCTTCACGGTACTGCTGATCCTCGGCGTGTACCTGGTGGTGGGCCTGTGCGCGCTGTTCAGCCGGGTACTGCGGCGTGACCGCGAACACCCGTACCGGATGCCGCTGTGGCCTCTGCCGGCACTGGTTGCGGTGACGGGGGCGGGGTACCTGTTGACCACCCTCCTGAGTGAGGCTTCGGCCCGGGACATCCTGATCATCCTTGGCATGCTGCTGACCTCTGTGGTGCTGTACGGCACATACGGCAAGTTGAGCCCTGCCTTCCAGAAACTTTGAGCGAGAGACATGATGCGAGCACGCGACCTGGGCATTACGCTGGGCCTTGGCCAGCCAGGCCCCCACAATGCAATTACCGATGTACCTGGCGTACGGGTGGGCCACGCCACCTTGAACACCAGCCATGGCGGCAAACCTGTGCGCACCGGGGTCAGTGTCATTGAGCCCCGCGACGGACCGGCGCGCTACCAGCCCTGCTTTGCCGGTTGCCATGTGCTGAACGGCAATGGCGATGCCACGGGGCTGGAATGGATTCGTGAAGCGGGCCTGCTGACCACTCCCATCGCTACCACCAACACGCACAGCGTCGGGGTAGTGCGCGACGCGCTGATCGCGCACGAGCATGCGACCCTGGCCGACACGTCGACCTATTGGTGCATGCCGGTGGTGATGGAGACCTACGACGGGGTGTTGAACGATATCTGGGGCCAGCATGTGGATGCAGACCTGGTCCAGCAAGCGCTGGCCGCCGCCAGCAGCGGGCCGGTGGCCGAGGGCGCGGTTGGCGGCGGCACCGGCATGATCTGCCATGAGTTCAAGGGCGGCATTGGCAGCGCGTCACGGGTAGTGCCGGCAGAGCAGGGTGGCTGGACTGTGGGTGCGTTCGTCCAGGCCAATCACGGCCAGCGTCGTGAGCTGAGGGTGGACGGTTATCCGGTGGGCCGGGTGCTACTGGACCTGCCGTCGCCATTTGCACAGCAGGACACCGCGGGTATGGGCTCGATCGTGGTGGTGCTGGCTACCGATGCACCGTTGCTGCCGCATCAATGCCAGCGCCTGGCGCAACGTGCTGCGCTGGGAATTGCCCGCACGGGGGGCGGCACCGACGATTCCAGTGGTGATGTGTTCCTGGCGTTTTCAACGGGTAATACCGGGCTGGCGCCGGCCGACTACAACCGCCGCGATCTGCCGACCACGGCGCAGGTGGCGATGGTCAACAATGACCATATTTCGCCGCTGTTTGCGGCGGCGGCCGAGGCGGTGGAGGAAGCGATCGTCAACGCGATGCTGGCCAGCCGGGGCATGGTGGCCGGGGACGGACGACAGGTGCCAGGGCTGGCGGGGGCAGCGCTGCTGGCGGCACTGCGGGAGGTGGGCTGGAAGGCTCGGGTTTGAGGGGGGGCGTCAGGGCTGACAGGTGCTTGCCGCAAAATATGCAGCGCCTGTCAGCCCTGGCGCAATCTGCCAAAAACCATGAACTCTTCCATCCGAACCGATCATTTCCTGCTGCGGAGTACAAATGTACCCCTCACGCTTCCCCTTGAACCCGCGTCGCAATAAATGCTCTCATCCCGCCCCAAACCCAACCGGTACCGAACATGAACCGCCCGCTGTTTGTTTCCATGGACGGCCCCAAGGGCACCGGCAAGACCACGCTGCTCGAGGCCGTTACCCAGGCCCTGAGGGCCGAAGGCAAGAAGGTGATCCGCCTGTGCGAAAAGAACAACGACCCCTTCAGGCGCGAGACCATGGCCCTGGTCAACCAGCTCGCCAGAAACCCCTCGTGCGAGCTGGAGCTGCAGGTTTGTGAACGTTTTGCCGAAAGCCGGGCCTGGATTTCCCGGTCCGTGCTGCCACGCCAGCCGCTGGGCAGCATCATCCTGATCGATCGCTGGTACCCGTCCGACGCCGCGTTTCGCCGCAGCGTGCCATTTGCCGACATCTTGCAATTGAACCTGCGCCGTGATGTCCAGGTGCCAGACCTGCACGTCGGCGTGGTCACCGACCCGCAGACTTCATGGGCCAGGGCCGCAGCCCGCACACGAGGGCTGGGCAGCACGGTCATCCATCGTCTGGAGGAACAGGCTGCCTGCACCGAGGCGTTCGAGCGTGCGGCTGCAGAACACGGCTGGCTGCTGTGCCGTAACGAGGGAAGCATAGAAGCGGCCACACGCCAGTTGACCACTGAGATAAACAACGTGCTGCAGCAACGCCAGAACCTGGCAGGTTGCTGATCCTGCCTCTACCGCGTGGTTTCCAGCGCAGCCCATCGATCCGTCAGCTGGTCGATGAAAACGCGGATCGCAGCCGGTACATACATGCTGTTCCGGTACAGCGCATGGATGGGCTGGCGCAGCAGATGCGCGGGGTCGACGACGGCGTCGAGTTCACCCATGGCGATGGCTTCACCCACTAGCCAGGCTGGCAGAAGCGTCACCCCTAGGCCGCGCACGGCCATGGCCATCAAGGCTTCGGCGCTGTCCGCCTGCAACCGCGGTGGGTACTCGAAGCGCGCGTGACGGGGCAACAACCCGGGCTTGAAGAAGCGCCACGGCGCATCGCGCAGTTGCGTATGCGCCAGCCAGTGCGCGTGTACCAGCGCGTGCGGCGAGGCGATCGGGTGGCGCTGCAGGTACGCCGGGCTGGCGACCACTTGCAACGCATAGTCGCCAATTCTGGCGGCCTTGAAATCGGAGTCTGCCAACTGCCCCAGGCGGATGGCGACATCAAAGCGTTCGGCAACCAGGTCACTGAGCTGCGATGAGGCTACGTGCTCGATCGACAGATCAGGGTGAGCCTCTGCCATGTCCGCCATCAAGGGCAGCACCGCTCGCTGTGCGAAGGCCGGCGTACTGGTGATGCGCAAGCGCCCGCCGAGCCCGGCATGCGACTGCTGCACGCTTGCCGACGCCCGCTGTGCAAGCTCAAGCAGCTGGCGCGCCTCGCGCAGGAATGTGGCCCCGACATCGGTCAACACGGTGTGACGGGTATTGCGGGCCAGCAGGCTGACCCCCAGGTCTGCTTCCAGGCGCCGGACGTTGAAGCTGACCCGGGCCTTGGACAGGGCGAGCAATTGGGCTGCCTTGGTGAAACTGCCGGTATCTGCGACAGCCACGAAGGTGGCAACACGGTGAAGATCGAGCATGATTGTCAAAAAATAGCGAACAGTGTGAACGATATTACAGCACTTATGCCCCAGCAGCTGTTTGCTTACAGTCAGGCTCGCTGACTGGAGTTCACCGTGGCCTTACTTGACATGCGTCGTCGCATCACCTGCGTTTACCTGCTGGGG
>NZ_JABMCN010000239.1 GCF_013179515.1 Pseudomonas sp. CM27
GCTGTGGGCTGGCGGGCCAGTCCGGTTGCAGGCCCTTGGGCCAATCGCCGAGGGCAGTTGCTGCCACCACCCAGCCATTGCCCTCGCGCAGCACGAACTCGGGGCGCTGGCCATTCCAGCGCAGCCCGCGCAATTGCCCGGCATGCCGGGCAAGCGCAGCCTGGCTGCGGATTTCCGCAGCCAGGCGTTGCAGGGCCTGGTCGACACCGGCCTGGCCGCCAAGCCCGGCCACTGCCAGCCCGGTCATCAACCCGGCAATGGCCAGCACTACCAGCAACTCGATCAGGCTGAAGCCACGCTGACGGCGCACCCGTTACAGCGCCCAGTTACCCAGGTCGGCATCCTGCCCTTCGCCGCCCGGCAGCCCGTCAGCGCCCAGCGAGTAGATATCCACCCGCCCATGTTCGCCAGGCATGCGGTACTGGTAAGGGGTGCCCCACGGATCTGCCGGCAGGCGGCGCACATAGCCGTCACTGCGCCAGGCCCGTGGCAACGGCTCCTGGGCCGGCTTTTTCACCAGCGCGGCCAGGCCCTGTTCGCTGCTGGGGAAGCGCAGGTTGTCCAGCCGGTACATGTCCAGCGCCTGCTCCAGCGTGGCCAGGTCGGCCAGCACCTTCTGCTTCATGGCCTTGTCCTGGTTGCCCAGCACGCTGGGGGCGACCACGGCGATCAGCAGGCCGATGATGAAGATCACCACCATGATTTCCATGAGGGTGAACCCGCGCTGGCGATTACGTCGATGCTGCATGGCAATACTCCTTGTGTTCACAGTTGCAGGCCCTGGTTGAGTTGCATGATCGGCAGCAGCACCGCCAGCACGATGAACAGCACCACGGCGCCCATCACCAGAATCATCAGGGGTTCGAACAGCGCCATGGCGGTATCGACCTGGCGGGCAAAACCGCGCTCCTGGTCGTCGGCCACGCGCTCGAGCATGTCGGCCAGGGTGCCGCTGGCCTCGCCGCTGCCGACCATGTTCACCAGCAGCGGCGGGAATTGCTGGCTGGCATCCAGCGCACGGTGCAGGCTGGTGCCGCCCTGCACCTGCTGGCGCACCTGCTCCATGGCCAGGCGGATGCGCCGGTTGCCGACGGTTTCGGTCGCCACTTGCAAGGCTTCGAGCAAGGCCACGCCGCTGCCACTGAGAATCGCCAGGCTGCGCGCCAGGCGTGCGCTTTCCAGCACCTGCAACAGGCTGCCGATGCGTGGCAGGCGCAGCAGCAGCTGGTCGCGGCGCAGGCACCAGTGCGGCTTGCGCAATAACCAGCCGCCCAGCACGCCGAGTATCAGCGCCAGGCCCAGCAACCAGGGCCCGGCGTGCACCAGCCCCTGGCTCAGGCCGATCAGCAGCGAGGTAATCAGCGGCAGGCTCTGCCCGGCATGGGCGAACTGCTCGGTGAGCTTGGGCACCACGAAGGTCATCAGGCCGACCACCACGGCCAGCGATACGCCCATCAGCACCGTGGGGTAGATCAACGCGGTTCGCGCCTTGTGCTGCTGGCGTTGTACCTGTTCCAGGTGATCGGCCAGGCGGGTCAGTACCTGGGCAAGGCGCCCGGAACGTTCGCCTGCCTCGACCAATGCGCAGTACAGGCCGGTAAACGGTGCACCCTGGCGCGCCAGGCTGCGGGCCAGGCCGAGGCCTTCGGCCAGCGAACCCCGCAGCGCCACCAGCACACTGTGCAGGGCCGGCTGACGCAACTGGCGCTCAAGTGTGGCCAAGGCATCCACCAAGGGGATGCCGGCACCGGTCAGAGTGGCCAGCTGACGCGTCAGCTCGCACAGCTGGGCCCGGCCAAGGCGCTGACGGCGGGGTGGCCGGGTGCCGGACTCATGGCGCTGCAACTGCCGGGCAAACAGGCCCTGCTCGCGCAACAACTGGCGCGCATGGCGTTCACTGTCGGCCTGCAGGCTGGCCTTGTGGGGTTTGCCGGCGAGGTCGACGGCCTGGTAGCGATAGGTCGGCATGGCTCAGCCCTGCACCGCGCGTAGCACTTCGGCCAGGCTGGTCTCACCGCGCGCCAGGCAGTCGCTGGCCATCGCCACCAGGCTCTGGCGGCGGTCGATCAGGTAATCCTGCATGGCCAGCTCACTGGCACCGGCGTACAGCAGGCCAACGAGCCCGGCGTCCAGTTCGATGAATTCGTACAAGCCCAGGCGCCCGACATAACCACTGCCCTGGCACTGCTCGCAGCCAACCGCATGGTAGCTGCTGCCCAGCGCTGCCAGCTCCGGCCACAGCTCCCGCTCGGCAGGCTGCAGCGGGTGGGCCACGGCGCAGCTGCACAAGCGCCGCACCAGGCGCTGGGCCAGTACCCCGCGCAGGCACGAGGCGATCAGGAACGGTTCGATACCCATGTCGCGCAGGCGGGTCACCGCGCCCACGGCACTGTTGGTGTGCAGGGTGGACAGCACCAGGTGGCCGGTGAGGCTGGCTTGCACGGCGATCTGCGCGGTTTCCTGGTCGCGGATTTCGCCGAGCATGATCACGTCCGGGTCCTGGCGCAGGATGGCCCGCAGGCCGCTGGCGAAGGTCAGCCCGGCGCGCGGGTTGATGGCGGTCTGGCCAATCCCGGCGATGGCGTATTCCACCGGGTCCTCGACCGTGAGGATATTACGGCTGCCGTCATTGAGGCTGTTGAGGCTGGCGTACAGCGTGGTGGTCTTGCCCGAACCGGTCGGGCCGGTGGACAGCACGATGCCATTGGGGCGCGCCAGGCAGCTCCGCAGGCCCTGCAGCACAGCCGCCGGCATGCCCAGGTTGCCCAGCGCCAGCAGGCTGGCCTGCTTGTCCAGCACACGCATCACCACCCGCTCGCCGTGGATACCGGGCAAGGTCGAGACCCGCACATCCACCTCGCGCCCTGCCGCGCGCAAGGTGATGCGACCGTCCTGAGGCTGGCGCTTTTCGGCGATATCCAGGCGCGCCATGACTTTGATCCGCGACACCAGCATGGCCGACAGCGCACGCGGCGGGCGCAGCACTTCGCGCAGGTGGCCATCGACTCGCAGGCGTACCACCAAGCTTTGTTCGAAGGTTTCTATATGGATGTCCGAAGCACGCAGGCGCAGGGCCTGGCCGAACAGGCCGTTGATCAGGCGGATCACCGGGGCTTCGTCGTCGCTTTCCAGCAGGTCTTCGATACGCGGCATCTCGCTCATCAGGCTGGCCAGGTCGACCTGGTCGCCAATGCCCTCGATCAAGGCTGCTGTGGCCGCATCGCCGCCCTGATACAGCTGCCCGAGGCGCTCGTCGAAGGCAGCCGGCTCCAGGTATTCGAGCGCGCAGGGCTGGCCATGCACGCGCAGCAGCTCCTGCAACTGGGCACTGTCGGCATCAGGGCGCAGCCACAGCTGCCAGCCCTGCTCGGTCGGGGCCATGGCTACCCCACTGTGGCGCGCCTGGCGATACGGCAGCATCACCAGTCACCGCCTTCCAGGCGCGCGCGGCTGGAGGGAAACACCTGCAGCAACGGCGTCCCTTGTGCCAGGTCCGGCAGTTGCAGCGGCGTGGTCTGCTGCAAGCTGCGGTACTTGTCTTCACTCAGCCCGGCCAGGCTCGGCCCGTCCCGCAGGATGCGCGGGCGGATGAACACCATCAGATTCTGCTTGGTGTTCTTGCTGGCATCGGAGCGGAACAGCCGGCCCAGGTAAGGAATATCGCCGAGCAAGGGCACACGCTGATTGCTGGTGCTCAGCTCGTCGCTGATCAGGCCACCGAGGATCACCAGGCCATTGTCCTCGACCATGACCTTGGTCTTGATCTCGCGCTTGTTGGTGATCACGTCGCTGGCGGCGCTGGATTCGGCAATCGATGACACCTCCTGGACGATGTCCAGGCGCACGCTGTTGTCGATGTTGATCTGCGGCTTGATGCGCAGCTTCACCCCGACTTCCTTGCGCTCGATGGTCTGGTACGGGTTGGCGTTGTTCTGGGTTACCGAGCCCGTGACAAAAGGCACTTCCTGACCGACCAGGATCGACGCCTCGGCGTTGTCCAGGGTCAGCAAGGTGGGCGTGGACAGCAGGTTGAAGCCGCTTTTGCCCTTTAGCGCATTGACCAGCATGGCGAAGTTGAAGCCGCCGCCAAAGTGGCCAATACCTGCCGTGGCGCCGGCAGTGGTCGACAGCAGGTCGCCCAGCGCCTCGCTGTCACCACTGGCGGCAGCCCCGGCGATGTTGGCGATGTTCACCCCGTTGCTGCCGAAGTTGACGATGCCGGCGCCGAACTTTTCATCGGCGAACAGCCATTGCACACCGAGCTCCTGGGCGCTGCTGTCCGATACCTCGGCAATGATCGCCTCGACCACCACCTGGGCACGGCGGATATCCAGTTGCTCGACGATATCGCGGTAGGCAGCCAGCTCGCTGTCCGGGCCGACCATGACCACGGCATTGGTGCCTTCTTCGTACTCCAGGCGGATACCCGAGTCACTGGCCACCGCCAGCGGCTGGTCCTTGCCCTGGCCTTCGCCACCGCCATTGGCCGCGCCTTCGCCGGGCACCGCGCCTTCCTGGCTGAGCCCGCGCAGCACCTTGACCACTTCACCGGCATTGGCGTGGCGCAGGTAGATGACCTGGGTACGGGTGCCGGCGGCTTCGCTGGGGCGTTCCAGCTGATGCAGCAGGCTGGCAATGCGGTCAAGGTTGCTGCGCCAGTCGGTGACCACCAACTGGTGCGCCGCCGGGTAGGGCGTGATCACGCCCACCCGCGGGTCGATCAGCGGCTTGAGGATGCCCAGCACCTGTTCGCTGGCGGCATTGCGTACATTGAAAACCCGGGTGGCCACACTGTCGCTGCCCGCGCCCTGCCCTGCGCCGGTCTCCACCGGCACCGGCTCCAGCCGCGCGACCTGGTCAGGGACGATCTTCACGCTGCCGTTGGGCAGGTCGACGGCGGCATAGCCCTGGGCGCGCAGTTGCGCCAGGAAGATGTCGTAGATGGCATCGGCGTCGTGCAGGTCGACCGTGCGCACGGTGACCTTGCCTTTGACCCGCGGGTCGACGATGAAGGTAGTGCCGGTGATGCGCGAGACGCTGTCGATGAACTCGCCCAGTTCGGTGTCGACGAAGTTCACCTCGTACATCGGCGTGCCGTTTTCATCGAACGTAGGCTCCTCGGCACTCACCCCCGGCACGGCCAGGACCAGGGCCAGGCTCAGCGCAGCCGCCATGCAGTATCTAACAGGCATCGTTCATCCTTGGCGCTTGAAGCCGGTCACGGCAGGGCGTGGCGGCCAGGGCAGGCGTTCACGCCGCCCCTGGTTGTTGAAGATCAGGCCATCGCCATCGATGTCCTGCAGCACGATTCCTGGCGCCAGGCGCTGGCCGCGGGCCAGGGTGCGCACCTGCTCGCCATACCGCAGCACCACCACGCTGGAGCTCAGGGGGTGAGCCTTGAGGCCACCGAGGTAGTGCAGCGGCAGGCGGGTAATGGCGATGCTGCCGTCGTCGACCGGCACCTGCCAGTGACCGACCATCAGCCCCGCTAGCGGGCTGTTCACCCTTGCTGGCGCCGTGGCAGGCTGCGGCTGGCGACTCAGTTGCAGCACGCATTGGGCGGCCAGCCAGCCGGCCAGGGCCAGGCCAGCGCCGCTGAACAGGCGCGAGGCAACTATCACGAGGCCAACTGCCGTGGATGCCAGCCCGGGTGGCCCTGCACGTAACGCACGTCGGGCAGTTGCAGGGCGGCCAGTTGCCAGTCGCCAGGCTGCCGAGCCAGCCAGGCCTCGACCCGCTGCCAAAGCGGTTCGCCGGCCTGGGTTTCGAACTGCAGGCCAAATGTGCGGCACAGCCCTTGTACCGGTTCCAGGCCGGTGATGCGCTTGCCTTGCGGGCTGTAACTGACATGCCAGGCCTGGCCCTGCCAGCGTGGCAGGTCCTGGCTGTTGTCCAGCAGCAGCGGGTCGCCGAACAGTTGCTCTGCGGCGTTTTCCAGTACTTGTTCCACCTGCCGGGCCGGCGCTTCGACTACAGGTGCCGGGTAGCCACCGGTCAGACTGATCAGGTGTTCGCGGGTGATGCTTGCCCCTGCCGGCAGCGGATAGTCATAACGCAGGCCCGGCAGCAAGACGGGCATGCTGCTGTCGTCAGCCAAGGCTTGATGCAGCAAGCGGTCCCAGCTGCCGCCACGGGTATCGCGGCGCCACAAGGCCTGCGGCGCACGGGCCAAAGGCTGGTCGAGCCAGGCCGCGTGGCCGGCCCGTTGTTGCCGTAATTTCGCCTCCAATTGCGCGACACGTAACAGGGCGGCAGGTGCCAGCTGTTGTTCGAAAGCCGGGAAGAAACGCCCGTCGAACTGCCATAGCCCAGCGACGCGCTGACAGCGCAGGCGGAACGCGCCACTGCCCCGGCAGCCGGCGAACAGCACCGGCACACGGCGCCCGCTGGCCTGGGTGACCGCCACCGGTGCCGGCCACAAGTCCTGACCACGGGCGCACAGCAGGACGTCGATCTGTGCTACCCGCTCGGCCAGCCACAGGCCGGGGCCGGTACCGACATCAGCCATGGCCACTACCAGGTCGGCCTCGCGCCGGGCCTGTTCGAACACCGGCTGCAGCGACTGGTACCACTGTTTCAGGGAGGCTTTCTGGTCCTGTGCGTAAGGGTCGGTGACACCGACCACGGCAATACGGGCGCCGCCGCGCTCGAAGATGTGCGAGGTTTCTACACCCAGCGCCTGGCGTTGCGCATCTGCCAGCCCGGCGCCCAGGGTGATGGGGCCAGCCTGGCGATACAGGCCGGGGCTGCGTTGTGGCCACAGCACGCGTTCGTCGCTGCTGACCCGCACCTCGCTGCCCAGCAGCTGGCTGCCCTGCACCCCGCTTTCGCCTTGGGTCAGGTAGGCCAGGCCACTGCCGTTCCAGCCCTGCCCGTTCTCCAGGGTCAGGCTGTTGCCTGCCCCCGCCTCGCCGCGCAATTGCTCCAGCAACGCGGCCAGCACCGCATAACCGCCCAGTTGGGCAGACGCTGCCTGGCCGGCATCGAGCAAGGGTGCCAGTTGTGGGTAGGCGACGCTGGCGCTGCTGCCGGTCATCCACGGCGCACGGCCCAGGTGGCTGACCGGCCCCAGGCGGGTGGCCGGCACCACAGCCTGGCCAGGCTGGCGGGCATCGAGGGTATCGGCCACATACAGCAGGTCGAGGTGGGCGTGACCGTCCTGTTGCCCAGGCAAGGCGGAACAGGCGCCAAGCAGCGGTGCCAGGGCACCGACACCCATCCAGCCAATCACTTCGCGCCTGTGCACACTGCTTGCCATCGAACCCGCCATCCTTATCCACGCTCATTCAGGGCTCCGGATGTTGCGGCGTTGGCATTACAGTTTGATGGCAGAAATCCGACAGCAATTCCAAATTGGTCTGTAGGCCACGGATCTAAGAACCGGTAGTTTTAAAAGCTCGTTAACATTTCTGCCAATGAATCATCACACTAGCGCTCTAAAGTCGCGGTTTCCTCCTACTCAGCCACAACAAGGACACCCTGATGAGTCGAGATACCGGCGACAACCTGGACCGGAACCAAAGCGGCAACCTGCCGATGGCCAACGTCATGGACGCCTACCTGAGCCGCCGTAGCGTGATGCGCGGCAGCCTGGGCGCCGCCATCGCCATGATTGCCGGTACCGGCCTGACAGGCTGCTTCGACGGTGGTGGCTCCGATCATGATGATCCGGTCACCGAACCACCGGTGACCGAGCCGCCAGTCACCGAGCCGGAAGTGCCGAAGCTGGCGCTGGGCTTCCAGTCCATCCCCGGCTCGCGCACCGACGCCTGCGTCGTTGCCGCCGGCTACAGCGCCTATGTGCTGGCCCCGTGGGGCACACCGATCAACAGCAATGGCAGCCCATGGAAGTCCGACGGCAGCAACACCTCCACCGACCAGGCCAACGCCATGGGCATGCACCATGACGGCATGCATTTCTTCCCTATCAACGGCAGCTCGGAAGACGGCCTGCTGGCGATCAACTTCGAATACATCGACGCCGCCGCCTTGCACCCGGCCGGCCCTACCACCGATGTCAACGGTAAGCGCCCGGTGGAAGAAGTACGCAAGGAAATCAACGCCCACGGCGCTGGCGTGGTGCGCCTGCAGAAAGTCGGCGGCCGCTGGCAGGTAGTCGACAACGACCCGCTCAACCGCCGCTTCACCACCGCCTCGCGCATGGAGATCACCGGCCCGCTGCGTGGCACCGAGCACGTCAAGACCAAGTACTCCAGCGCCGGCACCCACTGCCGTGGCACCAACAACAACTGCGGCAACGGCTACACCCCGTGGGGCACCTACCTGACCTGCGAAGAGAACTGGCCTGGCATCTTCGTCAACAAGGGCACCCGCCCCGAAGACCAGCGCCGCATCGGCGTGGGCACTTCCAGCGGCCAGTACAAGTGGGAAAGCGCTGCCGGTGACAGCAGCGAAGTGGCCGACGAATTCGCCCGTTTCGACGTGACCGTGAAAGGCGCCAGCGCCACCGACGACTACCGTAACGAAGCCAGCACCTACGGCTACATCGTCGAGATCGACCCGTACAACAGCAGCACCTTGGCCACCAAGCGCACGGCCATGGGCCGCTTCCGGCACGAGGGCTGCTGCCCTGGCCTGCCGGTCGCCGGCAAGCCGCTGGTGTGGTACATGGGCGACGATTCCAACAACGAGTACCTGTACAAGTGGGTATCCACTGCCGTTTGGGACGCCGCCGACGCCAGCCCGGCCGACCGCCTGGCCACCGGTGCCAAATACCTGGACCAGGGCAAGCTGTACGTGGCCCGCTTCAATGCCGACGGCACCGGCGTCTGGCTGCTGCTGGACGTGACCACCGCCACCACCGCCGGCAGCACCCTTGGCGCGCTGTATGGCGACCTTCCCGGCATCATCCTCAACACCCGTGGCGCGGGCGATGCCGTGGGCGCCACGCCGATGGACCGGCCGGAATGGACCGCAGTCAATCCGCTGAACGGCGACGTATACCTGACCCTGACCAACAACAGCGCGCGCACCCCGGAAAAGGTCGATGCGGCCAACCCGCGCGGCCCGAACCGTCACGGCCACATCATCCGCTGGCACGACAGCGACGACCAGCTGAGCTTCAGCTGGGACATCTTCGTGTTCGGCGCCAACGCAGCCGGCACCGCCGACATCAACCGCTCGGGCCTGACCGAACTGAACCAGTTCGCCAGCCCGGATGGCATGAGCTTCGATAGCCGTGGTGTGCTGTGGTTCGAGACCGACAACGGCGAAACCACCCTCACCGACTACACCAACGACCAGTTGCTGGCGGTAATCCCCACCGACCTGGTGGATGCCAGCGGCAAGCAGGTGCCGGTGAACGCGCAGAACCAGGTGGACCTGCGCCGCTTCTTCGTCGGGCCGAATGATTGCGAGGTGACGGGGATTGCGTTTACCCCGGACAACAAGACCTTGTTCGTTAACATTCAGCACCCGGGGAACTGGCCGTATACCGACAAGGCTACCGATGCTACGCCAGCTGGGGCCACGGTGCGGCCGCGGGCTTCGACGGTGGTGATACA
>NZ_JABMCN010000024.1 GCF_013179515.1 Pseudomonas sp. CM27
CGGCAGTTCTCCATCACCATCGTCTCGGCCATGGGCCTGTCGGTGCTGGTTGCGCTTATCTTCACCCCCGCGCTGTGCGCCACCATGCTGACGCCGCTGAAAAAGGGCGAGCACCATGTGGCCAAAGGCGGGTTCTTTGGCTGGTTCAACCGCAACTTCGACCGCAGCGTTACCGGCTACGAGCGCAGCGTGGGCACCATCCTGCGCAACAAGGTGCCGTTCCTGCTGGCCTATGCACTGATCGTTGTAGGCATGATCTGGCTGTTCGCCCGCATCCCTACCGCGTTCCTGCCGGAAGAAGACCAGGGTGTACTGTTCGCACAGGTCCAGACCCCGGCCGGTTCCAGTGCCGAGCGCACCCAGGTGGTGGTCGACCAGATGCGTGAGTACCTGTTGAAGGACGAGGCCGATACCGTGTCGTCGGTGTTCACCGTCAACGGCTTCAACTTCGCCGGCCGTGGCCAGAGCTCGGGCATGGCGTTCATCATGCTCAAGCCGTGGGGCGAGCGTTCGGCCGAGAACAGCGTGTTCAACCTGTCGACCCGCGCCCAGCAACACTTCTTCGGCTTCCGCGATGCCATGGTGTTCGCTTTCGCCCCGCCGGCAGTACTCGAACTGGGTAACGCCACCGGCTTTGACGTGTTCCTGCAGGACCGCGCCGGCGTCGGCCATGCCAAGCTGATGGAAGCCCGCAACCAGTTCCTGGCCAAGGCTGCGCAGAGCAAGGTCCTGATGGCGGTGCGCCCCAACGGCCTGAACGATGAGCCGCAATACCAGCTGACCATCGACGACGAACGTGCCAGCGCCTTGGGCGTGACCATCGCCGACATCAACAACACTCTGTCGATCGCGCTCGGTGCCAGCTACGTCAACGACTTCATCGACCGTGGCCGGGTCAAGAAGGTGTACATCCAGGGCGAACCGAATGCGCGGATGAGCCCGGAAGACCTGCAGAAGTGGTACGTGCGCAACGGCAAGGGCGAAATGGTGCCGTTCTCCTCGTTCGCCAAGGGCGAGTGGACCTACGGCTCGCCGAAGCTGTCGCGCTACAACGGCGTCGAGGCGGTCGAAGTGCTGGGTGCTCCGGCTCCGGGCTACAGTACGGGTGAAGCCATGGCCGAGGTAGAACGCATCGTCGGCGAACTGCCAACCGGCATCGGCTACTCCTGGACTGGTATGTCCTACGAGGAAAAACTCTCCGGTTCGCAGATGCCGGCGCTGTTCGCCCTGTCGATCCTGTTCGTGTTCCTCTGCCTGGCAGCGCTGTACGAAAGCTGGTCGATCCCGATCGCGGTCGTGCTGGTGGTGCCGTTGGGTATCATCGGTGCGCTGATCGCCACCAGCCTGCGCGGGCTGTCCAACGACGTGTACTTCCTGGTCGGCCTGTTGACCACCATCGGCCTGGCGGCGAAAAACGCCATTCTGATCGTCGAGTTCGCCAAGGAGCTGCACGAGCAAGGTCGCAGCCTGTATGACGCCACCATCGAGGCGTGCCGCATGCGTCTGCGCCCGATCATCATGACCTCGCTGGCGTTCATCCTCGGCGTGGTACCGTTGACTATCGCCAGTGGCGCCGGTGCCGGCAGCCAGCATGCCATCGGTACGGGCGTGATCGGCGGCATGATCAGTGCGACGGTGTTGGCAATCTTCTGGGTACCGCTATTCTTCGTCGCTGTGTCGTCGCTGTTCGGCAGCAAAAAGCCGGAAAAAGACGCCACCCCTGAAACTCCACGTTATGAGGCTGGGCAATGACCAAGTCTTTGTTGTCCCTGGCGGTAACCGCTTTCATTCTCGGCGGCTGCTCGCTGATCCCTGACTATCAGACCCCGGAATCGCCGGCGGCTGCGCAGTGGCCGCAAGGCCCTGCGTACTCGCCGACGCAGTCGGCGGACGTCGCCGCTGCCGAACAGGGCTGGCGGCAGTTCTTCCACGACCCGGCACTGCAGCAGCTGATCCAGACCTCGCTGGTGAACAACCGCGACCTGCGCGTCGCGGCCTTGAACATCGACGCCTACCGCGCGCAGTACCGTATCCAGCGTGCCGACTTGTTCCCGGCGGTTTCGGCCACCGGCAGCGGCAGCCGCCAGCGCGTGCCGGGGAACATGTCGCAAACCGGTGAATCGGGCATCACCAGCCAGTACTCGGCCACCTTGGGCGTCAGCGCCTATGAGCTGGACCTGTTCGGCCGGGTGCGCAGCCTGTCCGAGCAAGCCCTGGAAACCTACCTGTCCAGTGAGCAGGCCCGTCGCTCCACGCAGATTGCCTTGGTGGCCAGCGTGGCCAACGCCTACTACACCTGGCAGGCCGACCAGGCGCTGTTCAAGCTGACCGAAGAAACGCTGAAGACTTACCAGGAAAGCTACAACCTGACCCGTCGCAGCAACGAAGTGGGCGTAGCGTCGGCGCTGGACCTCAGCCAGGCACGCACCGCCGTCGAAGGCGCCCGGGTCAAGTACTCGCAGTACCAGCGCCTTGTCGCCCAGGACGTCAACAGCCTGACCGTGCTGCTGGGTACCGGCATTCCTGCCAACCTGGCCAAGCCGCTGGAGCTCAACGCCGACCAGCTGGCCAAGGTCCCGGCCGGCCTGCCGTCGGATATTCTCCAGCGTCGCCCGGACATCCAGGAAGCCGAGCACCTGCTGAAGGCTGCCAACGCCAACATCGGCGCCGCCCGCGCAGCGTTCTTCCCGAGCATCAGCCTGACGGCCAACGCCGGCAGCCTGAGCCCGGACATGGGTCACCTGTTCAGCGGTGGTCAAGGCACCTGGCTGTTCCAGCCGCAGATCAACCTGCCGATCTTCAACGCCGGCAGCCTGAAGGCCAGTCTGGAATACTCGAAGATCCAGAAGGACATCAACGTCGCCAAGTACGAAAAAACCATCCAGACCGCCTTCCAGGAAGTCTCCGATGGCCTGGCGGCGCGCAAGACCTTCGAAGAGCAGCTGCAGGCCCAGCGCGATCTGGTGCAAGCCAACCAGGACTACTACCGTCTGGCCGAACGCCGCTACCGCATCGGGATCGACAGCAACCTGACTTTCCTCGATGCCCAGCGCAACCTGTTCAGCGCCCAGCAGGCCCTGATCGGCGACCGCCTTTCGCAGCTGACCAGCGAGGTCAACCTGTACAAGGCGTTGGGCGGTGGCTGGTATGAGCAGACCGGGCAGGCCAACCAGCAGGCATCGGTGGAAGTACCGAAGAGCTGATAGGCCTTGGTTTAGCAGAAAGCCCACCCTTGATGGTGGGCTTTTTGTTTTGTGTTACCTGCACCGGCCCTATCGCCGGCAAGCCAGCTCCCACAAGGACCACGTAGAACCTGATGAATGTGGGGGCCCTGTGGGAGCTGGCTTGCCGGCGATAGGGCCAGTACAGACAAACTATTAACCACCTGGAACATTCCGTTCGATTATCGCCCTCTACCGTTTGCGGCGAATTGCCTCACCCCCGCCCTACCCCGCACCATCCCCTCACGCAACGTTGCCCAGGTTCATCAATAAAGCCCCGCCCCTGCAGGCCGCATCCTGCAGCGCACCGGCTCACCCATAAAAACAAGAGATCCACGACAGATGAGCATTTCGCAACCCGCACGCCAGCTGCTGCCCGGCCTGTTGGCCATGTCCTGCGCGTTCCCGCTGTGCGCCGCCGAAGGCGGTTTCATGGAGGATGCCAAGGCCACTCTCAACCTGCGCAACTTCTACATCAACCGTAACTTCGTCGACCCGGCCAACGCCCAAGGCAAGGCCGAGGAATGGACCCAGAGCTTCATCCTCGACGCCCGCTCCGGCTTCACCCAGGGTACTGTCGGTTTCGGCGTGGACGTTCTGGGCCTGTATTCGGTCAAGCTCGATGGCGGCAGAGGCACCACCAACACTCACCTGCTGCCGGTGCATGACGATGGGCGGCCGGCCGACGACTTCGGCCGCCTGGGCGTGGCGCTAAAAGCCAAGCTCTCGGAAACCGAGCTGAAAGTGGGCGAATGGATGCCGGTACTGCCGATCCTGCGCTCGGACGATGGCCGTTCGCTGCCGCAGACCTTCCGCGGCGGCCAGCTGACCTCGAAGGAAATCGCCGGCCTGACCCTGTACGCCGGCCAGTTCCGCGGCAACAGCCCGCGCAACGACGCGAGCATGGAGGACATGTCGCTAAACGGCCGGGCGGCGTTCACCTCCGACCGCTTCAACTTCGGGGGCGGCGAGTACACCTTCAATGACAAACGCACCATGGTCGGCCTGTGGAATGCCCAGCTCAAGGACATCTACCGCCAGCAGTACCTCAACCTGGTACACAGCCAGCCCCTGGGTGACTGGACCCTGGGCGCCAACCTGGGCTACTTCATCGGCAAGGAAGACGGCGCCGAACGCGCCGGCAAGCTGGACAACCGCACCGCCTCGGCGATGCTCTCGGCACGCTACCAGGGCCACACGTTCTATGTCGGCCTGCAGAAGGTCAGCGGCGACGACGCCTGGATGCGGGTCAACGGCACCAGCGGCGGCACCCTGGCCAACGACAGCTACAACTCCAGCTTCGACAACGCCAAGGAGCGTTCCTGGCAAGTACGCCATGACTTCAACTTTGCCACCGTCGGCGTGCCGGGCCTGACCTTGATGAACCGCTACATCAAGGGTGACAACGTTACCGCCGGCGCTGTGGACGATGGCAAGGAATGGGCGCGGGAGACCGAGCTGGCCTATGTGGTGCAGTCGGGCAGCTTCAAGGACCTGTCGGTGAAGTGGCGCAACTCCACCATGCGCCGGGACTTCAGCACCAATGCGTTCGATGAGAACCGCCTGATTGTGAGCTACCCGCTGAATCTGCTTTGAAGCTGATGGCCTTTGGCGGGCTTGCCCGCGAAAGGCCAATCGCCCAATAAATAACCAATGGATATAACCAAATCAATAAACCGTCTTTGACGGAATATAAAGTAATCGCTTGAATAGGCCCCTGATCCCCGCCCCAGAGCCGTGACATGGACCTCCGCCAGCTGCGCTACTTCATCGCCCTCACCGACTACCGCAGTTTCGTCCGTGCCGCCGAGGCCATGGGCATCACCCAACCGGCCTTCAGCCGCGCCATCCAGAACCTTGAACACAGCTTCGGCTGCCCGCTGGTCGACCGCGCCAGCAAAGCCCTGCCGCCCACGCCCGAAGGCCTGGTGGTACTGCAGCATGCCCGTCGCCTGGTACAAGGCGCGGCGCAACTGAGCAACGACGTGCTGCAAATGACCAAGCTCGACGCCGGCGAACTGCACTTCGGCAGCGGCCCGGCGCTGGCCGTGCGCCTGGTGCCCGAGGCTTTGCACCTCTTCATCGAGCGCCACCCGGGCATCCGCACCGCGCTGCTGGTGGACAATGCAGAACGCCTTGGCCAGGCCCTGCGCCGTGAACAGATCGAGTTTTTCGTCGACGATATCCGCCTCTTCGAAGCCGACCCCAACTTCCACACCGAGCCGCTGTCACCCCGCCCGGGCCTGTTCTTCTGCCGCCCGGGGCACCCGTTGCTGAGCAAGGACAGCCTGTCGACCAACGACCTTTTTCGCTACCCGCTGGCCAGCGCCCTGCTCGCCCCGGGGGTTCGCAAGCGCCTGGCCAACCTGAGCGGGCGCAGCGACTTCGCCCCGCACTTGCAGACCGAACACCTGGCCATCCTGCGCAGTGTGGTGCAAGCAAGCGACGCCATTGGCACGGCCAGCGAGGAAGCGGTCGCCGAAGACCTCGCCAGCGGTAAGCTGGTGCGCCTGCACTGGCGCAACCTGCCACCGGCGCTGGAGGTGCTGAGCGTGCGCTGTGGGGTGGTCAGCCGCAGCGGCTACCGGCTGTCGCCGGCGGCACGGGCAATGATCGAGACCCTGGTGGGGCTGGATGCGCCAATGCAGGCTGCCGCCATTCGCTGAGCTGATGATGGTGGTGGCTGCGGGCTATCCTGATCACTATTCAGGCAACGCAAAGCCGAAGCGGGAGGCACAGCCATGAAAACCCTCGTCGACCACCTGAGCCAATACGCCAGTTACCACCGCGACCCACGCAACATCGCCACCCATTTCATCGGCATCCCGATGATCGTGCTGGCGGTCACCATCCTGCTATCGCGCCCAGGCTGGGCGGTTGGCGGCATGTGGCTATCCCCTGCGTTGCTGGCAGCTGCAGCGTCGGTGTGGTTCTACCTGCGCCTGGACCTGCGTTTCGGCTTGGTGATGGGCTTGTTGCTGGGCTTGTGCCTGTGGCTCGGCCAGGTGCTGGCCGTGCAGGCGACGGCGCTGTGGCTAAGCGCCGGGGTGGGGGCGTTCGTGGTGGGCTGGATCATCCAGTTCGTCGGCCATTACTACGAAGGCCGCAAACCGGCCTTTGTCGACGATGTCAGCGGCTTGATCATCGGGCCGCTGTTCGTGGTCGCCGAAGCGGCGTTCATGCTGGGCTTGTGCCCGACCCTGAAACAGGCCGTGGAAAGCAGCGCAGGGCCGGTGGGCGTGCGCTCTCTGTAAATGCATACGCGGTCACTGTGGGAACAACTGTCTTGCGCAAAATTTAAAAAGCGTGCGTGATCCCTGTGGGAGCGGGTTCATCGAGGCGTCGAACCGCCGCGAAGAGGCCGGACCTGCGGGCCACTATCCTTGGGCATTCACCGTTGTCGCCTCCACCGCATTCGCGGGTGAACCCGCTCCCACACCGATCAGCTACGTGACTCTACGCCCAGCTCATCCCATACCGACTCGGCCATGTGGAAGGTGGCATTGGCCGCCGGAATGCCGCAGTAGATCGCGCTCTGCATCAGCACTTCCTTGATCTCGTCGCGGGTGACGCCGTTGTTGGCCGCCGCGCGCAGGTGCAGCTTCAGCTCATCGTTGCGGTTCATGCCGATCAGCATGGCGATGGTGATCAGGCTGCGGGTATGCCGTGGCAGGCCCGGGCGGGTCCAGATATCACCCCAGGCGTGGCGGGTGATCATTTCCTGGAACTCGCCGTTGAAGTCGTTGAGCTTTTCCAGGCTGCGGTCGACGTGGGCATCGCCCAGCACCGCACGGCGCACTTGCATGCCCGCTTCGTAACGTTGTTTCTCGTCCATGGCGGTGCCCTCAGTGAGCCAGCAGGAAGTCAAGGACGCGGCGGCTGAACGCCTCGCCGATCTCGACGTTGGACAAGTGCGCTGCCGGGAAGTCGACATACTCCGCACCGTTGATACCGGCCTGCATGAAGCGGCCATGCTCGGGGGTGGTAACCACGTCTTCGGTGCCGGCAACGATCAGCGCCGGCACCTGGATGCGGCCCAGTTGCTCGCGGTAATCGGCATCGCGCACTGCCGCGCAGTTGCCGGCGTAGCCTTGCGGGCTGGTTTGCGCCAGCATCTGGCAGATGCGCTGGGCCTGCTCGGGCTGGGCCTGGGCAAAGCCCGGGGTGAACCAGCGGGCGATCGAGGCATCGCGCAGCTCGACCATGGCCTGCTGGCCGCCCTTGAGCACGGTGTCGATACGGGTATTCCACACCTCGTCATTGCCGATTTTGGCGGCGGTGTTGCACAGGGTCAGGCTGTGCAGGCGCTCGCCAGCATTGATCCCCAGCCACTGGCCGATCAGGCCGCCCATCGACAGGCCGACAAAGTGCGCCTTGGCGATGTCCAGGCCATCGAGCAAGGCCAGCACGTCGCGGCCCAGCTGTTCGATGCTGTAGGCCCCTTCTGTGACCAGCGAGGCGCCATGACCACGGGTGTCGTAGCGCAGCACCCGGAAGTGCTGGCTCCACAGCGGAATTTGGGTGTCCCACATACCCAGGTCAGTGCCGAGCGAGTTGGACAGGACCAGCACCGGGGCGTTCTCCGGGCCATCAATCTGGTAGTTCAAAACGCCATCGGCCAGTTGCAAGTGCGCCACAGCGGTCTCCTTCAGGCAATAAAACGTTGATGTTCGGATACGGCGCGCGCCACCCAGACGCGGGCCTGGCCCAGGTAATGGGCGGGGTCGAGCAAGCGATCGAGTTCTTCAGCGGACAGCTCGGCACTGACCTGCGGCTCGTCACCCAGTACGGCACGCAGGTGGCGCTGCTCGGCGACCGCGCGCTGGCAGCACTGCTCCAGCAGGTGATGGGCGCGGTCGCGGCCCAGGCGCTGGGCGAGGACAATGCTTACCGCTTCAGCCAGTACCAGGCCCTGTGTCAGGTCGAGATTACGGCGCATGCGCGCGGCATCCACTTCCATGCCCTCGGCAATCAACTGGGCCTGGCGCAGGGCACCAGACACCAGGCAACAGATCTCCGGCAGGGTTTCCCATTCGGCATGCCACAGGCCAAGGCTGCGCTCGTGCTCCTGAGGCATGGCGCTGAACAGCGTCGAGACCAGGCCGGGTACGCGGGTGGCGGCACCGATCAACACCGCGGCACCGACCGGGTTGCGCTTGTGCGGCATGGTCGAGGAGCCGCCCTTGCCGGGCGCGGAAGGCTCGAACATCTCCCCCGCTTCGGTTTGCATCAGCAGGCTGACATCGCGGCCGAACTTGCCCAGGCTGCCGGCCACCAGGCCAAGCACCGAGGCAAACTCCACCAGGCGGTCGCGCTGGGTGTGCCAGGGCTGCTCGGGCAAGCTGAGCTTGAGCTGCTCGGCCAGCGCCTCGGCCACCGGCATCGCCTTGCTGCCCAACGCCGCCAGGCTGCCCGAGGCACCGCCAAACTGCAGCACCAGCAGGCGCGGGCGCAGCTCCTGCAAACGCTGGCGGTGGCGGGTCACGGCGCCCAGCACACCGGCCAGTTTCATCCCCAGGGTCACCGGGGTGGCGTGTTGCAGCCAGGTGCGCCCTACCATCGGCGTATCGGCATGCTTCAGGGCCTGTTGCGACAAGGTCTCGGCCAGTCTGCCAAGGTCGCTTTCGATCAGCTCCAGGGCATCGCGCAACTGCAGGACCAGGCCGGTGTCCATCGCGTCCTGGCTGGTGGCCCCCAGGTGCACATAGCGCTCGGCCTCGGGTACGCCGCTGGCGATCACCTTGCCCAATGCTTTCACCAGCGGGATTGCCGAATTGCCCGCAGTGGCAATGGCATTGGCCAGCGCGCCAACGTCATAACGCTCGGCGTGGCACGCCGCTTCGATGGCCGCCACCGCGCTGTGCGGGACCAGCCCGGCAGCGGCTTCGGCTCGGGCCAGCGCCGCTTCGAAATCGAGCATGCCCTGCAGGCGGCCGCGGTCGGAAAACACCTCGCGCATGGCAGGCGCCGTGAAGTAGGCGTCGAACAGTTGGTTGCTCATGCAACTTCCTTAATCATCATGGTGCAGGTACGCCGCCTGCTTGGGCAGGCGCAGGCTGAACAGGAACGCGATCGCCATCATCGCCGTCACGTACCAGTAGAAGGTGTTTTCCATACCCAGGGTCTTCAGGCCCAGGGCCACGTATTCGGCTGAACCGCCAAATATCGCGTTGGCAACCGCGTAAGCCAGGCCGACGCCCAGCGCACGCACCTGCGGCGGGAACATCTCGGCCTTCACCAGGCCGCTGATCGAGGTGTAGAAACTGACGATACACAACGCCAGGGTGACCAGCACGAAGGCCATGAACGGGCTGCTTACAGTCTTCAGCGCCATCAGCAACGGCACCGTGAACAGCGTACCCAGCGCACCGAACAGCAGCATAGAGTTACGTCGGCCGATACGGTCGGAGAGCATACCGAAGAACGGCTGCATGACCATGTACAGGAACAACGCACCGGTCATCACGAAACTGGCGCTCTTCGCCGACATGCCCGCGGTATTCACCAGGTACTTCTGCATGTAGGTGGTGAAGGTGTAGAAGATCAGCGAGCCGCCGGCGGTATAGCCCAGCACGGTGATGAAGGCTGCCGTGTGGTGACGGAACAGGCCCTTGATAGACCCTGCGTCCTTGTCCTGGCGGGTTTCGGCGCTGCTGGTCTCGTGCAGCGAGCGGCGCAGCATCAGTGAGATCAGCGCGGCGATGGCACCGACCACGAACGGAATACGCCAGCCCCAGGCGCGCAGTTCGTCTTCGGTCAGCAGCTGTTGCAGGATCACCACCACCAGCACCGCCAGCAACTGGCCGCCGATCAGGGTGACGTACTGGAAAGAGGCAAAGAAGCCACGTTGCCCGCGCAGGGCGACCTCGCTCATGTAGGTGGCCGTGGTGCCGTACTCACCGCCCACTGACAGGCCCTGGATCAGGCGGGCC
This sequence comes from Pseudomonas sp. CM27, assembly GCF_013179515.1. Taxonomy (GTDB): domain Bacteria; phylum Pseudomonadota; class Gammaproteobacteria; order Pseudomonadales; family Pseudomonadaceae; genus Aquipseudomonas. The sequence goes on from NZ_JABMCN010000024.1 coordinate 10,154, forward strand.
AGCAACAGCAGCGCCGGGGCCCAGGCACCGATGCTGGCATAGGTGGGCAGGCAGGCGATCATCAGCGAGCCGAAGCACATCATCAGCACCGAGATCATCAGGGAATTCTTGCGACCATGGCGGTCAGCCAGGCGACCGAAGATCCAGCCACCGATGGGGCGCATCAGGAAGCCGGCCGCAAACACACCTGCCGTGTTCAACAGCTGCACGGTGGGGTCGTCGGAGGGGAAGAACGCCGGGGCGAAGTAGATCGCGCAGAAGGCATAGACGTAGAAGTCGAACCATTCCACCAGGTTGCCTGAAGAGGCACCGACGATAGCGAAGATGCGCTTGCTGCGTTCTTCGCCGGTGTAATAGGTTGAGGTCATGACGGTTTTACTCCAGGAGGGTTCCAGATAAGTCTAGACATACCTGGTAACACACTCGTTCCGCTATCGGGCTGGCAATTGGCCTTGAGTCGAATGTACCGGCCCCTTCGCGGGTAAACCCGCCGCCACAGGTCAACATTGTGCAGTGGGCAACGCTTTTCCTGTGGGAGCGGGTTTACCCGCGAAGAGGCCGGTACAGTTCAAACCCGTTCGATGGCCAGCGCCAAACCTTGGCCGACGCCCACACACATGGTCGCCAGGCCCTTGCGCCCACCGCTCTTTTCCAGCTGGTGAAGCGCCGTCAGTACCAGGCGCGCACCGCTCATGCCCAGCGGGTGGCCCAGGGCGATGGCGCCGCCGTTGGGGTTCACCTGCGGCGCATCGTCGGCCACACCCAGCTCACGCAGCACCGCCAAGCCCTGGCTGGCGAAGGCTTCGTTGAGCTCGATCACATCGAAATCACTCACTGCCACGCCCAGGCGCTCGGTCAGCTTGCGTACCGCCGGCACGGGGCCGATGCCCATCACCCGCGGTGCGACACCGCCACTGGCCATGCCCAGCACTCGGGCTCGTGGGGTCAGGCCATGTTTCTTCACCGCGTCGGCCGAAGCCAGGATCATTGCCGCCGCACCGTCGTTCACGCCCGAGGCGTTGCCGGCGGTGACGGTCTTGTCCGGGCCGTTGACCGGCTTGAGCCTGGTCAGGGCCTCAAGCGTGGTTTCGGGACGCAGGTGCTCGTCGCGCTCGACGATGGTTTCGCCCTTCTTGTGCACGATCCGCACTGGGACGATTTCTTCGGCAAAGAAGCCAGCGGCCTGGGCGGCGGCGGCCTTCTGCTGGCTGCGCAGGGCGAAAGCGTCCTGGTCAGCACGCGAAACCTGGTAATCATCGGCCACGTTGTCGGCGGTTTCCGGCATGGAGTCCACACCGTACTGGCTTTTCATCAGCGGGTTGATGAAGCGCCAGCCGATGGTGGTGTCTTCGAGTTTCATGTTGCGCGAGTAGCCGCTTTCGGCCTTGCCCATGACGAACGGAGCCCGCGACATCGATTCGACGCCGCCGGCAATCACCAGCTCCATTTCGCCGCTGGCGATGGCACGGAAGGCAGTGCCGATGGCATCCATGCCCGACGCGCACAGGCGGTTCAGGGTAACGCCCGGGATGCTCTCTGGCAGGCCGGCCAGCAGCAGCGCCATGCGTGCCACGTTGCGGTTGTCTTCACCGGCCTGGTTGGCGCAGCCGAAGAACACTTCGTCAACCTGGTCCCACTGTACGCCAGGGTTGCGCTCGATCAGCGCCTTCAGCGGCACCGCCGCCAGGTCGTCGGCGCGCACACCGGCCAAGGCGCCACCGAAGCGGCCGATGGGGGTACGGATGGCATCACAGATGAATACATCGTGCATCAGGCTTCTCCTGCCAGTCGGCCGTGGGCCGAGGCGGTATGGGTTAGGGGGTGTCTGCAGAGTGTCGGCCAAGCCGGGCATTTGCGGACATCTGGAGGCTCCTGGTCAGGGTGCTTCGATGCGCTCAGATTAAGGAGGGTGGCGGGTAGCTTACAATCCGATAATCGACTATTTGGGCGGTTATCGAACAATTTGTTGTCCTGCTATTTATTTCCATTTGGAGCTGCTGCGCAACCCATCGCGACGCAAGGCCGCGCCGACAGGGGCCGGAGCGGCCTCAAAGCTTCAGGTTGCGTCAGCGTGGCTCACCAGCCCCTTCACGATCACACCTACCGCAGCAAGCCCGGCGGGTACCAGCAGCGCCGTCAGCACCTGTTCGAAATTCCAGCCCAAGCCCAACAGCGTCGCGCCACTCCAGGCCCCGAGAATTGCACCAAAGCGGCCGATGCCGAGCATCCACGATACACCCGTGGCACGGCCCTGGGTCGGGTAGAAGCGTGCCGCCAGCGAAGGCATCGCCGACTGCGCACCGTTCACGCACATCCCGGCAATCAGCACCAAGGTCGCCAATAGCGTGATGTTGCCCAGGCTTTGCCCAACGGCGTAGGCAAATACACCCGCAAGCAGGTAGAAAATGCCGATCACTTTGTGCGGATTGAAGCGGTCCATGGCCCAGCCCACGCCGACGGCACTGAGGACACCACCAAACTGGAACAACGCACCGATGAACGCGGCCTGCTCCATGCTTGCGCCGCTGTCGCGCATCAAGGTTGGTAGCCAGCTGGTCAGCAGGTAGACGATCACCAGGCCCATGAAATAGGTCAGCCACAGCAATACGGTCCCCAGGCCGTAGGTACCGGAGAAGATCACCGCAAACACGTTGCGCGCGGCCACGGCCTTCTGTTCCGGCACGCTGAAGCTGCCGGCCTCGGCCACCACCTGCGGTGCGATTGGCGCCAGGGTCTTGCGTATCTTGTCTGTGCCTCGGTTGCGTACCACCAGAAAGCGCGCCGACTCTGGCAGCCAGACCATCAGCACCAGCGCCAGCAGCAACGGCAGTACCCCGCCGATGACCAGCAGGCTGTGCCAGCCGTAGGCGGGGATCATCTTGGCCGATATGAAGCCACCACCGGCCATGCCCAGGTTGAAGCCGCAGAACATGCTGGTCACCAGCAGCGACTTGAGGCGTTCAGGGGTGTATTCAGACAGCAGCGTGGTGGCATTGGGCATGCCGGCGCCAAGGCCCAGGCCAGTCAGAAAACGCAGCACCAGCAGTTGATCGACGTTGCTGGCATAGGCCGAGGCCAGGCTGAAACCGCCGAACACCAGTACCGCGCCCACCAGCACGCCCTTGCGGCCAAAACGGTCGGCCAGCGGCCCGGAACCCAAGGCACCGAACACCATGCCGATCAATGCGGCGCTCATGACCGGGCCGAGGCTGGCCCGGTCGATCCCCCACTCCTGCGACAGGGCCGGGGCGATGAAGCCCATGGCGGCGGTGTCCAGGCCATCGAGAAAGACGATCAGGAAGCACAGCAACACGACCCGCCACTGGTAGCGGGACAAAGGCTGCTGATTGATAAACGACTGGACGTCGAGGCTTTTGCCGACGTTGCTTTGCGCGTGGTTCATTGTTGTTATCCAGAATGAAGGGCACAGCCAGGCCACTGCACGCGGGTAGCCGGCACAGAAAGCGATGAATAGGTAATGTGGCCTGCGTCAGCCTGGATACAACGGTACTGCATGCGGGTGCGGCCGCAGCAGCGAGGGGACAGTATTCATGGTATGTGCCTCTATGTTTTTCTTGTTCGGTCGGCACAGCCGACCGTTGCGAGAGACATTAATCAGCGGGCGCGCTGGACGCAATTCACCCGGAACGACACTGTGCGTTTATCGCACAGGAAAGGGTTTTACCTGTTCGGACCCAGGGCCGCTTTGCAGCGCGTCGGCCTCAGCCGAACAACTGATGGCAAAGGTCCCGGCTGGCCGCCAGCAGAATTGGCAAGAAGCGCTGCTCCAGCTCACTGCGCGTCACCCGTCCCACATGGGTACTTACATTCAGGGCCGCCAACACCTGCCCGGAAGCGTCATAGATCGGCACCGCAATCGAGCGCAGGCCCTGCTCCAGTTCCTGGTCCACCACGCACCAGCCCTGTGCACGCACCTGCTGAACGCAGGCGAACAGCGACTCCGGGTCATGCAGGGTACGGCTGGTGCGCGCCTTCAGGTCGGCACGCTCCAGGTACTCACGCAGGCTGGTGTCGTCCATGGCCGCCAACAGGATGCGCCCCATCGACGTGCAATAAGCCGGCAAGCGCCCGCCCACCGACAGGTCGACCGAAATCAGCCGCTCCACCGTGGCCGAACGGGCTATATAAAGAATGTCGTCGCCTTCCAGCGTGGCCATGTTGGCCGCTTCATGCAGCTGGTCGCTGATGCGGTCCAGATAAGGCTGGGCAGAGATGGCCAGTGGTGTGGACGAAAGGTAGGCATGCCCAAGGGTCAGCACTTTGGGCAGTAGCGAATACGTGCGCCCGTCGGAGGTGGCATAACCCAACTTGATCAACGTGTGCAGGCACCGACGCACTGCCGCGCGAGGGATCTCGGTACGGTGGCTGATCTGGGCGATGGTCAGGTGGCGCTTGCGCTCCTGGAAAGCCTGGATCACCGCGAGGCCACGTGCCAGCGAGGTCATGAAATCCGGGTCGCCGGTAAAGGCCTGGATACGCTTGGCCGGGGACGCCACGATTGGCGGCGCCATGGCAGCCGAAGCAGGCCGTTCCGCCTCCGGGTGGCCCGAATCGCTGCCCAAGGTTTCGTCACTCATCGCACACCTCAAAAAAAACGCCGGTTCGTGCGATTATCGAACAAACGGCCGATAATCGCAATTGACCGCTGACACTTTTGCTTATACCTTTCTCGTGCCACTTGTGGCTTCTTTGGAGAGACTGGTCAGGTACCCACCGTAGAAGTCCCCAGGCAACGGCCTCGCCTTTCGGCGAGGCCGTTTTTCGTTAAGGCCGCACCCGCCCATAGCGACGAACTTTTGCCGCTCTTGCGTTTCAAACATCTACGCAAGCTTCCTGGTTAACGGACACTGTTGATTAATTGCGTCTGATGATGTCAGGGCGGAGTAAATAACGATGTTCGCCGAATTATCGGTTGCTATAATCGAATGTGCCGGCCACAACGCTGGCGTTGCCTATGCACGTTGCACGATGCATAACTACAGTGATCAACACTTCATTCAGGTACTACATGTGACGAAAGATGAACTGCGCGCGGAACTCGAGCGCCAGGCTGAACGTTACAAGGATGTTTACGGTGGTGAAGTCACCACTTACGCCGCACAACCGGAACCGGAACGCAAACCCTGGCGCAAGCGTGCCAGCGTGCGCGACCAGGCGTTCAGCCAGGAACTGGAACGTATGGAAAAGGAACAGCGCAGCGACGCTCCCTGACCCCGGAGCCACGCCAGCGCGTCGTCGCCCGGCCAGCCCGGGCGCGGTCGATTTTTACTGCCAGGCCTCACATGAAATGGAATTTCACAAATTTCATACAACTGTTTGAATAATGGCCAGTCGGATTTTTCCTTGCTTTAATACCTTTTTTCGCTATTTTTCGCGTTTTTTAGCAGACATTACCCTGCCCTTCTGCACCGCATTGCAAATTACGTTCCGCCCACGAAGATCGATATCGGTCTGCACCGGGTGCATCGATTGCCAACATTTTCTGGCATAATCCCGCCCCCCTAAGACCGCCAGACAACCTTCATGATCGATTTATTCAGCGGACTGGATGCCTGGGTGTTGGTGAGCCTCCTGCTCGCCTTGACCTTCGTACTCGCCTTCGAGTTCATCAATGGCTTTCATGACACCGCCAACGCGGTAGCTACCGTCATCTATACCAAAGCCATGCCACCGCACCTCGCCGTGTTCTTCTCCGGCGTGTTCAACTTCCTTGGCGTGCTGCTTGGCGGTGTGGGGGTGGCCTACGCCATCGTGCACCTTCTGCCGGTCGAGCTGCTGATCAATGTGAACACCGGACACGGCCTGGCCATGGTCTTCTCGTTGCTGGCCGCGGCCATCACCTGGAACCTGGGCACCTGGTACTTTGGTATCCCCGCCTCCAGCTCGCACACGCTGATCGGCTCCATCCTCGGCGTCGGCCTGGCCAACGCCCTGATCAACGACATCCCGCTGGGCGACGGCGTCAACTGGCAGAAGGCGATCGATATCGCCATGTCACTGGTGGTCTCGCCAATGGCCGGCTTTGCCGTTGCCGCCCTGGTGTTGCTCGGCCTGAAGTGGTGGCGCCCGCTGTCGAAGATGCATAAAACCCCCGAGCAGCGCCGCAAGCTCGATGACAAGAAGCACCCGCCGTTCTGGAACCGCATGGTGCTGGTGGTTTCGGCCATGGGCGTGAGCTTCGTGCACGGCTCCAACGATGGCCAGAAAGGCATTGGCCTGATCATGCTGGTGCTGATCGGTATCGTGCCGGCCAAGTTCGTGCTCGACCTGAACAGCACGACCTACCAGATCGAGCGTACCCGCGACGCCACGCTGCACATGAGCCAGTTCTACCAGCGCAACGCCAGCACGCTGGGCGAGTTCCTGGCACTGGGCAAGGCCAAGTCCAGCGACCTGCCAGAGCAGTTCAGCTGCAACCCGCAGCAGACCGAGCCGACCATCGCCGCGCTGCAGTCCTCGCTGCAGGGCGTGACCGACTACCACAGCCTGGATGCCGACAAGCGCGTCGAAGTACGCCGCTACCTGTTGTGCCTGGATGACACGGCGAAGAAGGTTGGCAAACTGCCTGGCCTGGACGCCCGTGAAAAGGCCGACCTGGAAAAACTGCGCAAAGACCTGACCGCTACCACCGAATACGCCCCGTTCTGGGTGATCGTGGCCGTTGCCCTGGCCCTGGGCCTGGGCACAATGGTCGGCTGGAAGCGCGTCGTGCTGACCGTTGGCGAGAAAATCGGCAAGCAGGGCATGACCTACGCCCAGGGCATGTCGGCACAGATCACTGCCGCCTGCGCCATCGGCATGGCCAACGTGTTCGCGCTGCCGGTATCGACCACCCACGTGCTGTCGTCCGGCGTTGCCGGCACCATGGTTGCCAACAAGAGCGGTCTGCAAGGCGGCACCGTGAAGACCATCCTGCTGGCCTGGATACTGACGCTGCCCGCATCGATGGGCCTGGCGGCCGGCCTGTTCTGGCTGGCGTCCAAAGCCATTGGCTGAGTGATGCAGCAATAGATCAAGGCGCCTTCGGGCGCCTTTTTCATGCTCGCTGGTCCTGTTAAGAGGCATAGGCAAACTAGCGCTTCTTGCCCCCCAACAATGACCCCATCAAACCGCGCACCAACTGCCGGCCCAACTGGTTGGCCGCCTGGCGCACTGCCGACTTGATCGCCTGCCCCGCCGCCCCCTGCAGAAACTCGCCGGCCTTGTCGGCAAAGCTCTCTTCATCAGCCTTGGGCTGCGGCGCCGGCTCCACTGCCTCGCCCTTGCGCTGGGTCAGCATTTCATAGGCCGATTCACGGTCCACTGGTTTGTCATAACGCCCCGCCAGCGGCGAAGCGGCAATCAGCGCACTGCGCTCGGTTGCACTCAACGGCCCGATCCGCGACTGCGGCGGTGCTATCAGCACACGCTGCACCATGGCCGGCGTGCCCTTCTCTTCCAGCGTACCTACCAGCGCCTCACCGATCCCCAGCTCGGTCAGCACCGCCAGGGTGTCGAGCGCCGGGTTGGGGCGGAAGCCATCGGCCACCGCCCGCAGGGATTTCTGTTCCTTGGCAGTAAACGCCCGCAAGCCGTGCTGGATACGTAACCCCAACTGGGCCAGCACCGCATCCGGCAAGTCCCCCGGCGACTGGGTGACGAAGTACACCCCCACCCCCTTGGAACGGATCAGCCGTACCACCTGCTCCAGACGCTCCTGCAACGCCTTGGGCGTACCGTTGAACAGCAAGTGCGCTTCATCGAAGAACAACGCCAGCACCGGTTTGTCGGCGTCGCCGCGCTCGGGCAACTGCTCGAACAACTCGGCCAGCAGCCACAACAGGAAGGTCGCATAGACCTTGGGCGCCTCATGCACCAGCCGGCTGGCATCCAGCAAGTGGATGCGACCACGGCCGTCCGCGTCCGGTCGCAGCAGGTCCTCCAGTTGCAACGCCGGTTCGCCGAACAAAGCCTCGGCCCCTTGCTGCTCCAGAGTTGCCAGGCGGCGCAACAAGGCCTGGGTAGACCCCGAAGTCATCAGCGCGCTGTCTTCGCCAAGCATTTGCGGGTTGTCTTTCAGGTGCGCGAGCAGCGCTTTGAGGTCCTTGAGGTCGAGCAGTAGCAAGCCTTCGCGGTCGGCCACCTTGAATGCCGCATACAGCGCCGCCTGCTGGCTGTCTGTCAGCTCCAGCAAGTTGCCCAGCAACAGCGGCCCCATTTCACTGAGGGTGGTGCGCAGCGGGTGGCCGGACTGCCCGGCGATATCCCACAAGCTTACCGGGTACGCGCGGGGCGTATGCCCCAGCCAGGGCATGCCGGCAATGCGCTCTGCTACCTTGCCCTGCGGCGCACCGCTTGCCCCCAGGCCGCAAAGGTCGCCTTTGACGTCAGCGGCGAACACCGCCACCCCGGCGTCGCTGAACACTTCCGCCAGGTGCTGCAGGGTAACGGTCTTGCCAGTACCCGTCGCACCCGCTACCAGACCGTGACGATTGGCCAGCCGCATGGCTTGCCCGACGGGTTGGCCTTCCGGGCCTGCACCTACAACGATGGTCGAAGATTCCGACATCTCTTTAATCCTCTGCTCAAGCTTTGGCTTAATTCGGCCGATACCCGTGGGTGATATTCGCCTTACATAGAGAGGAACAACCGAAAAGGGACTTTTCGGCATGTTGCACGGCCTTGCCGCTCCACTCGTGCGAACGCCTGATATAAAACCTTAGCGGAACCGATTACGCCATGAACAAAAGCCTTCGTTTCAGCCACAAGATTCTTTTCGCAGCATCACTGATCGTGATACTCGCCTTCAGCCTGTTCACCCTCTACAACGATTACCTCCAGCGTAATGCGATCCGCGAGGACCTGGAAAACTATCTGGCTGAAATGGGCGCCTCCACTTCGACCAACATCCGCAACCTGTTCGAAGGCCGTATCAAACTGGTGGAGAACCTGGCGCAGAACATTGCCCAGGACCCGGCCAATGCGGAAAACCTGATGGGCCAGAATGCGCTGATTTCCAGCTTCCTTACTGTATACCTGGGCAAGGTCGACGGCGGCTTCAGCGTGCGCCCGGATACGAAAATGCCCGACGGCTACGACCCACGCCCGCGCCCCTGGTACAAGGACGGCATGAACGCCGCCGGCGCAACCCTGACCGAGCCGTACATCGACATGACCACCAACAAGACGGTCATCGGCATCCTCAGCAAGGTGTCCAGCAGTGTCGGCGTGGTGGGTGGCGACCTGGCCCTGGACGGCCTGGTGCAGATCATCAACTCGCTGAACTTCGGCGGCATGGGCTACGCCTTCCTGGTCAACGACCAGGGCAAGATCCTGGTGCACCCGGACCAAGACCTGGTGATGAAATCGCTCTCCGATCTGATCCCCCAGCACACCCCCCGATTGACCGGTGAGCTGACCGAAGTGCAGAGCGAGGGCCAGACCCGGCTGCTGACCTTCACCCCGATCACCGGGCTGCCGTCGGCCAACTGGTACATCGGCCTGTCGGTGGACAAGGACAAAGCCTTCGCGATGCTCAGCACCTTCCGCACCTCGGCAGTGATTGCCACGGTGGTGGCGGTGGTGATCATCATCGGCCTGCTTGGCCTGCTGATCCGCGTGCTGATGCAGCCGCTGCACACCATGACCCGTGCCATGGAAGACATCGCCGAAGGCGAAGGCGACCTGACCAAGCGCCTGCGCATCCATAACCACGACGAGTTCGGCATCCTGGGCAGCGCCTTCAACCGCTTTGTCGAGCGCATTCACAGCAGTATCCGTGAAGTGTCCTCGGCCACCGAGCAGGTCAACGAAGTGGCCCTGCGGGTGATGAGCGCCTCGAACTCGTCGATGACCAATTCCGATGAGCAATCCAACCGCACCAACAGCGTGGCCGCCGCGATCAACGAACTGGGCGCCGCCGCCCAGGAAATTGCCGGCAACGCCGCCCAGGCCTCGCAGCACGCAAGCTCGGCGCGGCTGCTGGCCGAAGAGGGCCAGCAGGTGGTAGAGCGCAATATTGCGGCGATGAACCGCCTGTCCGACCTGATCGTCAGCTCCAGCGCGCACATCGAGACGCTGAACAACAAGACCGTCAACATTGGCCAGATCCTCGAAGTGATCACCAGCATCTCCCAGCAGACCAACCTGCTGGCGCTGAACGCCGCCATCGAAGCGGCCCGTGCCGGTGAAGCCGGCCGTGGCTTTGCGGTGGTTGCCGATGAAGTGCGCAACCTGGCACACCGCACCCAGGAGTCGGCGCAGCAGGTGCAGACCATGATCGAAGAGCTGCAGGTTGGCGCTCGCGAGTCGGTCGAGACCATGGACCAGAGCCAGCGCCACAGCCAGGACAGCGTGCAGATCGCCAACCAGGCCGGCGAACGCCTGGACAGCGTCACTGTGCGCATCGGCGAGATCGACGGCATGAACCAGTCGGTGGCCACCGCCACCGAAGAGCAGACCGCCGTGGTAGAAGCGATCAACATGGACATCAACGAAATCAACATGCTCAACCAGGAAGGCGTGGAGAACCTGCAGGCCACCCTGCGCGCGTGCACCGACCTGGAGCAGCAGGCTGGCCGGCTGAAGCAGCTGGTGGGCAGTTTCCGCATCTGACAGCGTCGCCTGCAGGGCTGGAGTTCTTGCTCCAGTCCTGCCACCCAACCCGATCGAACAAACTATCCTTCACACAGGTCAACTTTAAGGCGCGTCATCGCCGGCTCATAACCGCCGGATGACAGACCCGAAGACGATCCCGGAGGGATGCTGATCGTGCACATTGCCGACATCACCATGTTCTACGCCCCCGCCAGCGGCGGCGTACGTACCTATCTTGATGCCAAACACCGCCGCCTCGATGCCATCCACGGCGTCCGCCACAGCCTGCTGATACCCGGTGCCAGTGCCCAGCACGGCGACGGTATCTACCAGGTACCTGCCCCTCCCCTGCCATTCGGCAAAGGCTACCGCTTCCCGCTGCGACTGGCGCCGTGGTGCAACACGCTGCGCACGCTCAAACCCGACCTGATCGAAGTCGGCGACCCCTACCTGACCGCCTGGGCAGCGCTCGAAGCCCGTCGCCAGCTCGACGTACCGGTGATCGGCTTCTACCATTCCGACCTGCCGCTGCTGGTCAGCAACCGCATGGGCAACTGGTTCACCCCCAATGTCGAAGCCTATGTCAGCAAACTGTATGGCAATTTCGACCGGGTGCTGGCCCCTAGCCAGGTAATGGCCGACAAACTTCGCCGCCTGGGGGTGCGCGACGTACATGTGCAACCCTTGGGCGTAGACCTGACCACTTTCAACCCCGAGCAACGCGACCCGCGGCTGCGCGCCGAACTGGGCATTGCCGACACCAGCCGCTTGCTGATCTATGCCGGCCGCGGCTCGCGGGAAAAGAACCTGCCCGTGCTGCTCGACTGCATGCAGCAGCTGGGCCGCCCCTATCACCTGCTGCTGGTAGGTTCGAATATGCCCGCCAACGTGCCGCGCAACGTCAGCGTGATCAACCGGTTCTGCCCGGCGCCAGAAGTGGCCAGGCTGATGGCCAGCGCCGACCTGCTGGTGCACGCTGGCGACCAGGAAACCTTCGGGCTGGTGATTCTCGAAGCGATGGCCAGCGCTACGCCGGTGGTGGCTGTCCGCGCCGGGGCTTTCAGTGAAATCGTCAACGAACAGTGCGGGCGCTTGTGTCGCCCCAACGATGGCCAGGCCATGGCGGCGGCCGTGCGCGAAGCGTTCGAGGCAGGCGTGCGAACCCTCGGCACCCAGGCGCGCAACCACGTGGAGCAACACTATTCCTGGGACAACGTGGTGGCCGGCCTGCTGCAGCACTACCAGGCCGTGCTTGGCCACCAGCCGCAGGTCCGCGCGCATGGCTGAGCCCATGCCGGGACCGCCCAGCCTGATGCTGGTGCTGCACGATGTCGCGCCGGAGACTTGGCCAGACTACCAACCGTTCGTACAGGCCATCGATGCCATCGGCGGCATCCCCATGACCTGGCTGGTGGTTCCGGACTTCCACCAGCGCAATCCCTTGCAGCGCTCGCCATCCTTCTGCCACCTGCTGGAACAACGCCTGGCCCAGGGCGACGAGTTGGCCCTGCATGGCTTTTATCATGCCGACAGCGGCCCACCACCGCGCACGCCAGGCGAATACTTCATGCGCCGCATCTACACCCACGAAGGCGAGTTCTATGCCCTCGACCAGCAACAGGCCCTGCAGCGCCTGGAAGCTGGGCTGGCGCTGTTCAGCCAGCAGGGCTGGCCGGTAGCGGGCTTTGTCGCACCGGCCTGGCTGATGAGCGAAGGCACCCGCCAGGCTCTGCGCAGCCTGCCGCTGCGCTACACCAGCACGCCGCAGCACCTGTACCGGCTGCCGGATTTCACTGCCATCGAAGCCCCGGGGCTGGTCTGGAGCGCCCGCAGCGCATGGCGTCGCGGTCTCTCGCGAGTGCTCTGCGACTGGCAATGCCGACGCTGGCGCGATGCCGACACCTTGCGCCTTGGCCTGCACCCGGTAGACATGCGCCACCGCACATCCCGCGAGTACTGGCTGAACACCGTGCAAACCTTGCTGGCCCAAGGCCGTCAACCACTGACCAAGTCGGCCTGGCTGGACAGCCGGGCCAACGCATGAACCGCCTGGCCTGGCTCGGCCTGGCATTGCTTGGCGCGGTGCTGGTGCCAACCTTGCTCGGCGGCAGCGAACTGCTGCCGAGGCTGCAGCGCTTCGACCCGACACTGCTGCTGACCCTGCTGGGCATGATCCTGCTGTGCTGGGTGATCAATGCCATCCGTCTGCGCCTGCTGCTCGGCCAGCATGGCGCACGGCTGGGGCCCTTGCGCAGCCTGGGCGTGGTGATGGCCACCGAGTTCGCGATCTGCACCACGCCCGGTGGCAGCGGCGGGCCGTTGACCTTGATGGCCCTGCTATCACGCGACCGCATACGCCCGGCGCACAGCGGTGCAGTGTTCGCCATGGACCAGTTGAACGACCTGGTGTTCTTCTTCTGCGCGATGCTGGCGATTGCTGGCTACGCGCTGTTTCACAGCCTGGGGCGTAGCCAGCAGAGCATGCTGCTGGGCAGTGCATTGATGTTGTGCACGGCGCTGGCCGGGTTGATCGGGCTATTGCGCTACCGGCGCACGGTGATGCGCGTCAACGGCAGGCTGCTGCAGCGCCTGGGCGTAAGCCGACAGCGCCAACGCCGCTGGGCGCGCAAAGTACTGCACTTCATTGATGCGCTGGCGCAGACCTGGCGCCTGCCCAAGCGCACGCTGACCCTGGTGTTCACCCTGACCTGCGCACACTGGAGCCTGCGCTACAGCGTGTTGTACCTGGTGTTGCGGGGGCTGGGCGTGGACCTGGCGTGGATCCCCAGCTTCCTGGTGCAGATGCTCTCGCTCAGTGCAGGGCAGTTCAGCCTGCTACCGGGAGGGGCCGGTGCCGCCGAGCTGACTTCGGCCAGCCTGCTGACGCCACTGGTGGGCAGTTCGACCGCGGCTGCGGCGATCCTGATATGGCGGGCGGTTACCTACTACTTCTACCTGCTGGCGGGTGGGCCGGTGTTTGTGTGCCTGCTGGCGCGTCCGTTGCTGGAGCGCTGGCGGCGCCAGGCGGGTTGAGCTGCTGCCAGAGTTCGACAGCGCCCGGGAAATCGGTACCGTCGGTGTCGGCCAGGGCTTCAGGGTCGAAACGGGCCAGGCAGCCTTCGCCGAGCGTAGGTGGGGGTGAAGCGGTGGGTTGGTTGCGCTGTCCGGGCATTGGTGTCTCCCTCAGATGTGCTGGGGGGCGCTTTGCGCCCCCTGCGCAATCAGTCAAACACTACCGTCTTGTTGCCATGTACCAGCACGCGGTCTTCCAGGTGATAACGCAAGCCACGGGCCAACACCATCTTCTCGACATCGCGGCCAAAGCGGACCATGTCCTCGATGCTGTCGGCATGGCTGACACGCACCACGTCCTGCTCGATGATCGGGCCGGCGTCCAGTTCTTCGGTCACGTAATGGCAGGTTGCGCCGATCAGCTTCACGCCACGCAAGGCAGCCTGGTGGTACGGCTTGGCACCGACAAACGAGGGCAAGAAGCTGTGATGGATGTTGATGACCTTCTCGGCGTAGTCCTGGCACAGCTGCGGCGGCAGGATCTGCATGTAGCGGGCCAGCACCACCACGTCGGCAGTGTGCTCCTGAACCAGGCGCGATACTTCGGCAAAGGCCGGGGCCTTGTCCTTGGGGTCGACGGGTACATGGAAGAACGGAATACCGTGCCACTCGACCATGCTGCGCAGGTCGTCATGGTTGGAGATCACGCACGGGATCTCGCAGTCCAGTTCATCGGTGTGCCAGCGGTGCAACAGGTCGGCAAGGCAATGCGACTCGCGGCTGGCCATCAGCACGACGCGCTTCTTTTGCGCAGAGTCGGTAACCCGCCAGGTCATGGAGAACTCTTCGGCAATCGGCGCAAACGCTTCGCGGAAGGCCTCGATACCGAACGGCAACGATTCGGCGCGGATTTCATGACGCATGAAGAACCAGCCGCTCTGCTCATCGGAGTGGTGACTGGCTTCGTTGATCCAGCCATTGTACAGGGCCAGGAAATTACTGACTTTCGCCACGATGCCAACACGGTCGGGGCAGGCGATCACCAGACGATAGGTGCGCATGAATGAGACTCCAGAACTTCGCAAAGGCGCTCATTCTAGCGGCCCGCCAGAAAAAACGCAGTATTGATCGTAGCCGCGATGGCGCGCCCAGGTCGCCAGATGCTTGAGGGCAATGTCTGACAGACATGACCACATGCACGGTATTTATGTAAATTTTTGTTCACGTAGAGAAATATTGTCACAGCTTAATTAGCAGTTAACTGGCCAATATTATGTTTACTTGCGAGTATCGGCTGTCTATTATTGCCCCACACATTTCTGAACACGCATTAAGGAACACTCCATGTCCCTGATCAACGAGTACCGCGCTACCGAAGAAGCCATCAAGGAACTTCAGGCCCGCCTGGCCAACCTGTCGCAGGATGACAAGCTGAAGAAAGAACTGGAGTTCGAAGGCAAACTGCGCACGCTGATGGGCGAGTACTCCAAGTCGCTGCGCGACGTGATTGCCCTGCTCGACCCAGAGTCGAAACTGAGCAAGGCCCCACGCGGCGCCGTCAAGACTACTGCCACCAAGCGTGCGCGCAAGGTCAAGCAATACAAGAACCCGCACAATGGTGAAGTGATCGAAACCAAAGGCGGCAACCACAAAACCCTGAAAGAGTGGAAAGCCAACTGGGGCGGCGATGTGGTTGAAAGCTGGGCGACCCTGCTGGACTGATTGTCCGCCTCCGCCTTTTGCTTCGCTCAACAAAAACGCCGGCACATTGCCGGCGTTTTTGTTTGTCTGCTCTCAGCCAATTGCAAATTGTGCCTGCAATTGCCGTGCATGCACTTGCCAGGCCTCCAGCACACCCCGGCCCGCCTCGTCGGCGCCATCCCAGGCTTGCTGGCACGCCTTTGCAAAGTCGCCCAAGGTATTCGGCGCGCCCCACTGTGGCTCGCTCAGGCGCTGCTGGCAGAAGCCAAACCAACGTTGCTGCTCTTCGCCGGTCAAGGTATCCGGAAAGTTACGCGCCCGATAGCGGAACAACAATTCCGGCAGACGCGGGTCATCGAACATCCATTGCCCGCGGCCCAACTGCGCCGGTTCCAGCGCACGAACTTGCTCGCATAAGCGCCGGTCCCGGTCACCCAGAAAACCAGCATACAACTGCTGTTCCGGGTCTTCACTCGGGGCAAAGTCTTCCGGGCCGAAGATGTGTTCCAGCTTGTCTTGCCATTGCGCCTGTTGATTAGCCAACTGTTCGCCGCGCAATTGTAACAACGTCAAGTCCAGGCCCAGGCGTTGTTGATCGGCCGGGCGCAATACCGACAATGGCGCCAGTACCGGACAGCGGTTGATCTGTACCAGTTTGAGCGGCACCGGTAATTCACCCTCGGCCAGTTCTTCGTGGCGCGTATACAACCGCTGGCGCAGTACTTCAGCACTTTCCGTCAGCAGCGGCAGGGTTTCCTGATGCAGGTCGCAGACAATCAGCGCATTGCGGTTACGCGGGTGCCAGGCCAACGGCAATACCACGCCCAAGTAACTACGTGCTGCCGAAAAGCGCCCGGATATATGCACCAGTGGCTGCAACAGACGGACCTGCTCCATCACTTTGTGCTTGCTGCGCAACTGGAACAGCCAGTCATACAATTTGGGCTGTTGCTGCCGGATCAGTCGGGCCAGGGCAATGGTTGCCCGCACGTCGGAAAGCGCTTCGTGGGCATGCCCATGGTCAATGCCATTGGCCTTGCTCAGCAGCTCCAGGCGCAGGCTGGTACGCCCGTCCTGTTGCGGCCAGTGAATACCGTCCGGGCGCAGTGCATAGGCTGTACGCACGATGTCGATCAGGTCCCAGCGGCTGTTGCCGCCCTGCCATTCACGCGCGTAGGGGTCGAAAAAGTTGCGGTACAGGCTGTAGCGCGTCACTTCGTCGTCGAAGCGCAGGGTGTTGTAGCCAGCGCCACAGGTACCCGGTTGCGCCAGTTGCGCGTGTACCCGGGTCATGAACTCGGCTTCGCACAGGCCGTGTTCGGCCAGCTGCTGCGGAGTGATGCCGGTCACCAGGCAGGCGGCCGGGTGCGGCAGGATGTCGTCGGAGGGCCGGCAATAAAGACTGATCGGATCGTCGATCTCGTTGAGGTCGAAGTCGGTGCGCACGCCGGCCACCTGCAGCGGCCTGTCGCAGCGCGGGTTGATGCCGGTGGTTTCGTAGTCGTGCCAGAATATGCTGGAGGTCACGGGGTCGTCCTGTATCGAGGTCGACCCGATTCTAACGCAGCCTCAAACCGAAGCGTCGGCAGGAAGGAAACTGAAATACTCCCGCAATGAGCGAACGAATTCATCGTATTCGCGCGGTGCCTGCAACAGCATGAAGCCCGAGTCGTAGTGCCCCGGCGTCTGGTCCTCGCGGCACCACAGGCAGCTGGCCGTCAGGTTGACAAACTGGTGCCCGCCGCCGACCAGTGGCAAGCGCAATTGCAGTTCGTAATCTGGCCCTACCAGCACTGGCAGCTGGCTGATGACCATCAACCCGTCTTCGGAGGCATTGCCCAGCTGGCCGAGCGCCTGGCCGGTAAAGCGGTTGAATACCTTGAGGACACAAGGCAGTTGGTGACGTTCGATGTGGCGCTTGTTGAACATGATCGCAAGTGCATTCCGTACCTGAGCCAGGAATACGTGGAACTGGCGGTTGTTGTAACAGCTGAGTTACAGATTAGCGCAGGGCGCGCCGCAAATCCCGTGAAATAAATCACACCTTGGTGTTATCGCCAAGGTGCAGTCGTCACCGGGTTGGCCACCGCCGCTTCCCCACCACGGTAATGGCCGAGCTTTTCAAGGGTTTGCAGGCGTGCCTGCGCCCGATAGGCATATTCGTTGCCCGGGTATTGCTGGATCAGGTACTGGTAGGTCTGCGCAGCATCCACGTACAGCGCCTGGCGCTCCAGGCACTGGCCGCGCAGCAGCGAAACCTCGGGGTGGATGAACGGTCGGGCGCGGCTGGTGCGGTCGACCTGGGACAGCTCCAGCATCACCCGCTGGCAGTCGCCACGGTCGTAGGCGCGATAGGCATTGTTCAGGTGGTGGTCCATGGACCAGCGGGTGCAGCCGACGGCGCTGGCGGCCAGGGCGAAAACGATCAGGGCTCGCATGGGGATCTCCTTTGATGCCAGTGTATCGGCGCTTGCCTGCAAATCTTCACACCGTTTTGCAAGGATACCCTGCCCGTTCAAATGCCACCCTGCCTTGGTCGCAGGTAGTGCAACCGAACAATGACTACAGCGAGATTCAGGAGTAGCCTTTCGCTGCGCTTCACTATAGGAGTCTGTGCATGACCATCCGCCGTACCAAAATCGTCGCCACCCTTGGCCCCGCCAGCAACTCGCCGGAAGTGATCGAACAACTGATCCTTGCCGGCCTGGACGTGGCGCGCCTGAACTTCTCCCACGGCACCCCGGACGAGCACAAGGCCCGCGCCCGCCTGATCCGCGAAATCGCTGCCAAGAACGGCCGCCATGTCGCACTGCTGGGAGACCTGCAGGGCCCGAAGATCCGCATCGCCAAGTTCGCCAACAAGCGCATCGAATTGAAGATCGGTGACAAGTTCACCTTCTCCACCGCTCACTCGCTGACCGAAGGCAACCAGGACATCGTCGGTATCGACTACCCCGATCTGGTCAAGGACTGCGGCGTAGGTGACGAACTGCTGCTCGACGATGGCCGTGTGGTCATGCGCGTCGAGACTGCTACCGCTGATGCCCTGCACTGCGTGGTGATCATCGGTGGCCCGCTGTCGGACCACAAAGGCATCAACCGCAAAGGTGGCGGCCTGACCGCACCGGCCCTGACCGAAAAAGACAAGGCCGACATCAAGCTGGCCGCAGAAATGGACCTGGACTACCTGGCCGTTTCCTTCCCGCGTGACGCCAGCGACATGGAATACGCGCGCAAGCTGCGCGACGAGTCCGGCGGCAGCGCCTGGCTGGTGTCCAAGATCGAACGCGCCGAAGCCGTTGCCGACGATGAAACCCTCGACAAGCTGATCGCCGCTTCCGACGCAGTGATGGTTGCCCGTGGCGACCTGGGTGTGGAAATCGGCGATGCCGAGCTGATCGCCATCCAGAAGAAGATCATCCAGCACGCCCGCCGCAACAACAAGGCGGTGATCGTGGCGACCCAGATGATGGAGTCGATGATCCAGAACCCGATGCCGACCCGTGCCGAAGTGTCCGACGTGGCCAACGCCGTGCTCGACAACACCGACGCGGTGATGCTGTCGGCCGAAAGTGCCGCCGGTTCCTACCCGATCGAAGCCGTCCAGGCCATGGCCCGCATCTGCCTGGGTGCTGAAAAGCACCCGACCAGCCAGAAGTCCAGCCATCGCCTGCACACCACCTTCGAGCGCTGCGACGAAAGCATCGCCCTGGCGGCCATGTACACCGCCAACCACTTCCCGGGCGTGAAGGCGATCATCGCCCTGACCGAAAGCGGCTACACCCCGCTGATCATGTCGCGCCTGCGTTCGCACGTGCCGATCTACGCACTGTCGCCGCACCGCGCCACCCAGGCGCGCGCCTCGATGTTCCGCGGCGTGTACCCGATCGCATTCGACCCGGCCTCGCTGCCGGCCGACAAGGTGAGCCAGGCGGCGGTCGACGAACTGCTCCAGCGTGGCCTGGTGCAGCAAGGCGACTGGGTGATCCTGACCAAAGGTGACAGCTACCACACCATCGGTGGCACCAATGGCATGAAGATCCTGCACGTTGGCGATCCGCTGGTCGGCTGATCCTTAGCTTGAAAGGGGCCGCTTTGCGGCCCTTCGCGACACAAGGCCGCTCCTACAAGGGTTATGCATTCCCCGGTAGGAGCGGCCTTGTGTCGCGAAAGGAGGGCAACGCCCTCCCGGCTTTCAGACATGCTCCACAAACACATCAGCAAACACCTGCCCCCGCGGCACCCCGGCAATGAACAGCCGTCGGGCAAACCGCTCGACACTCCCCGGCGCTCCGCACACCAGCGCCAGCGTCTGCCGCGATGACGGCCGCAACCGCGCCAGCGCTTCATCCATCTGCTCCGCCAGCACAAGTTCGACATCCACGCCTTGCAGTTGCATCAGCGCCTCGGCCAGATAATGCCCAGCACGGTCCCGTGCCACATGCACCACCCGAATCTGCCCCCGATGCCCCTGGCGCAACGCCTCGCGCAAGATGCCCCACAACGGTGCCAGACCGGTACCGGCCGCCAGCAGCCACAGTGGCCGCTCCTGCCAGTCCGGGTCGTAGTGCAACGCCCCGCCCCTGAGTTCGCCCAGCCGCAGCGTGTCCCCGAGCTTCAGCCCCCGGGCCCTGTCGCAAAAATCGCCTGGGCGCTGGCAATCGATATGAAATTCAAGGTAATCATCCTCACCCGGCAGGCTGGCCAAGGAATAAGGCCGCGCGGCCTCGCCCAGCCACAACACCACATGCTGCCCCGCCTGATAGCGCAGCGCCCGCTCCGGGCGCAGGCGCACCCGCAACACATCGCCGAACCAGTCCAGCGCACTGACCTGGGCTGGTACACCATCGCGCCGCGGGTCGAACAGCGCCACGCGCAGGTCTTCAACCACCCGGCACTGGCAGGCCAGGCGCCAGCCCAGGGCATGTTTGTCCAGCGCCAGGGCCTCGGGCATGGCATCCAGCGGCTGGCCCACCTCGCAATGCACCAGGCAGGCATGGCAACTGCCGGCGCGGCAGCTATAGGGGACGTGCAGCCCGGCGTCGTTCAGGGCATCGAGCAGGTTGCTGCCGGTCGGCACCACCCAGCGGCGTTCGCCCACGCAAAGTTCCGGCATGGTCGGTGTTTCTCCATCGTTCATCAGGCCACTGTATGCCAAGCGGGCAATACCAGCAAAAAGGATGCCTGCGCCTTGCCGACCAAGGTCCAGACCACGCGCAGGTGTTTCACACCCAGAGGCACGCTATACTGCCGCGCCTTTTGCGTCGGCCATGCTGCCGGCGCGCCTTTGCAAGGCGTTTCGACATGCTGGTCGGCACCGTCGAGCGTCTCTATGAATGTTCCCGTCTTTAAGAGGAGCGCGCTGCATGACCGTGATCAAGCAAGACGACCTGATTCAGAGCGTCGCCGACGCCCTGCAATTCATCTCGTACTACCACCCCGTCGATTTCATCCAGGCCATGCACGAGGCCTATCTGCGTGAAGAGTCGCCTGCTGCACGCGATTCCATTGCCCAGATCCTGATCAACTCGCGCATGTGCGCCACCGGCCACCGCCCGATCTGCCAGGACACCGGTATCGTCACCGTGTTCGTGCGCGTAGGCATGGACGTGCGCTGGGACGGCGCCACCCTGAGCGTCGACGACATGATCAACGAAGGTGTGCGTCGCGCCTACAACCTGCCTGAAAACGTCCTGCGTGCTTCGATCCTGGCCGACCCGGCCGGTGCCCGCAAGAACACCAAGGACAACACCCCGGCAGTGATCCACTACTCCATCGTCCCCGGCGACAAGGTCGAGGTCGATGTCGCAGCCAAAGGCGGCGGCTCGGAGAACAAGTCGAAGATGGCCATGCTGAACCCGTCCGACTCGATCGTCGACTGGGTACTGAAGACCGTGCCGACCATGGGCGCTGGCTGGTGCCCGCCTGGCATGCTTGGCATCGGCATCGGCGGCACCGCCGAGAAAGCTGCGGTCATGGCCAAGGAAGTGTTGATGGAGTCCATCGACATCCACGAACTGAAAGCCCGTGGCCCGCAGAACCGCATCGAGGAAATCCGCCTGGAGCTGTTCGACAAGGTCAACCAGCTGGGCATCGGCGCCCAGGGCCTGGGTGGCCTGACCACCGTGCTCGACGTCAAGATCATGGACTACCCGACCCACGCCGCCTCCCTGCCGGTGTGCATGATCCCCAACTGCGCCGCCACCCGCCACGCGCACTTCGTGCTCGATGGCTCCGGCCCGGCCGAGCTGGAAGCGCCGTCGCTGGACGCCTACCCGGAAATCGTCTGGGAAGCCGGCCCGAGCGCCCGTCGCGTCAACCTCGACGACATCACCCCGGAAGAAGTGGCCAGCTGGAAGCCGGGCGAGACCATCCTGCTCAACGGCAAGATGCTGACCGGCCGCGATGCCGCCCACAAGCGCATGGTCGAAATGCTCAACCGTGGCGAAGAACTGCCGGTCGACCTGAAAGGCCGCTTCATCTACTACGTTGGCCCGGTCGACCCGGTGGGTGACGAAGTGGTAGGCCCGGCTGGCCCGACCACCGCCACCCGCATGGACAAGTTCACCCGCCAGATCCTCGAGCAGACCGGCCTGCTGGGCATGATCGGCAAGTCCGAGCGTGGCCCGACCGCGATCGAGGCGATCAAGGACAACAAGGCCGTGTACCTGATGGCCGTCGGCGGCGCTGCCTACCTGGTGGCCCAGGCCATCCGCAAGTCCAAGGTGCTGGCCTTCGCCGAGCTGGGCATGGAAGCGATCTACGAGTTCGACGTCAAGGACATGCCGGTTACCGTCGCTGTAGACAGCAACGGTGAGTCGGTACACATCACTGGCCCTGCCCTGTGGCAGAGCAAGATTGCCGAGAGCCTGGCAGTTGAAGTGAAGTAAGCCTGCTGTACCAGCGGCGCCTGCTTCGCGGCGGTTCGACGCCTCGATGAAGCCGCTCCCACAGGGGCCTCATTCCCCCTGTGGGAGCGGCTTCATCGAGGCGTCGAAC
>NZ_JABMCN010000240.1 GCF_013179515.1 Pseudomonas sp. CM27
AGTGGTGCGCGGCGGCAAGCGTTACTGGAGCACTTTGCGTTTCGGTTATTGCGAAGCGGTATTTGCCGATGCCAAGAAGTTGCGCGAGGTGAACTCGATCACCACCTTCATGGCCCTCGAGTGGGCCCTCGAGCAGGGCTTCGATTATTACGATATCGGCCTGTGCCTGGCGCGCCCTGATGACGGCTTGTTGAAATGGAAGCGCCGCCGTGGGGGTGACATCGACTCGCTGGGCAACCATGCCTACCTGTTCGTCCGCCTGCCCAGGACCGGTACGGCGAAGTTCCTCTGGGACACGCCGATGTTCGCGGTTGAAGGCGACAAGCTGACCCTGCACCTGGGGCTGCCCGACGGGCCAAGCAGTGAGGAAGTGGCCAGCCGTTATCATGAAATGGTGTTCGGCGGGCTGCACAAGATCTACCTCTATGGCGGCAACGCCGAGGGCGAGCCGTTCGTGGAGAGCTTGCGCAGCCGCTATGCCAACCTGCAGTCGCCGCCCACCCTGGAACGGGTTGCGTGCAGCTGAGTCGTTGCCTGTGAACCATTGATCGGCGCCCCGCGCCAGGCTCGTCATCTAGGGAGGACGCTTCATGGGAGGCGATATCTCGCAGTTCAGTGCATCTCCCGCAGCCAGGCAGCATACCTGGACCCTGGCCGCCTACCGCTACATGGCGCGTAAACGGCTGGGCAAGCACCGGGCCCTGGACCTGAAAAGCATCGCCGACAAAAGCTGGGACATCGCCCCAGGTGAGGTCACGGTTTCGCCGCCGGCCCTCTACCTGCCCGGCCAGCTGGAACGGGTGACGGGTTGGGAGGGCAAGCGGTTCTACCCCTACGAGCACCCGGCGCGCACCATGGAGGGCGGCATCATTACCTCGCAAGGGCCCACCCGAGGCTACCTGATCAAGAATGCATGGCTGGTCGACGGGGCGTTGTACAAGGGCAAGGCCAGCCACTGGCTGTCGCAGAAACCGAGTACCTTTCCGACCATCATCGTCGACAACGAGATCGACCGTGCGGCCGTCTATTGCACGCAAAACGGCAATTCGTGGTTCGGCACCTGGCTGATGGAAGACTGCCCAACCTATGCACTGGCCTGTAACGAGGGCTTGCCGGTGACCATTGCGCCTTCGGCAAAGTTTCCGCTGTTTACCCAGGCACCGGCCTACGAAGACTGGCTGGGCATGAAACCGCTGCGCTTGCGCAGTGCGTTCTTCCGTGAACTGGTGCTGTTCGATGACCAGAGCAACAACCGCAGTCGGCATGCCCGCTACCAGGCCATGGGCGACAAACTGCTTTCGCATGTGCCGCATGCCCCGCACCCTGGGGTGTTTCTGCTGCGTGGCGGCGACGGCGACCTGCGCCTGCTGCGCAACGAACTGGAGCTTGCCGAACACCTGCGCATCACCCGGGGCTTTCGCGTGGTCAACCCGTTGAAGTCCGATGTGCCCAGTATCGTTGCAGCGTGCGCCGGGGCTAACGTGGTCGTCGGCGTCGAGGGTAGCCAGTTGGTGCATGGGGTCAATGTGCTGCAAGCCGGTGGTAGCCTGCTGACCTTGCAGCCGCCGAACCGCTTTGTCAGCTATTACAAATACCTGACGGACCGTGACTACCAGCATTTCGGGTTTGTGGTCGGCATACCGGAGGGCGATGGCTTCAGGATCGACATCGGCGAGGTGGAGCGGACGCTGGACTTGTTCCCCCGATAACTGTGTAGTATCCAGGCACATGGCCGCGACGAGAAGGGCGAGGGATGATCGAGGTATCACGGTTCTGGCGCGACCCTGCGTTGCCTTTCGTCGAAGCCCGTCGGGTAGGGGATGGGCGCCAGGTGTGCTATGCGGCACATTCCCACGAAAGCTTTTCCATTGGGGTGATCACCGGTGGGCGCAGTACCTATCTGAATGGCGATCAGCGCATTGAGGTGGAGGCGGGTACCACAGTCCTCATGAACCCGGGCGTGGTGCATACCTGCAACCCCATTGCCGGCGAGACATGGTCCTACCTGATGCTGTTTGTCGACTGGCCTTGGTTGCAGGCGCTGGATTTTGCCTTGCCGGCACAGACCTGGAGCCGTTCGCCCGTGTTGTACCGGCGGCTGTTGCAGGCCTTTGCAGACCTGTTCGATGCCAGTGTGGCGGATCGCGAAGCACGCCTGGCCATCGTGTTCAGCGCATTGCCCGGGTTGCTTGGTGGTGAGGCCAGCGTGATTGACGAGGGCAACCCGCGACTGGACGCTGCCGCAGCTTTCATACGCGCTCATCGCAGCGACCCACTGAGCCTGGAAGACATCTGCTCGGCCTGCGGCCTGTCGCGGTCCTACCTGATTCGTGCGTTTCGCCAACGTTTTGGATTGACGCCGCACGGCTACCTGCTCGACCAGCGCGTGCAACTGGCCCGCGCACAGCTGCGCCAGGGCAGGGCGATCGCCGAGGTGGCGCAGGAGGCCGGGTTTGCCGACCAGGCGCACCTGCAACGGGCATTCAAACAGCACCTGGCGGCAACGCCGGGCCATTACCGCAATGCAAACAGCTGAGTGTGGCCTTCGCTGCGTTGCATTTCTTGCGGCAAGCACCTGTCAGCCCTGATGCGACCCTGTGGGCACTGGCTTGCCCGGCGACAGGGCCGGTACAGGCCCTCAGATCACCAGGTAAACCGCACTGCCCAGCAATAACGCTGCCAAGCCCCGATTAAGCAGGCGCATGTGCCGTGGGTCGCTCAGGTACTGGCGTATCACACTACCGGCCCAAGCCCAACTGGCTACCGAGATGAAGCAGATCGGCCCATAGATCCAGGCAAACAGCCACAGCAAGTGCTGTTCACCCCCGGTATAGGCGCCAACCCCTGCCACCGCCGCCAGCCAGGCTTTGGGGTTTAGCCATTGCATGGCCGCACCGTGCCAGGCCGTGGGGGCCTGATCAGTCTGAGTGCTGCCCAGGCGGCCGCCATCGCTGGCCAGCTTCCACGCCATGTACAGCAGGAAGGCAACGCCGCCCCAGTGCAACAGCAGGCCCAGCAATGGCCAGCGCGTCAACATTTGATGCACGCCCAGCCCGACCAGTACCAGCAACAGGCAAAAGCCCAGCGTGGCACCGGCCACATGCGCCAGGCTGGCGCGCAGGCCGTGGCGGGCGCCGCTGCCAAGCGCGACGATGTTGACCGGGCCAGGGGAGATCGAGGCCGCCAATGCGAAAGCGGCCATGGAAAGGGACAGGCTCATGAGGGCAATCCGTATGGTCAAGGGAGGCGTCCATCCTCGGCCATCCCGGGCCTCGCGTATTGAAGAAAAGTCTCCCGTCCCGGATTTGCACAAGTGGCCCGGGTTCAAGCAGGGCTGTTACAGGTTTTGTAATAGTTTTGCGCTATCAGATAAACCTGCTGGGCTTGTAGCATCTTTCTCCCAATCTGTTATCAAGGCCTATATGAGCACCTTCGCGGAGCCCCCCAGTTTTCGGCCGTCCTGGCCATCCGTTCCCCGTCCCTGTGACGTTACCGTCGTGAGTACCCGCTAATGGAATGGCTAGCCGACCCCACGGCCTGGCTGGGCCTGTTGACGCTTATCGTCCTCGAGCTGGTGCTGGGTATCGACAACCTGGTGTTCATCGCCATCCTTGCCGACAAGCTGCCGCCACATCAGCGCGACCGCGCGCGGGTCATTGGCCTGAGCCTGGCGCTGATCATGCGCCTGGGCCTGTTGGCCAGTATCTCGTGGATGGTCACGCTGACTGCGCCGCTGTTCGAGGTGTTCGACAAGAGCTTCTCCGGCCGTGACCTGATCATGCTGTTCGGTGGTGTGTTCCTGCTGTTCAAGGCCACCATGGAGCTGCACGAGCGCCTGGAAGGCCATGTGGCACAGGCCAGCGGCCCGGCCCGTCACTCGGCGTTCTGGCCGATTGTCGCGCAGATCGTGGTGCTCGATGCGGTGTTCTCGCTGGATGCCGTGATCACTGCGGTAGGTATGGTCGAGCACCTGTCGATCATGATGATCGCGGTGATTTTCTCGATCGGTATCATGATCGTGGCCAGCAAGCCGCTGACCCGTTTCGTCAACGCCCACCCCACGGTAATCATGCTGTGCCTGGGCTTCCTGATGATGATCGGCTTCAGCCTCACTGCCGAGGGCCTGGGCTTCCATATTCCGAAAGGCTACCTGTACGCGGCCATCGGCTTCTCGATCCTGATCGAGCTGTTCAACCAGTTGGCCCGTGCCCGTCGCAAACGCAGTGTGCAGCAACACCGGCCACTGCGTGAACGCACGGCGCATGCCGTGCTGCGCCTGCTGGGTGGGCGCCGGGTCGAAGCTGACGAGGTGGGCGAGGAAATTGCTGACCTGGTCGAGGGCGGCGAGGAGCAGGTGGTGTTCGACCGCCGCGAGCGAGTAATGATCAGTGGCGTGCTGAACCTGGCCGAGCGGCCGATTCGCACGGTCATGACCGCCCGCACCGAGGTCGATGTGATCGACCTGGCGCAGCCGGCTGATGCCATTACCCAGGCACTCGCCAACTCGCCGTACTCGCGCTTGCCGTTGATTCGCGATGGCCGTGTCGACGAGCCGCTGGGCTTTGTGCACAAGAAGGAACTGCTCAAGGAACTGCTATCGGGCAACCAGCCAGACCTTGAAGGCATGGCCCGGGTGCCGTTGAACCTGCTGGAAAGCTTCAGCATCCTCAACGCCCTGGAGCAGATGCGCGGCCAGTCGACCCACATTGCCTTCGTGGTCAACGAGTTTGGTGACTTCACCGGCCTGCTGACCATGACCGACATCCTGGAATCGATTGCCGGTGAGCTGCCGGATGCCAGCGAGGTGGAAGGCCCGGGCATCGTCCAGGAGGGTCCAGCCTTTGTGGTCAGTGGTGCCGTGAACCTGAGCCAGGTACAAGCACGTACCGGCTTCAGCGCCCGCGCCACCGAGGACTACCAGACCCTTGCCGGCCTGGTGATGAGCCTGCTCGACCGCCTGCCGATGGTCGGTGACCGCCTGGCCTGGAATGGCTGGACGCTGACCGTGGAGGCAGTCGAGGAGCGCCGCGTGCGCCAGGTGCGGCTCACACCGAACGGCGACGCTGACGCAGCAGGTGCTTGAAGCCTTCCAGCACCAGCACCAGCACTGCGGCCCAGATCGGCAGGTAAGTCAGCCACTGATCCGGGCCGATGCTCTCGCCCAGCAGCAACGCCACGCCCACCAGCAGCACGGGCTCGACGTAGCTGAGCAGGCCGAACAGGCTGAACGGCAGCAAGCGGCTGGCCAGTACATAGGCGATCAGGGCCGAGGCGCTGATCGCCCCGAGGATCGGGATCAACGCGTACAGCCCTGGGTGTGCCTGCAGGTCGGCACCGGAAAGCGGGCCCTGGATGACGAAGTACAGCGCCCACGGCAGCAGCAGGCACATGTCGCACCACAGGCCTCCGAGGTGGTCGGTGCGGCAGCGCCGGCGCAGCACGAAGTAGATCGGGTAGCCGAGCATCACCACCAGGGTTTCCCAGGCAAAACTGCCATGCTGGTACAGCTCGTGGCCTACGCCCAGCGCGGCGCAGGCCACGGCTACCTTCTGCAAGTGTGACAGGCGCTCGCCATACACCAGCCGCCCGGTGAGCACCATGGTCAGCGGCAGCAGAAAATAGCCCATCGACACTTCCAGGCTGCGCCCGTGCAGGGGCGCCCACAGGAACAGCCACAACTGCACGCCCATCAGCCACGAAGTACCGACCATGCCCAGCAACAGTGCCGGTGTACGTTTTATGCGCGAAAACAGCTCACCCACACGTTTCCAGTCCTTCGAGACAAGCATGAACAAGGTGAGGCAGGGCAGGGTCAGCAAGGTGCGCCAGCCGAAGATCTCTTCGCCATCGAGTGGCTTGAGCAGGGAGGTATAGAAATACATCACAGCGAACAGACAGGACGCCATGACCGATGAAACGATGCCTTTTGACACGAATGCCTCGAATACGGGAGTTGAGCGGGTGAATCAGCCGCGCATGATCTCAGGGGGCGTGCGTTGCGGCAACTGTGTCGCGCCTGGGCGGGCGGCCAGCGCTTCAAGAAACTGTGCCGCAGGCATGGGCTTGGCAAACAGGTAGCCCTGCTGGAAGTCCACATCGTGGCGGGCCAGGTAGTCACGCTGGGCTGCGGTTTCCACGCCTTCGGCGACGATGCCCAGGCCCAGCTTGGCCGACAGCTCGATAACGCTTTCCAGGATATGCACCGACAGCGCATCGGCCCCGATCAGCGCGACGAAACTCTGGTCGATCTTCAGGTAGTCGACCTTGAACTGGCGGAGGTAGTTGAGGCTGGACTGGCCGGTGCCGAAATCGTCCAGGGCAATCATCACGCCCATCGCATGGAGTTTTTCGAACAGTTCCAGGGTCACGGGCGTGGGCTCGATCAGCTTGCGCTCGGTCAGCTCCAGGGTCAGCACCACCCGACCGTGTGGGAAGTGCTGCAGGAAGGTGCGGCAGTCGTCCAGCAGGCTCAGGTCGCGGCAATGGTCGGCGGTGATGTTGATGCCGATGTGAAAGCCGTCTTCCAGCAACCCGGCATACGGCGCCAGACTCTGCGCGGTGTGCATCATCAGCGCGCGGGTCATGTCGACGATCTGCCCGCTGTGTTCGGCGTAGGGGATGAACAGGTCGGGCCGTACCAGGCCTTCTTGCGGATGGTTCCAGCGCATCAGCACTTCGGCGCCGGCCCAGCGATAATCACCCTGGCGCACCACTGGTTGGAAGTATGGCAGAAATTCATCGGCCTCCAGCGCCCTGCGCAGTTCGGCGCGGGGCGAGCTGGCGCGGCGGATCTGCCAGCGGCAGGCCAGGGCGGCTGCAGCGCCCAGCACCAGCAGCAGGCCCAGCAGTGCCGGATAGTGGCTGCGCCACAGCCGGCCCTGCTGCGCGGCGGCATAGCCGCCCTGCACGCTGAACGGGTAGCGGGTCGAGCCCAGCAGCACATGCGCGCTGGCGGCGGCTGGCGGTACGCCCTTGTGCACGATACCGTCCTTGCCCATCCACCTGTCGCCCACCCGGATGCGCAGCTCTTCATCGGGGCCGATCAGGCGCAGCGCTGTCAGCAGATGGTCGCCATCCACGGTACTGATGGCGCCGCGGTCACCGTCGCTGGCCCGGTAGACCAGCAGCGCATGACCCGGAGTGACCGAGTTGCCGTCCATCAGCCACAGCGTGCCGTCGACGTAGTCGGCTGGGTTGACCGGCTCGTCGAAGTCACCGAACAGCGAAGTGCAATAAAGGGTGTTGTGGCTGAACAGGTTGGTGGAGCGCACGAAGGCATTGCGCGTAACCTGGGCACGCAGCGTCAGCTTGGCTTGCTCGCACGGGCTTCCGGCGAGCGGTAGCAGGGTATTGGCAGCGCTGGCCAGGTTATCGAGGATGTGCTCGACCTGCGCGACAACCTGGCGCGTCGTGGCCTGGCTACTGGCCTGCATTTCCTGTTCTAGCTGCCAGTTCATCACGCCCAGGCCACACACCACAGGGAGTGCGCCGACGACCCAGGGCAGCAGGGTGCGCCAGCTGAGCGCGGCGCGGTGTTTGGCGGTAAGGGGCATGCTGACCTGACTTGTATGAAAGCTAACGAGAGGATAGCCGTTTGTCGGAACGGCCGAGCAACTAAAACGCGACAAACCATTTTACGCACTGTAGAATCGGTTTACGAATACAACAATAAGGTCCTTCATCATCGAAGGATCAAACCCGCCGAGAATGGGTCCATATGACATACCATGGGTTCAAGCTGATCATAGGTGGCTTCCTCGCCCGTAGCGTGCGGGGCATACCGTGCTCACCGCCATTTCTGTTCGACATCCTACGCACTCAATAATATTTCGCTGCAGATGAGGACACGAACATGGCTGATATCTTCGAAAATCCAATGGGCCTGCTGGGCTTCGAGTTCATCGAACTGGCTTCGCCGACCCCAGGCGTGCTTGAGCCTGTATTCCAGATACTGGGTTTCACCAAGGTGGCTACCCACCGTTCCAAGGATGTGCACCTGTATCGTCAGGGCGGCATCAACCTGATCCTGAACAACGAACCCAAAAGCGTCGCTTCCTACTTTGCCGCTGAACACGGCCCGTCGGTGTGCGGTATGGCGTTCCGCGTGCGCAATGCCCATGAGGCCTATGCCCGCGCCCTGGAGCTAGGTGCTCAGCCGGTCGAAATCGAAACCGGGCCGATGGAGCTGCGGTTGCCGGCGATCAAAGGCATTGGCGGTGCGCCGCTGTACCTGATCGACCGCTTCGAGGAAGGCAGCTCGATCTACGACATCGATTTCAATTTCATCGAAGGCGTAGACCGCAACCCGGTAGGTGCCGGCCTGAAGATCATCGACCACCTCACCCACAACGTCTACCGCGGGCGCATGGCTTACTGGGCCGGCTTCTACGAAAAACTGTTCAACTTCCGTGAAATTCGTTACTTCGACATCAAGGGCGAGTACACCGGCCTGACCTCCAAGGCCATGACCGCGCCGGATGGCATGATCCGCATCCCGCTCAATGAAGAGTCTTCCAAGGGTGCCGGGCAGATCGAAGAGTTCCTGATGCAGTTCAACGGCGAAGGCATTCAGCACGTGGCCTTCCTCACCGACGACCTGCTCAAGACCTGGGATGCCCTGAAAGGCTTCGGCATGCGCTTCATGACTGCGCCGCCACAAACCTACTACGAAATGCTCGAAGAGCGCCTGCCGGGTCATGGCGAGCCGGTCGACCAACTGCAAGCCCGGGGCATCCTGCTTGATGGGGCCTCGCGACCGGGCGACAAGCGCCTGCTGTTGCAGATATTCTCGGAAACCCTGCTTGGCCCGGTGTTTTTCGAGTTCATCCAGCGCAAGGGCGACGATGGGTTCGGTGAAGGCAACTTCAAGGCCCTTTTCGAATCCATCGAACGCGACCAGGTACGCCGTGGTGTACTGAGCACCGACTGATGCTCGCCTGCATCGCCGTCATGCATCTCTGACGGCGGTGCCGCTGTGGGCCTTGCGCGCTCTCATCAAGCCCAGGTACAAGACCAGTGAGGTCGCTACGCCGACCAATGCCAGCGAAGGTAGCACTTGCGCTATGGTCATGCGGAACTCATTGGCGGTATACCCCTTGCTGTAGCCGCCCCGGACGGTATAGCCATATTTTTTTGACTCTGCCCACTCGCTGAATTCGTCCTGTGAAGGGCGTTCCGGGTCGCGGCTGTCGCCATCTGTCCATATGTAGTGGTCCCCGAATTCCAGTATCAGCGTCAGGCCGGTCTGAAAGCTTTTCAGTTCCTTGCGCAGTTCAATGCCATACAAAGTGCCAACTACCCCGGAGTTCCTCCCAGGTGTTTGAACTCTGAGAATGGCGGCGTTTGGCGAAGAAGGGACATCGAATGCGAGTTCCGTGCCTCGCCCGGACTTTATGAACGCGGAAATATAGGCCATGGGGT
>NZ_JABMCN010000241.1 GCF_013179515.1 Pseudomonas sp. CM27
CAGCCACTGGCGCGAACGCTCCAGCAGCACGCCGGAGCGTGAACGGGTACTTGGGCTACCACCGATTGAGACGACCAGCATTGCAGCGCTTCCTTGTGTTCTGTTGGGAGTGACATTAACAGCGCTTACATATATCTAGAAATCATATTTTTTCATTTGTTTATTCCATTTTGATTATTTCCTGTGCCGGCTTTTTCGCGGGTGAACCCGCTCCCACAGGGACACCACAAACCTTGAGGACGGCGCTTAACCCTGTGGGGAGCGGGTTTACCCGCGAAGAGGCCCACGCGGTTTTCAGCAGGCATAAAAAAGGGCCGTCGAAACGGCCCGAAAATCCCTGCTTGGCTAAGAGCAATGCAACGAGGAATTCATCAACGATTGGGCTGAGGGGTCAGCCGCAGGTAGGGTTTGACCGCGCGGTAACCTTTGGGGAAGCGCTGTTTGATCTCTTCCTCATCCTTGAGCGAGGGCACGATCACCACCTCGTCGCCGTCCTGCCAGTTGCCTGGTGTGGCGACCTTGTGGTTGTCGGTCAGCTGCAGCGAGTCGATCACCCGCAGGATTTCATTGAAGTTGCGCCCGGTACTGGCCGGATAGGTGATGGTCAGGCGCACCTTCTTGTTCGGGTCGATCACGAACAGCGAACGCACGGTCAGGGTGTCGCTGGCGTTCGGATGGATCAGGTCGTACAGGTCCGACACCTTGCGGTCGGCGTCGGCGATGATCGGGAAGTTGACCACGGTGTTCTGGGTCTCGTTGATGTCATCGATCCAGCGGTGATGCGAGTCGACCGGATCCACCGACAAGGCAATGGCCTTGACCCCGCGCTTGGCGAAATCGTCCTTGAGCTTGGCAGTCAGGCCCAGCTCGGTGGTGCACACCGGGGTAAAGTCGGCCGGGTGGGAGAACAACACCCCCCAGCTGTTGCCCAGCCACTCGTGGAAGCGGATTTTGCCTTCGCTGGAATCCTGTTCGAAATCGGGGGCGATATCGCCGAGTTTTAGGCTCATGGGCTGCGGCTCCTGTGCGTGGTTCTGTACACCGTGTGGGTTTAATGTGCCTGCATCCGATTAAAAACAAAAAGAATAAATATTGATTTGTTTATAACCATATTGCATACGGAATTACAGGCATAAAAAAGCCTCGCACTAGGCGAGGCTCTTTTGGTAACGCTACGAACTTACATGAAGGCGTAAGTGTAGTTCACGATGAAGCGAGTCTGATCCTGGTCATCGCTGCTTTCACCGGCGCCACGGTAGACGCCTTGACGCAGGCTGAAGCCCAGGCCTTTGAGCGTCCCCTGCTGAATGGTGTAGTCGACGCGAGCGTCGCGCTCCCATTCGTTATAGGTGCCATCGCCCGACCGGTTGCGGATGTCATCACCACGCAGGTAGGCCACGGATGCTTTCAGACCTGGTACACCCAGGCCTGCGAAGTCATAGGAGTACTGACCGAAGGTGGTGTTCTCGCCAGCACGGGCAAACTGATTGATCATGCTGTCGGTGAACAGGTAGAAGCTGGAACCGCCAGCACCTTCGTTACGGTTGTTACCATCGACGACACCGCCCTGGTTCAACCACACGAAGCCACCGTCATCACCAATCTGCTGATGGCCGAGCATCAGCGCATGCCCACCCAGGGTATAGGTGAACATGGCGGACCAGGTCTTGTTGTCGACCTCGCCAGCGGTTTTGGCGTAGCCCCTGTTGTTATCGAAGTTGTAACCACCGCCGCTACCGTTCTTACCGTCGCTGCTGCTGTCGAAGTAACGCAGGTCGGTCTTGAACGACTGGTTGTCAGCGATCTTGAAGACGTGAGTCGCGCCCAGGAAATGCTGTTTGTAGAAGTCTTCAAGGTTCGAGTAGTAGTACTGCAGGGTCAGGTCGGGAGTAAGCTTGTAGTCCAAACCACCGTAGCGGAACTTGTTGCTGTCAGCAGATGCGCCGGAGACCGACAGGCCGGTACGGTTGCTGGAGGCACGGCCCATGGCGTGCGTCAGCTGGCCAGCATTGATGGTCAGATTGTCGATTTCCTTCGACTGGATGGTGCCACCCTCGAAGGTTTGAGGCAGCACACGGCCGTCGTTCGCGACCAGAATCGGCAGGTTAGGCGCCAGGGCGCTACCAAAATGAGCTTCAGTTTTGGAGAAGCGCGCCTTCGCGTTAGCGCCGACACGGGCCCACTGGCTTACAGAAGAACCATCGCTGTCGTCTGGCATGAAGCCACTTTTGTGGTAGCCACGGCCACCATCCAAATGGATACCCCAAAGTGCTTGGGCATCAACACCAAACCCAACAGTCCCCTCGGTGAAACCCGAAATGTAGTCAAGTTTGAAGCCTTGGCCAGTCTCACGCTGATCCGGGCGAACAGCGCCGTGGGCTTCACGGTTGTTGTTGTCGTAATACATGGTGCGCGAGCTGAGCGACAGTTTGCTGTCTTCAACGAAACCGGCAGCGCCTGCTGTTTGGGCGAAAACCCCCAGTGCCACGGCCACGGCCAGGCTGGACTTGTACATGTTCTGCTCCTCTACGTTCTAATTTTTGTGTATCTCTGGCGGAGGGATCTGCTGCCCCGCTCACCGTGGATTGGCGATTTAGTCCCAAAGCGTGACCCTTAAGTCAATCGTTTCTAAACGTTTCGCGACTTTGGTCTAAGACGCCACCTGCGCTACAGGATAATGACAATCCTATAAATCCAAAATGACCGTTTTGTGAATTTCTAAGATTTTTACGGAATATGTTACGAACCTTTGCTGCTTTTCGTTGTAGAAGCGGAAGAATTCATAACTATCGGTTATTTGCAAACGTTTGCTCATAACCTAATTCCCGATCGTTCTATAAGGACGAAAGAGCCTAGCAGGCCGTTCTGATTCCGCCATTGAGCGAGATCATCGGCCCAGCTGCCTCACGTGGTCCAGGTGGGAACCTGCGTCTGCCCAGCCCGACCCTTAAAGCATTTGGCTCCTAAGCTAATGCAAAAAAGTTATTTATTTTAAGATTCTTAGATCATTTAGCCTTCTCGTCATCCATCCCACCGATTGCCTGACGAGAGGTCCACCATGATCCCGCACACCCCGCTGCGCCTGTTCGCAGCCCTGACCCTCGCCAGTACAAGCTGGTTTGCCCAGGCTGCCGACCTCACCGTTGCCTATCAGACCACCGTCGACCCGGCCAAGGTGGCGCAGGTCGATGGCAACTATGAAAAAGCCAGCAAAGCCAGCATCGACTGGCGCAAGTTCGACAACGGCGCCGACGTGATCACCGCAGTGGCCAGTGGCGACGTGCAAATCGGCTACCTGGGCTCCAGCCCGCTGGCCGCAGCGGCCACCCGCAAGCTGCCGGTCGAAACATTCCTGATCGCCACGCAGATTGGCGCCGGTGAAGCGCTGGTCGCCCGTGACAGCATCAAGTCCCCGCAAGACCTGGTCGGCAAGAAAGTCGCCGTGCCGTTCGTCTCCACCGGCCACTACAGCCTCCTGGCGGCACTGAAAAGCTGGAACATCGACCCGTCCAAGGTACAAATCCTCAACCTCGCACCGCCGGCCATCATTGCCGCCTGGAAGCGTGGCGATATCGACGCCACCTACGTCTGGGACCCGGCCCTGGGCGTGGCCAAGGAAAACGGCAAGGTGCTGATCACCTCTGGCGAACTGGCCGAAAAAGGTGCACCCACGTTCGACGCGTGGATCGTGCGCAAGGACTTCGCTGCCAAGCACCCGGACGTGGTCAAGGCGTTTGCCAAGGTCACCCTCGACGCCTACGCCGACTACCGCAACGACCCCAAAGCCTGGCTGGCCAACCCCGACAATGTAAGCAAGCTGGCCAAGCTGTCCGGCGCCAAGCCTGCCGACATCCCGGTATTGCTGCAGGGCAACGTCTACCCGCTGGCTGCCGACCAGGCCAGCGCACTGGGCGCGCCCACCACCCAGGCACTGACCGACACCGCCACCTTCCTCAAGCAGCAAGGCAAGGTAGACGCGGTGCTGCCGGATTACTCGCCGTACGTCAGCGCCCAGTACCTCCCGAACTGACCCCGTAAAAGCCGACCGGAGCCCACCATGGCCTTGCTCGAACTGGAGCGCATCAGCGCACAGTACCCCGGCGCCGATACCCCGGTGCTGGCCGATATCAACCTGAGCCTGGGGCCGCGCCAGTTGCTGGTAGCCCTGGGGCCTTCCGGCAGCGGCAAGACCTCGCTGCTCAACCTTATCGCCGGCTTCGTCGCGCCCAGCAGCGGGCGTATCACCCTGGATGGCGTACCGGTGCAGGGCCCAGGTGCCGAGCGCGGCGTGGTGTTCCAGGACGATGCGCTGCTGCCCTGGCAGAACGTGCTGGGCAACGTTGCCTTCGGCCTTGAGCTGGCCGGTGTACCGCGCGCGCTGCGTGAAGCCAAGGCCCGCGAGATGCTGGCCCTGGTCGACCTGGACGGTTTTGGCGAACGCCGTATCTGGCAGTTGTCCGGTGGCCAGAAGCAGCGCGTGGGCCTGGCCCGGGCGCTGGCAGCCGACCCGCGGGTGCTGCTGATGGACGAACCGTTCGGCGCCCTCGATGCCTTTACCCGCGAACAGATGCAGGAGCTGTTGCTGCAGGTGTGGCAACGCACCGCCAAGCCGGTGTTCCTGATTACCCACGACATCGAAGAAGCGGTGTTTCTCGCCAGCGAGCTGGTGCTGCTGGCGCCCAACCCGGGTCGCGTGGTCGAGCGCCTGCAACTGGACTACGGGCAGCGCTATGCCGCCGGCGAGTCGGCCCGCTCGATCAAATCCGACCCTCGCTTCATCGAAACCCGCGAGCACGTGCTGGCCAGCGTGTTCGCCCAACGCCAAAGTCTGCAGGAGCGCGCATGAACAGCCTGGACCTGCCGGTTGCCGGCAAACCTGATAGCCGAGCCCGGCGCGCCACCGGGCAGCGCCGCCCCTTGTCCACCCGCTGGATCAGCACGCTGACCCTCGCCAGCCTGCTATTTGCCTGGTGGCTAGTGACCGCCGGCGGCTGGATCGAGCCACTGTTCCTGCCCTCGCCCGCCGACATCCTGGCCAAGGGCTGGGCCCTGCTGACCCAAGGCTATATGGATGCCAGCCTGTGGCAGCACCTGGGCGCCAGCCTCGGGCGCATCGGCGTGGCCCTGCTGGCCGCTACGCTCACCGCCATCCCGGTGGGCATCGCCATCGGCTACAACCGAGTGGCACGCGGCCTTCTCGACCCGTTGATCGAGTTCTACCGGCCCATCCCGCCGCTGGCCTACCTGCCGCTGATTGTGATCTGGTGCGGCATCGGCGAGCTGTCCAAGGTGCTGCTGATCTTCCTGGCCATCTTCGCGCCGATCGCGATTGCCACGGCCACCGGCGTGCGCACGGTCGACCCGGCCAGGTTGCGTGCGGCGCAGTCGCTGGGCGCCAGCAAGGCCCAGCTGATTCGCCATGTGATCCTGCCCAGCGCGCTGCCCGACATCCTCACCGGCGTGCGTATCGGCCTGGGTGTCGGCTGGTCGACCCTGGTGGCGGCCGAGCTGATCGCGGCCACCAGCGGCCTGGGTTTCATGGTGCAGTCGGCGGCGCAGTTCCTGGTCACCGATGTGGTGGTACTGGGCATCCTGCTGATCGCCCTGATCGCCTTCGCCCTGGAAATGAGCCTGCGTGCCCTGCAGCGCAAGCTGGTGCCCTGGCATGGGCAAAGCCACTGAATTCGACTGACCACGCCGACATATCGGCGCCTGACCAAAGAGACCGACATGAGCCTGACCATCACCCCTCTCAGCCCGGCGCTCGGCGCCCAGATCAGTGGCGTGGACATCAGCCGCGAGATCAGCGCCGCCGACCGCGACGCCATCGGGCAGGCGCTGTTGCAGCACCAAGTGCTGTTCTTCCGCGACCAGCCGATCACCCCGCAGCAACAGGCGCGCTTTGCCGCCCGCTTTGGCGACCTGCACATTCACCCGATCTACCCGAATGTGCCGGAAACCCCGCAGGTGCTGGTGCTGGATACGGCGGTCACCGATGTGCGCGACAACGCCGTGTGGCACACCGATGTGACCTTTTTGCCGACCCCGGCACTGGGCGCAGTGCTCAGCGCCAAGCAGTTGCCGGCTTACGGTGGCGATACCCTGTGGGCCAGCGGCATCGCAGCATTGGCGGCCTTGTCGGCGCCATTGCGCGAGATGCTCGACGGGCTGACCGCTACCCACGACTTCACCAAGTCGTTTCCGCTGGAGCGCTTTGGTACTACTCCGGAAGACCTGGCGCGCTGGGAGGCGACGCGGCGCAACAACCCGCCGCTGTCGCACCCGGTGGTGCGAACCCACCCCGTTAGCGGGCGCAAGGCGCTGTTCGTCAATGAAGGGTTCACCACGCGCATCAACGAGCTGAGCGAGCTGGAAAGCGAGGCGCTGCTGAAGCTGTTGTTCGCCCATGCGACGCGGCCGGAGTTCAGCATTCGCTGGCGCTGGCAGGAGCATGACGTGGCGTTCTGGGACAACCGCGTGACCCAGCATTTTGCGGTGGATGACTACCGGCCGAACCGGCGGGTGATGCATCGGGCGACCATCCTGGGGGATGCGCCCTTCTGATAGTCCGATGGGGAGGCCTTCGGCCTCCAATCGCCGGCAAGCCAGCTCCCACAGGATTACCACAGGTTTGAAGATTGTGAGATACCTGTGGGAGCTGGCTTGCCGGCGATGGGCCGCACAGCGGCCCCGGCGGGCTAACGGACCAGATGCAGGAACTGCATGTGCCGTTCGTACTGGTCGAGGATGTCGTTGATGATCTGCTCCTTGCTGTAGCCAACCAGGTCGTAGTTCTGGCTGCCTTCGCTCAGGTGCACTTCCGCCCGGTAGTAGCGGCGGTTCTTCAAATCCTGCGTACCCAACCCACCCAGGGCGAACGATGGCGTGAAATAGCCACGCATCTGCACCTGGTAAATGAACGGCTGCTCCTCGCCATGGCCAATCTTCAGGCTGACGTTGTCATGGCTGGGGTCGTCCTGCGTAATCAGTACCAGGCCTTTCTGCTCGAACACATCACGCACTTCGGCAATCGCCGGGCGCACCACGTCGTCCATGAAGCGATACACCTCATCACGCGACGGGAAATGCACCGCCTGGCTAAGGCGCTGGCGCCAACCACCACGGCCGCGGCGTGACTGGGCGAACGGTGCCAGCGAGTGCATCTGCGCGATCTGCCGTTGCGACTCGAGGTAGAACGCCTTGTGCAGCCCCCACATCATGCACAGCAGGATCAGCGAGAACGGCAGCGAGGTCAGCACCACTGCCGACTTCAGTGAATCGATGCTGCCGGCAAACAGCAGCGCACTGGTGATCAGTGCCGTCATCGCGCCCCAGAAGATGCGCAGCCAGTTCGGCCCGTCTTCGTCCGCACCACCGCCGGTAGCCGACAAGGTCGACAGCACCACGGTGCCCGAATCGGCCGAGGTAACGAAGAACACGAAGCTGATGAACACCGTGGTGGCGATCACCACCTTGCTCCAGGGGTAGGTCTCCAGCAGCAGGTACAGGCTCATCGACGGGTTATCCAGGGCAGACTGGCCCAGGGCGGTCATGCCGTGGTTGATGACCTGGTCCAGGGCGCTGTTGCCGAAAATCGACATCCACGCCAGGGTGAAGCCCAGCGGGATCAACAGCACGCCAAAGACGAACTCGCGGATGGTGCGGCCACGAGAGATGCGGGCAATGAACAGCCCCACGAACGGCGCCCAGGCAATCCACCAGGCCCAGTAGAACACCGTCCAGCCGCCCAGCCAGTCACGGTTCTCACCGTAGGCATACACGTCGAAGCTCTTGCGCGGCAAGGCGCCCAGGTAGTCGCCCAGGTTCTGGATCAGGGTATTGAACAGGTGCTGGGTAGGCCCGGCGAACAGCACGAACAGCAGCAGCGCACAGGCCAGGAACAGGTTGATGTCGCTCATCACCCGCACGCCCTTCTCTACCCCGGCGACGGCCACGGCCACTGCCGCGCCCATCATCAGGGTGATCAGGATCACCTGCACCCATTGGCTATGGCTGATGCCAAACAGGTAGTCGAGGCCGGCGTTCAGGTGCAGCACGCCAAAGCCCATGTCGGCACCCAGCCCGAACACCGTGGCGATGATGCCGAAGCCGTCCACTGCGTAGCCGATCGGCCCGTTGATGCGCTTGCCGATCAGCGGGTACAGCGCCGAACGCAAGGCCAGGGGCAGGTTGTGCCGGTAGGCGAAGTAGGCCAGCGCCATGCCGACGAAGGCGAACACGCCCCACCCATGCAGGCCCCAGTGCAGGAACAGGATCTGCATGGCCTGGCGCCCGGCCTCGGCCGTGCCCGCTTCGCCCTGGGGCGGCTGCAACATGTGGGTGAGGGGTTCGGAGACGCAGAAGAAAAACAGGGTAATGCTGATGCCGGCAGCGAACAGCATGCCGGCCCACGACAGGTAGCTGAACTCGGGTTCGTCGTGGTCGGCACCGAGCTTGATCTTGCCGTAGCCGGACAAGGCGGTGACCACCACGAAGACCAGGTACAGCGTCATCGCCAGCATGTAGTACCAGCCGACCGTGTTGGCCGCCCAGTTCTGCGCCGCCAGCAACCAGTCGCCTGCGGCTTGCGGGTTGGAGATGACCACCACGCCGAAGATAAGGATGAAACTTGCCGCAAAGTAGAACACCGGAGGGTTCATGCGCATCTTGCTATCGGCAAGCGAAGGGTTCGGTGCACTCATGGGGCGTGCACCTCGTCAAATGACGTGAGGTTCGGAATGAACGGGTTCAGCAAAGGAATCCTCCTGTTGAACACCGGCAGCGGACCAGCGTTTTTTCATTGAACAAGCGTTCAAGTTAAACATGGATTGGATATCAATGCGAATTGGGGCGCTGATTGGTGTCCCCTGTTCCGGCCTCTTCGCGGGTGAACCCGCGAAGAGGCCGGAACAATCAGCAGAGATGCCCGATCAGTTCTTGTCCTGGCAATCCAGCTGCAGGTTGGCCTGGGTAATGTTGCTCTCGGCCGGCACACTGCGGGTCAGCCACACATTGCCGCCGATGGTCGAGCCCTTGCCGATGGTAATGCGCCCCAGCACCGTGGCGCCGGCATAGATCACCACATCGTCCTCGACGATCGGGTGGCGTGGCAGGCCTTTATGCAGCGTGCCCGACTCGTCACTGGGGAAGCGCTTGGCGCCCAGGGTTACCGCTTGGTAGATGCGCACCCGCTCGCCGATGATCGCGGTTTCGCCAATTACCACACCGGTACCATGGTCGATGAAGAAGCTCGGGCCAATCTGCGCCCCCGGATGGATGTCGATGCCGGTGGCCGAATGCGCCAGCTCCGAGCTGATCCGCGCCAACAGCGGCAAGCCGGCCTGGTACAGATGGTGGGCCAGGCGGTGATGGATGATCGCCAGGATGCCCGGGTAGCACAGCAGCACTTCATCGACA
>NZ_JABMCN010000242.1 GCF_013179515.1 Pseudomonas sp. CM27
CCTGGACGCAGGTGATTACCTGCTCGACGTGGGTTGTGGCTGGGGCGGGCTGTCGCGTTTTGCCGCCAGGGAGTATGGCGCCAAAGTGTTTGGTATCACCTTGAGCAAGGAGCAACTGAAGCTCGGTCGCCAGCGCGTCAAGGCCGAGGGCCTGAGCGACAAGGTTGACCTGCAGATTCTCGACTACCGCGACCTGCCGCAGGACGGGCGCTTCGACAAGGTGGTCAGTGTCGGCATGTTCGAACATGTCGGGCATGCCAACCTGGCGCTGTACTGCCAGAAACTGTTCGGGGCGGTGAGGGCAGGGGGGCTGGTGATGAACCACGGTATCACCGCCAAGCATGTCGACGGCCGACCTGTCGGCCGTGGTGCAGGAGAGTTCATCGACCGCTACGTGTTTCCCCACGGCGAGTTGCCTCACCTTTCGATGATCAGCGCCAGTATCTGTGAAGCGGGGCTGGAGGTCGTGGACGTGGAAAGCCTGCGTCTGCACTACGCAAAGACCCTGCACCACTGGAGCGAGAACCTGGAGAACCAGCTGCACAGGGCGGCGAAACTGGTGCCCGATCATACCTTGCGTATCTGGCGCCTGTACCTGGCTGGGTGTGCCTATGCGTTCCAGAAGGGCTGGATCAACCTCCACCAGATCCTGGCCGTGAAGCCATACGCAGATGGACACCATGACCTGCCTTGGACCCGCGAGGACCTCTATCGCTGAATCATGAAGCGAGCTGGCTCCCCTGCAGGAGTGGGTGAACCCGCTCTTGCAGCGCCTACCTCGGGGTGGATTTGCCCGTCACAGAATCGGCGAAATCAACCGGGCAATGCGCATCCCCAATTGCTGCAGCCGATGAGTGTCGAGACTGTCCTCCGCAGTAATTTCCCTGGCCTGTTCGAAGTCATTGACTAGCATGTGCTCGACCTGGTCAGCGAACCCGCGGTCGACTGTCAGCAGGGTGATCTCGAAGTTCAGGCGGAACGAACGGTTGTCCAGGTTGGCACTGCCGATTGCGCTGACATCATCATCCACCAGCACCACTTTCTGGTGCAGGAACCCCGGCTGGTAGCGGAACATGCGCACACCTGCACGCACTGCTTCGAAGGCGAACAGGCTGGAGGCGGCGTAGACGATGCGGTGATCTGGCCGCGACGGAATCAGCACCCGTACATCTACTCCACGCAGAACCGCCAGGCGCAGGGCGGCGAATACAGCCTCGTCCGGGATGAAGTAGGGGCTGGTTATCCATACCCTTCGAGTCGCGGAATGGATTGCTTCGAGGAAAAATAGCGCGCAGGTTTCCTGTGGGTCGGCTGGGCCGCTGGCCAGCACCTGGCACAGCACGCCATTGTCCGGGTAGGCATCGGGCAGTATCAGCGGTGGAAGCTGGCGCGCGGCCCAGTACCAGTCTTCGGCGAACGACTCCTGCAGGCAAGCCAGGACCGGCCCGCTGATCTGTACATGGGTATCACGCCAAGGCGAAAGCTGTGGGTGTTCGCCCAGGTATTCGTCACCCACATTGTGCCCGCCGAGGAAACCCAGCACGCCGTCCACCACCACGATCTTGCGATGGTTGCGGAAGTTCACCTGGAAGCGATTGAACCAGCCGCGACGGGTGGCGAAGGCATGGATCTGCACGCCACCTTCTCGCAATACCTGGCTGTAGCTTGCCGGCAAGGCATGGCTGCCCACCCGGTCGTAGAGCACGAACACCTGCACCCCTTCGGCCGCTTTGCGTAACAGCAGTTGCTGAAGTGCCTTGCCGAGGGTGTCGTCGTGGATGATGAAGAACTGCACCATCACCACCTCGCGGGCTTTCTCGATCGCCGCAAAGATCGCGTCGAAGGTGGCCTTGCCGTCGATCAGCAGCTTCACCTGATTGTTCGCCAGGCACGGCATGCGCCCCAGCTTGGGCA
Organism: Pseudomonas sp. CM27; assembly: GCF_013179515.1. GTDB lineage: Bacteria > Pseudomonadota > Gammaproteobacteria > Pseudomonadales > Pseudomonadaceae > Aquipseudomonas. The sequence continues at coordinate 1,915 of NZ_JABMCN010000242.1, forward strand.
TGGCGCGCAGGGCCGCGTAGCTCTCAGACTCACGGGCAGTAAGGGCTTCTTCCACCCAAGGTCGCCAGTTGAGGTTGGCCATGGCTACATGCATTTCCTGGTTGGCCTGGCGCCGCGCCTTGATGTAGGCATAGAAGGACCGGGCACCGAAGACCAGGTAGGGGATCAGGGTAAGGTAGGGAATGAAGAACAAAGGCATGGCCCAGGCAATCGCGCCTTGGGCAGTGCGCACGGTGAACAGCGCGTGCAGCGCGGCGACCATACCCAGCAGATGGATCAGGCCGAGTAGGTAACCGAGGAAGTAAGGGCTGTGGTAATCCATATGCATCCTGCTTGGCCGAGTACACTTGAGGTAACAGAACACGTTCCCCCGCCACCTTGCAACCCGCAGGTGGATTTAGCGTCTAAGCCTCAGCCCGGCGCACTTCGCCGGTTTTTTCCAGGAGCGTTCGTCCATGAAGATTCGTCTGCCACTGTTGGCGTTGGCCCTGGGCATGAGCAGCACGCTTGTGCATGCACAGATGCTGCAGCCAGGTTTGTGGGAGCTGACCACCAGCAACATGCAGGTCGATGGCAAACCGTTACCCGACATGGGGTTCATGCTCGGCCAGTTAAAAAATTTGCCGCCGGAGCAGCGTGCGATGATGGAGGGGGTGTTGGCAAAACAGGGGGTTACCGTCGGGGGTAACGGGGTGCGTTCGTGCCTTACCCCAGAGCAGGTGGCAACCAACGATATTCCGCTGCAGGACCCCAAGTCAGGTTGCACGCAAAAAATCACTGACCGTACCGGTAATGTCTGGAAGTTCGAGTTCAGCTGCCCCAAGGCTCAGGGCAGCGGCCAGGCCACCTTCCTCAGCGATCGAGAATTCACTACCCAGGTCAATGGCACGTTCAACGCGTCGGGTGTGCAGCAGCAAGGTAGCATGAACACCCGTGCGGTATGGCTGGGCAGCGACTGCGGTACGGTCAAGCCTCGCAGCTGACATCCCACTGCCACTGACTTGTGGCGACAGCGTCGTGGGCATGCAGGCTTTCTGCATGTTCCACACGCAACCTGAAAGCGGTGCTCCATTCCAGTTGCTTTACCGCATTGTGCAGGCGGCGTGCGGCATCTTCACAAAACATCAGGTTCTGGCCGTTGGCCAAGGCGAACGCTTGCTCGTCAGCGCGTTTCACCGCAGTTTGGACCGCGGTTCCCAGGCTCGCCTCCACGCAATCAATCAATTCGGTGATTGGCAGCACTGTCTGATTACTCCGCAATCGCACCTGAATTTTCGCAGTACTTCGCTGGCTATGGGGGGTAGCCAGGATGCCTTGGGCGCTGCCTAGCCACTCCAGTACCGAAGCTTTGTTGATCTGCTGCTGGCTGAAACTGGCTTGGAACTGTTGCTGAATCAGCTGTCGCGCAAGCGCCGCCGAGCACGGGCAGGTCGATGAATAAGGAACAGAAACCAATAGTTCCACGTGGAACATTTCATTTTGGATCCTCGCATCGACGGTTACGTCGTAACTTTTCCAGCCTGCAAGCGGGCTGACCAATGCAGGCCTTTTCAACAGATGCTCGAAGCTGAGGCGTAGATACGCGGCAGAAGACAGGCCCTCATGGCTGCTCATGAAGTCAGCCAGAAGTTGGCGGATTGCGAGGGGCGTCAGTGGCTGATTCGCCAATGACTCAAGAGCCAGGTACAGCCGCGACATGTGGATCCCACGTGAGCTGCCGTCTATCAGGTTTACGCCAGCATCGGCTTTGGCCGCCGTGCTGCGCCCATCGAATTGCACTGGCAGCGCTATGCCGCACATACCCACCCAGTGCAATGACAGGGCTTGTTCTTGATGTTGTGCAGCGATGTCGGGGAGCTTGAGCTGGGTCATCGGGCTTTCCAAACGAAGAGAGGCATTAGCGGCAGCCGCCAATCAAACTGCAATGCAGGTTGTAGCGTTGTCCAGTGGAACTGGATACACGGTTGAGGGTGGTCCAGCCCACGCGACGGCTGTAACCCATCCAGGCCTCGCCATCGGTGGCAACGCCGGTGAAAAAGGTGAACATGCCGAAGCGGTTGTTGGTTTGGGCCCAAAGGCGCCGGCTGTTTACGTCGTAGCCACGCAGGTAGAACGTGGTGCCTTCGGTGCGCACGCTGTAGTAGTTGCCCTTGCCATCCTGGCAGGCCAGCAGCGTGGCGCTGCGTGTACACAGCGCCAACGCGCTGCCCTGTGGCATGGCTAAAAGCGAAGTGGGTATGCTGAACAGCAGCAGCACCACGGCGCGCGACACATTCATTTGTCATCCCCTGTGAGCACTCGTCCGTCGCGAATGGCTTGGCGAAATTGTATTGTTACTTTATAACATTGTGCAATGCATCATTTCGAATGCGCCCGCCTGAAGAGGTTCCGCCATGCCCAACCGTCTCCCCGTCACTGTTCTGTCCGGCTTTCTTGGGGCCGGCAAGAGCACTCTGCTCAACCACGTACTGCGTAATCGCGACAACCTGAGGGTGGCTGTGATCGTTAACGACATGAGCGAAATCAACATCGACGCAAGCGAGGTGCAACGCAATGTCAGCCTCAATCGTGCAGAAGAGAAACTGGTGGAGATGAGCAATGGCTGTATCTGCTGCACGTTGCGTGAGGACTTGCTCGAAGAAGTAGCGAAGCTGGCCGAAGAAGGGCGTTTCGATTATCTGCTGATCGAGTCCACAGGTATCTCGGAGCCACTGCCCGTGGCTGAGACCTTCACCTTTCGTGACGATCAGGGTCGGAGCCTGTCCGACATGGCGCGGCTGGACACCATGGTCACCGTGGTCGATGGGCTCAATTTCATGCGCGACTACCAGGCGGCGGAAAGCCTGGCCAGCCATGGCGAAACATTGGGCGAAGAAGATGAGCGGTCGATCAGTGACCTGTTGATCGAGCAGGTGGAGTTCGCCGATGTGCTGCTGTTGAGCAAAATTGATCTGATCAGCCAGCATGACCGCGATGAGCTGGTCGCAATTTTGCGCAGCCTGAATTCCCGGGCACAGATCATACCCATGGTACTGGGCCAGGTGCCGCTGGCGCGGATCCTGGATACCGGTCTGTTCGATTTCGACCAGGCTGCGCAAGCGCCCGGCTGGCTGCAAGAATTGCGCGGTGAGCATGTGCCGGAAAGTGAAGAGTACGGCATCGCAGCAACAGCTTGGCAGGCCCGCCGACCGCTTCATCCACAACGCTTTTTTGATTTTATCCACAAGCCTTGGAGCAATGGCCGGCTACTGCGTTCCAAGGGGTTTTTCTGGCTGGCCAGCAAGTATCAGGAAGCCGGCAGCTGGTCACAGGCAGGAGGCATGATGCGCCACGGTCTGGCCGGCCGTTGGTGGCGATTCGTGCCGCGCGAACAGTGGCCCCAGGATGTGGATAACACTGCGTCGATCTTGAAACACTGGGTCGCCGAGACCGGTGACTGCCGCCAGGAGCTTGTGTTCATTGGGCAAAATATCGACTTCCAGAAATTATCCACAGCCCTTGATGCCTGCTTGTTGACGGATGAAGAAATGCGTTTGGGCCATATGGCTTGGCTGCGTCTGCCCGATCCATTCGGCCCATGGCACGAAGAGGCGGCAGCATGAAACCGCACAAGCAGCCTGTGGATATCTTTCAGGTGTTCGGTGATACCCCACAGGTGCTCACCGAAGTGCTCCAGGATGGCATCAACCTGGCGGTGTGGCGCCGGCGCCTGCCGCCGCAATTGGAGGACTTTGCCGCATTGTTGGTCAGCCTTGGTCATCCATTGGATGACCAACGCGTAATCGATGTAGACGAGCAGCGCGTGCCGGTAATGCCCGATTTGTTGCGTGAAGCGGCGGACCTGCACGGCTATGAAGCTTTTGTTGCCGATGTGACCTGGCTGGTCGCGGCATACACCTGCCTGGTGGGCGCGCAGCGGGTCGGCTTGCGCCTTCGGCTGCTGGCCGGCCCGATGTGCCCCCGTTTCCATGTGGATAACGTGCCGTTGCGGTTGCTCACCACTTACTTGGGCCCGGGCAGCGAATGGTCGCCTGAGCATGCGACCCCGCGTGGGAAGTTACACACAGAAGATGTGCCTGTGGATAACATCCAGCAGCTGGATGCTGGCGACGTGGCCGTGGTCAAGGGCGAGAAATGGCAGGGCAACGAGGGCTCGGGGCTGGTGCACCGTTCACCCCCGGGCCAGCAGGGGCGGCTGCTGCTCAGCCTTGACTGGCTTGCCTGACGGCGCATAGTGAAGCATCACTCCCTTGAAGCCACCCCATGCTGCAGAACATTCCCACCCATGTAATCGCCGGCCCCCTTGGGGCTGGCAAAACCACCCTTATCCGTCAACTGCTGGCCCAGCGTCCGGCCAATGAGCGTTGGGCGGTATTGATCAATGAGTTCGGCCAGATAGGCCTGGATGCAGCTCTGCTCAGCCGTGACGAGGACGGCATCACCCTGAGCGAGGTCGCGGGGGGCTGCCTGTGCTGCGTCAACGGTATGCCGTTCCAGGTGGGCCTTGGCCGGCTCTTGCGCAAATCCCGCCCTGATCGGCTGTTTATCGAGCCCTCAGGCCTGGGTCATCCAGTGCAATTACTCGCTCAGCTGAATAAAGCTCCATGGCTCGGAGTGCTGACAATTCAGCCGTTGTTAGTGGTTTTGGATGCCCGGTCCATAGTTCGAAGTGAACCGATTCCGCAACCGCAGCTGGAGGCTATTGCTGCGGCTGAAAGTATAGTTTTCAACAAGTCTGAGCTTGTGGATGAAACATCTAAGCTGTTGATAACTAATAATTTTTATACCAAGAGCGTTCATTGGGTAGTGCAGGGGCGTCTCCCATTTGCGGCCCTTCCAGGGGTCTCTGCAAAGATTGTCGACACCCCTTCTGTGACTAATGGGATTGTCGACAATCTTGGAATAGTGCCCGCGGTGCTATGGACTGATCCCAGTCAGCCGATCTGTCTTGCCCAGCAGGGAGAGGGTGGATGGAGTATTGGTTGGCGCTGGCATCCGGCTCAGCAGTTTTATCCACAGCGGCTGCAGGCGTTCCTGGGCAATTGGCCGTGGATGCGCGCCAAAGGAGTTATCCACAGCGTGGACGGTTGGCAGTCGTTCAATGGCTTGGCGGGGGATATGCCAGCATGGCAACCCAGTGACTGGCGCAAGGACACTCGTATCGAGCTGATTTTTGCTCAGCCGCAATCGCAACCCGCATTACAAAAGGGGTTGAGCGATTGCCTCGTCAGCTGATCAATTGCGCCAGCGGTTGTGTTCCTGGCGCCACTGCTGCATCTCGATGACATTGTCGGTGCGCGGTGGAGTCTTGATTTCGAACGGGTAGGGTGCCAGTTCGATATGCACGCTATGGGCGCCAAACTGGGTCACGGTACCGGGGTGGCGTTGCTCGCCGGTGACGGTGAACTCGAAGGCGTAGATACGCGCCAGGCGCTTGCGGCCATTGGCATCACGCACTAAGCCGATGCGCTTGAGGGCGACGGCATCGTCGAGCAGTTCGAGGTCAAGCTTGGCGCAATGCTGTTTGACCCGCTCCAGGGCTTTTTCGCGCAACCCGTGGTTGTGCCATAACCAGGCGCCTGCCGACGCGACCAGCATCAGGACGAAGAGGTTCTCCAGGGTCAACATTTGCGTATGCTCCAAACAGGTAGATCCAGCTTAACTGCGTCCCTGGCCTGTCGTACAGGTGGCAATCGAGTTCATACTGCGTTGCGCACAATTCTTGAAACAGTTTTGGAAATCTCCGCATGAAACGTACCCCGCACCTGCTCGCCATTCAGTCCCATGTGGTGTTCGGCCACGCCGGCAACAGTGCCGCGGTGTTCCCCATGCAGCGTATCGGGGTCAATGTCTGGCCGCTCAATACCGTGCAGTTCTCCAACCACACTCAGTATGGCCAGTGGGCGGGCGAAGTGCTTGCCCCGGCGCAAATTCCTGCGTTGGTGCAAGGCATTTGCAACATCGGCGAGCTGGGCCACTGCGATGCGGTACTGTCCGGCTACCTGGGCAGTGCCGAGCAAGGACGGGCGATTCTGGCCGGCCTCGAACGGATAAAGGCGGTGAACCCGAAGGCGTTGTACATGTGCGACCCGGTCATGGGGCACCCTGAGAAGGGCTGCATCGTGCCGCCGGAGGTCAGCGAGTTCCTGCTTGATGAGGCCGTCGCGAGGGCGGACATCCTGTGCCCCAATCAGCTGGAGCTGGACAGCTTCTGTGGGCGCCGTGCGCAATCGCTGGAAGATTGCGTGAGCATGGCTCGCGGCCTGCTGCAGCGCGGGCCGCAGGTTGTGCTGGTGAAGCACCTGGCTTACCCAGGGCGTGCCACAGACCACTTCGAGATGCTGCTGGTAACGGCCGAGCACAGCTGGCATCTGCGCCGTCCGCTGCTGGCCTTCCCGCGGCAGCCGGTTGGGGTGGGGGACCTGACCTCAGGCCTGTTCCTGGCCCGTGTGCTGCTTGGCGATAGCTGGGTGCAGGCGTTTGAATTCACCGCCGCGGCCGTGCACGAGGTGCTGCTGGAAACCCAGGCCTGCGCCAGCTACGAATTGCAGCTGGTGCGGGCCCAGGACCGCATCGCGCACCCACGGGTGCGCTTCGAGGCGCAACCGCTGGCGCTTTAGATACCGTCGGTTTTCAAGTCCTGGTAGCGTTTTTCCAGCTCCTGGCGAATCTGCCGACGCTGCTGGCCTTGCAGGAACCGGCGCTTCTCCTCGCTGCTGTGCGGCTGGCGCGGGGGTACCGGCACCGGGCGACGGTTGTCATCAACCGCGACCATGGTGAAGAAGCAGCTATTGGAATGGCGCACCGAGCGCTCGCGGATGTTTTCGGTCACCACTTTGATGCCGACTTCCATCGATGTGTTGCCGGTGTAGTTGACCGACGCCAGGAAGGTCACCAGTTCGCCCACATGCACGGGTTCGCGGAAGATCACCTGGTCGACCGACAGCGTAACCACATAGCTGCCGGCATAGCGGCTGGCGCACGCATAAGCCACTTCGTCGAGGTACTTGAGCAGGGTGCCGCCATGTACGTTGCCAGAAAAGTTGGCCATGTCCGGGGTCATCAGGACGGTCATGCTCAGCTGGGCGTTTCCAGGTTCCATAGTGTGCTCACGGTCGGGTTGCGCTGAATCGGGCTTGTGGGGGTTGTACTCTGCAGACATTTCTTTCCCCTCTTTGAATTTGCCTTCCTGATACGGGACGTTGGCAGGCGCCGTGTCGTCACGCTGATGATGCCATCGGAGGCGCTTTAACGGCCGATCTGTTTCTGCATATTGCACCAGCTTTTTGCGGCGGGGTGCGATGTTAACCTGAGTACGCCCATGCAACATGGGCTTTCCCGCATTCAATACCGTGTGTACTTGCTGCTCGCTCGGGGTTGCCTTGGCAGAGGAGCGGTCTGCCCAGGCATCCAGACAAAGACGAGAAAAGGAGTATCACGCCATGCATGCCATCAGCTTTATCCAG
>NZ_JABMCN010000243.1 GCF_013179515.1 Pseudomonas sp. CM27
CGATGCGGCTACCCAGCTTCAGTGCCTCGTCAAGGTCGTGGCTGACGAACACGATGGTCTTGCTCAGCTTGGCCTGCAGGCCCAGCAGTTCGTCTTGCAGGCCCTGGCGGATCAGTGGGTCAAGGGCCGAGAACGGTTCGTCCATCAGCAGGATGTCGGCATCCATCGCCAGCGCCCGGGCCAGGCCCACGCGCTGCTGCATGCCACCGGACAGCTCGTCCGGTTTCTTGTTACGCCATTGGGTCAGGCCCACCAGCTCCAGTTTTTCGTCGACCAGCTTGCGCCGTTCCTTTTCCGGCCGGCCCTGCATTTCCAGGCCAAAGCTGATGTTCTCGCGTACCGTCAGCCAGGGCATCAGGGCGAACTTCTGGAACACCATGGCAATGCGCTTGGTGCGCATCATCTTCAGCTCGGCCGGGGTGCAGTGGGCAATGTCGATGTTCTTGCCTTCATGCTCGACGAACAGCTTGCCGCGGCTGACGGTGTTGAGGCCGTTGATGCAGCGCAGCAGGCTCGACTTGCCCGAGCCGGACAGGCCCATCAGTACGCAGATCTCGCCTTTCTGGATGTCCAGGTTGGCTTTTTCGACGCCGACCACCAGGCCGGTCTGCTTGAGGATCTGCTCGCGGGTCTGGCCCTTGTCGAGCAAGGCCAGGGCCTCGCGCGGCTTGTTGGAGAAGATGACGTCGACGTCTTCGAATCGAATGATGCTCATGCTTCACCCCTTACCGGCAGTTCCGGTTGCTTGCAGATACGGTCGAGCATGATCGCCAGCAGCACGATCGCCAGGCCCGCTTCGAAGCCCAGGGAGATATCGGCGGTGTTCAGTGCGTTGACCACAGGTTTGCCCAGGCCGTCAGCGCCGACCAGCGCGGCGATCACTACCATCGACAGCGACAGCATGATGCACTGGGTAACGCCGGCGGCGATGCTCGGCATCGCATGCGGCAGTTCGATACGGGTCAGCAGCTGGCGCCGCGAGCAGCCAAAGGCCTTGCCGGCATCCATCAGCTCTTGCGGCACGTCGCAGATACCCAGGTAGGTCAGGCGGATAGGTGCGGCGATGGCGAACACCACCGTCGAGATCAGCCCGGGCACCACACCAAGGCCGAAAAGGGTCAGGGTAGGGATCAGGTAGACGAAGGTAGGCACCGTCTGCATCAGGTCGAGCACCGGGCGCATGGCGGTATAGAACATCGGCTTGTGCGCGGCGACGATGCCCAGCGGCACGCCGATGGCCACGCATACCACCGTGGCGAAGGTGACCTGCGCCAGGGTTTCCATGGTTTCCTGCCAGTAGCCCAGGTTGAGGATCAGCAGGAACGACACTGCCACGAAGGCAGTCAGCGCCCACTTGCGCTGGATCAGGTGCGCCAGGGCGGCGAACAGGGCGATGAGGACGAACGGGTTGAACCAGGTCAGGGCGCTGGTCACGCCATGAATCATGAACTCCAGGCCTTGCGCGATGGCGTCGAAATATTCAGCGCCGTTCTGGGTCAGCCATTCGACGAACGACGCGATGTACTGGCCCAGGGGTATTTTCTGATCGATAAGCATGATAGCGAGCTTCCACCTGCGTAGATTGAAATCAACCCGGGGCAGGCACGGTCCTGCCCCGAGGTAGCGCTATTGCGTATTTCGTTATTGCGTCAGCTTGGCCTTGGCCGCCTCAAGGCCGGGTTTGCCGTCCACGGTGGTAACGCCAGCCAGCCAGGTGTCCAGCTTGCCGGGGTTATCCTTGAGCCACTTCTTGGCGGCTGCTTCGGGTTTCATCTTGTCGTCCAGGACATAGCCCATCATGGTGCTTTCATCCTTGAGCTCGAACGACAGGTTCTTCAGCAGCTGGCCAACGTTGCTGCACTCCTGCGCATAGCCCTTGCGGGTGTTGGTCAATACCGTCGCCTTGCCGAAGTCGGGGCCGAAAAAGTCGTCCCCGCCGGTCAGGTACTGCATCTTGAAGCGGGTGTTCATCGGGTGCGGTTCCCAGCCCAGGAATACCATCGCTTCACCGCGCTTTTGCGCGCGGTCGACCTGCGACAGCATGCCGGCCTCGCTGGACTGCACGATCTTGAAACCGGCGTCCTTGAGGCCGAAGGCGTTCTTGTCGATCATGCTCTGGATGGTGCGGTTGCCGTCGTTGCCGGGCTCGATGCCGTAGATCTTGCCGTCCAGTTCCTTCTTGAACTTGGGAATGTCGCTGAAATCCTTCAGGCCCTTGTCGTACAGCGCCTGAGGCACGGCGAGGGTGTACTTGGCGTTTTCCAGGTTGGCGCGCACGGTCTCGACAGTACCGGCATCGCGGTACTGCTTGATGTCGTTCTCCATGGTCGGCATCCAGTTGCCGAGAAACACGTCCAGGTCCTTGCCGGTGGCCAGCGACTTGTAGGTCACCGGTACCGAGATCATGGTGGTGTGGGTCTTGTAACCCAGGGCTTCGAGCACAACGCTGGTGGTCGCGGTGGTGACCGTGATGTCGGTCCAGCCGACATCCGAGAAACGTACCGTTTGACACTGCTCGGGTTCGGCAGCCTGGGCCAGTAACGGCGCAGACAACATCGCAACCAGCAACAGCGAGGGTGAACCTTTCATGGATGGACTCCTGTGATTTTGTCTTCGGGTTCGCGTGGGTCGCCGGGCTTTCTGAGGGTCCGGTCGACCAGGCCTGCAGAGGGCAGGATGCGTGGCCGTGCTTTACGAGTCGCTTTCGATAATCCTCCAGCGCCGGGCAATCGCCTACTAGTGGGGTCGTAACCAGTACGGAACGGGTCGTATCCAGTACGGGCGATGTCGCTTATGAGTTTTTCCACCCCTCCAGCCGCATTTTTGCGTCACCAGGCCACCGGAAAGCGGCGTCATGGTGGCAACTTTCCGGCCTGAAACAGCGAGGCGCTGCTGGACAAAAGTACGTCGGTTGCAGACGGCGAGGGGGGCGGGAAAAGCCCGATGATGCTGGCATTCAAGGCGGCCCGCTGTTTCAGCCTAGCAGCTGCCCCGCCCTGCGCATGGCGCGCAGAGACAAGCCCAGCAAGAGGTGAAGCGACAATGGCCATCAGCGTGTTCGACCTGTTCAAGATCGGTGTCGGGCCTTCCAGCTCCCACACCGTTGGCCCCATGCGTGCCGGCGCCCTGTTCGTCCAGGGCCTGCGCGAACGCGGCGAGCTGGAACGTGTGAAGCGTGTCGAAGTGCGCCTGTACGGCTCGCTGTCGGCCACCGGCATCGGCCACGGCACCGACAACGCCACCATCATGGGCCTGATGGGCGAATGGCCTGATGCCATCGACCCCACCCAGATCGTGCCGCGCATCGCCGACCTGCGTGAAACCAACACCCTGCAGCTGGACAACCGCCTGCCCATCGAATTCGTCTGGGCCCGCGACATGCTGCTGCTGGACGAAAACCTGCCGTACCACCCCAACGCCATGACCTTGGTTGCCGAAGGCGAGCAGGGCGAGTTGCACCGCGACACCTACTACTCGGTGGGTGGCGGCTTTGTGGTCGATGCCGCCCAGGCCGCCAGCGGTGTGCTGGATGCTGATCAGACGGTGCTGCCGTATGACTTCAACAGCGCTGCCGAACTGCTGCGCCTGTGCAAGCAAAACGACCTCAGCGTGTCGCAATTGATGATGGCCAACGAGAAGGTCTGGCGCAGCGAGGAAGAGATCCGCGCCGGCCTGTACAAGCTCTGGGAAGCCATGCAGGAATGCGTCAACAACGGCCTCAAGTACGAAGGCACACTGCCCGGCGGGCTGAATGTGCGCCGACGTGCCGCCAAGCTGCACCGCAGCCTGCAGGAAATCGGCAAGCCCAACGTCATCGGCTCGACCATGAGCGCCATGGAATGGGTCAACCTGTTCGCCCTGGCGGTCAACGAAGAGAACGCCGCTGGCGGGCGCATGGTCACCGCGCCTACCAACGGTGCGGCGGGCATTATCCCCGCAGTACTGCATTACTACATGCGCTTCAGCGATGCGGTGGACGAATCCAACGTGGTCGATTACTTCCTGGCCGCTGCGGCCGTGGGCATCCTGTGCAAGAAAAACGCCTCCATTTCCGGTGCCGAGGTTGGCTGCCAGGGTGAGGTCGGTTCAGCTTGTGCCATGGCTGCTGCCGGCCTGGCCGAAATACTCGGTGCGACTCCCCCGCAAGTGGAGAATGCTGCGGAAATCGCCCTGGAGCACAACCTGGGCCTGACCTGCGACCCGGTGGGCGGGTTGGTACAGGTGCCGTGCATCGAGCGCAACGCCATTGCCGCAGTAAAAGCCATCAATGCGGTACAGATGGCCCTGCGTGGCGACGGGGAGCACTTCATTTCTCTCGACCAGGTGATCCGCACCATGCGCGACACCGGTGCCGACATGCACGACAAGTACAAAGAGACTTCGCGCGGTGGCCTGGCGGTCAGCGCGATCGAATGTTGATCGTGTAGCGGACTTCACTGGCCTCATCGCCGGCAAGCCAGCTCCCACAGGGATTCCATAGCTCTCAGAGGCGGTGGTGGACCTGTGGGAGCTGGCTTGCCGGCAATGGGGCCTGTGCTACCACACAGGTGCATGACAAGAACCAATGCCCTCTTATGGTGCGGCATGACGCCTACCGATCGTCGGGTGTCGTTATCAGTGTGGGCATTGTCGGTGACACTCAAGAGTGTCGTTTCTGGGCAACTTACACTGCCCCTGTCACCAAATTGCTCAGCGGTTACACGCACGGCGCCTAGCACGGCGTTTTGCGATAGTTGGCCAACTCGACCAAAGCACCTGATTTGCCTGATAAAGGCGTCGTTTTCAGGTTTTTTTGGATAGCCGTTCAATTTCAGGCACGGCGTTTGCGTTGAGATTGGCACCCAGCCCTGCACATGAAACGGGGCAATAACAAGAAATCAGTGCCCGCCTGAGGCACACCCTGCATTTGTGTGAGGAGAAATCGCGATGACGTCGTACACCTCCGGGACCCCAACCCAGAACCGCACAGCACCCCAGTCCATCGGGTTTCTTCTATTGGACAATTTCACCCTCATCTCACTGGCCTCGGCGGTCGAGCCATTGCGTATGGCCAACCAGCTTTCTGGCCGGGAGCTGTACCGCTGGCACACGCTGACCGTCGACGGCGGGCAGGTATGGGCCAGTGACGGTCTGCAGATCACCCCCGATGCCGCCATCACCAATGCCCCCCCCATCGACACCGTTATCGTCTGCGGTGGGGTTGGCATCCAGCGTTCGGTCACCCGTGAGCACGTTACCTGGCTGCAGTCTCAGGCCCGTCAGTCGCGCCGCCTTGGTGCGGTGTGTACCGGCAGCTGGGCACTGGCCTGCGCCGGCCTGCTGGATGGCTTCGATTGCAGCGTGCACTGGGAATGCCTGGCGGCGATGCAGGAGGCTTACCCACGGGTGAACATGAGCACCCGCCTGTTCACCCTCGACCGCAACCGCTTCACCAGCTCTGGCGGTACCGCGCCGCTGGACATGATGCTGCACCTGATCAGCCGCGACCATGGCCGCGAGCTGTCGGCGGCGATTTCGGAAATGTTCGTCTACGAGCGCATTCGCAACGAGCAGGACCACCAGCGCGTGCCGCTCAAGCACATGCTCGGCACCAACCAGCCGAAGCTGCAAGAGATTGTCGCGCTGATGGAGGCCAACCTCGAAGAACCGATCGATCTGGACGAACTGGCGGTGTATGTGGCGGTGTCGCGTCGGCAGCTCGAGCGGCTGTTCCAGAAATACCTGCATTGCTCGCCATCGCGTTATTACCTGAAGCTGCGGCTGATCCGCGCACGCCAGCTGCTGAAGCAGACGCCGATGTCGATCATCGAAGTGGCGTCAGTGTGCGGTTTTGTGTCCACGCCGCACTTCTCCAAGTGCTACCGCGAGTACTTCGGCATCCCGCCGCGTGACGAGCGTGTGGGCTCCAACACTGCGCAGCAGGTGGCGATGATGCCGATCCCGCAGGCCATGACCCTGTCGCCGCACAGCGGGCCGTTGGGGGCATTGAGCCAGGCGCGCAACGAGTCGACGTTTGCCAGTGTGAGGCTCTGACACTGCGTCGCTTGCTTCGCGGCTAAAGCCGCTCCCACAGGGACCGTGCAAGCTCAAGCCTGTGCACGGCCTGTGGAAGCAACTGTCTTGCACAGAATTTAAAAAGCGTGCGCGATCTCTGTGGGAGCGGGTTTACCCGCGAAGAGGCCGGACCTGCTGGCCACTATCCTTGGGCATTCACCGTTTCTTCCGAAAGTTTGAGCCTGATCATTCCGGTGTTCGCCGCCCTGCCGGCGTTCTTGGCCAAAACCATGCGCGGGTTATTGGCTTATCCCCAGGTTCGGCACAAGTGTCGGGGCTTGTGTGATCCCTGTGGGGGCTGGCTTGCCGGCGATTGGGCCGGAACAGGACGACTCGGTCAGGCGCGCCTGCTGAACTGCGCCAGGGCCGGCAACAGCTGCTTGTCGATCGCCTGGCGCACCGCCGGCAGAATCGTCGCGCTACCGGTATACATCTGCTCCACCATCCCCTTCAGCGCACGCGCATTGGGCTCGGTCAGCCCACGCACCACCGCTTCGCAGGCCTGCTCGGCACTGGCCCCGGCGGGTATGTCGAACCCGCGCGCGCGCAGGTGGCCTGCCAAGTCGTCCTGGTCAATCAAATCCGCATGCATCATGGCTGTTGTCCCTTTTATCGCTAAGAGAGTGCTGCTGTGATTTACGACCGATTCTGTGACGACCGCGACATACCCGCAACAACAGAATGCCGGCATGGCTGCTTTGGCTAAGAACAGGTCGTTTACGGCTAAATCCACCCTCCGCGAAGTGAGCACACTCAAGCCATCTACCGCAACGGAGGGTTTGGTCACCCTCGTTCATGCACAGTGGATGCTGCTCGCTCTTGGCCCCGGATGCTCACGGCTTTCCGGGGCTATTTTTTATGCGCAGGCTGGACCTGCCTGGCATTTCTGCCAGTTGTGACAGTGCGCTGTCTGCTTTTAAGTGGTCTCGAATTTCCACTGTGGAGTGAGATCGTGAAAGCAATGGCTCTGAGGTGTCTGGGGATAATCTTACCGGCCCTTCTTGTAGCGGCCTGCAGCGTTCCGGCTACTGCGCCCCCGAACTCTCGAGCTCCATCTGCGATGCTTTATGAGCTGCGAGCGGCACAAGGGCGTCAGTCGCTGGAAGCCCTCCTACATGAGCCTGGGACATACCCTTATCTCGCTACCCTGCTAGCCGCCCCGGCCACCCTTGATATCCAGGAAGTGGACGTCAGGCCATCTGCCATTTCAGCTGAAGCCAAGACACTGATCGTGCAGTCGACCAGCGGTAAAGTCAGCCATTATCAACTTAGAAATTCCGATTCGCCGGCCCCAGGGATGATCGGTTGGGTGGGTGACGTCGCAACTGATCGCAGGCAGCGCTTTACATCCCCTTCCGAAATGGATTTTGACCCATTCAACTGGGTTTCCATTGTCCGTGAAGGCGATAAGGTGGTGGGCGATATCCACATTGATGGTCAACTCTATCGCTTGGATTACATCGGCAACCAAAGGCATGTGCTGGTCAAAGTTGATGAAGCTAAGTTATCACCGGAGGCCGAGCCGTTGGCTGCGCTCGACTCAGGAATTAAAGACCCCAGCACAGGCAAGCAGCCGCAATCGGCGTACAGCATAATACGCATGTTGCTGGTGTCTACTAAACAGTCCAGGGCAATAAATCCCAGTTACCGGCTGCCTTTTGCCCAGGCACTGCAAAATGCCAACCTCTACATGCGGAACAGTCGTGTAGCCATCACCTACCAGCTTGCGGGTTTTTATGACGCTGACTACGATGAGACAGGCAGGACTTACAAGCAGCAACTAGATGACATGCGCCTGGCGAAACCTTTTGGACCTGATCTACTCAAGGTACGAGACGCAGTGCGTGCCGACCTGGTTTCTATGTACTCTGCAGGTAGAGAGTACTGCGGTATGGCGTGGCTGAACACATCCAAAGCTCAAGGGCACTCTGTGGTTTCATGTTTTGGTTCTTTGGCTCATGAGCTGGGGCACAATTTAGGCGCCCACCATAATTGGCATGACGGAGACCCAGTCGGCAGGCCACCCTATATGTTTGGATATCGATATATTACGGGAAGTCCTAGGTTCAGCACTCAGATGTCATATGGCTGCAATCCCGCTTGCCCACTGATACCGTATCACTCAAATCCGGATATTGAGTTTGAAACTATACCTGTTGGAACACGAGAGCATCACGATGTGGCGCGCCGCTTCAATGAGCGCAGAGAAGTAGTGGAGGACTTTTATGCGGATGGTAATAACTTCACAGTCTACGAGCATGCAAACTATCAGGGAAACGCCTGCACCTTCACCAGTAAAGGTGGAGTTAGCGCCTACCTTGCAGACATGTGTGGCGAGGGATGGCAGAAAAGAGTGTCGTCCTTGAAAGTTGCCAAAGTCAAACCGGGTGCCAGGGTTCGCATTCTGTCCGATTCAGGCAGCGGGGCAAGGTACATTAGCCTCAGGCTGGACGGTGATCTTGAGCTGCCCACATTGCAGGGACCTGTCGAAATCCCTGGTGCTGAGCTCAACTGGCTTGGCGGCTCGCTCGACGATAAGGTCTATCAGGTGTGGAGCAATGAGTACTGAAACGCACTGCCATAATTTGCCAGCGGGCTCTACACCGCTGGCAAAACTTCGGTTAGCGGCCTAGCCCGATACATCTGCCCACGTACTGCGGGCATGCCGACCCTACGGCGGTCTGGAGTTCCCGTAGGCAAGCGACGCTGTGCTCCGCGAACGGCGCCGACCTCGGCCCTGCCAGGTCAACATGCAGCAACATCTGCTCGCTTGCCGCCAATGCCTCGGCAAAGCCATCGCGGTGCAGGCTGTGATACACGTGCAGGCGCTTGTGGTCGAAGTCGAGGATCTGCGTTTGCACCCACACCTCGGTCCCCAGTTTCACTTCGTGCAGATAATTGATGTGCGCTTCCAGGGTAAACAGTGAATGACCGTTTTGGCCACGGCTCTCGGCATCCAGGCCGATCCGTTCCATCAGTGCGTCGGTGGCGTAGCTGAAGATCAGCAGGTAGAAGGCATCGCGCAGATGGCCGTTGTAGTCCACCCAGTCCGCCTGGACCGGGGTGCGGTAAGTGATCAGTTCGGGCATCGCGTGCTCCTTAATCGCCAAAGGCCATGCCGTGCTCGGCTTTGCTGGTTTTCACCGCCTCCAGCACCGCCAGCAGGGTGTCATCACGATAGCGCTCCAGCGCGGCGATGCTGCGATCCCCCAATTGTTCCGAGGTGCCGTCGACCACGTCGTCGATCAATTGGTCGGTCAGCTCCGGCGC
>NZ_JABMCN010000244.1:0-3085 GCF_013179515.1 Pseudomonas sp. CM27
GGCTGTGGAGGTGCGCAACCCGGCGTTCTTCACCAAGGGCGAGGAGGAGCGCCTGCTCAACCGCCTGCTGCACGAGCGCGGCGTGGAGCGTATCTGCCTCGACCCGCGCGCGCTGTTCAGTTGCACTTCACGCGACCCTGCCGTGCGGCACGCGCAGTCGAAGAAGCCCAAGGTGCCGCCACGCCCGGCGGCTTTCAGCCAGCACCCGCAGGTGCGCTTCATCGGTCATCCGCAGCTGGAAGCCAACGAGTCGTTTCTCACCCCATGGGTGGAAAAAGTCGCTGGCTGGATCGAAGAAGGCCGCAGCCCTTATATCTTCCTGCACACCTCGGATAACCGCCTGGCGGCGGCGCTGGCCCTGCGTTTTCACCAGCGCCTGATGCAGCGCCTGCCCGGCCTTGCACCTTTGCCGGAATTGCCGCGAGCCCCCGAGGTCGAACAACTGGGGCTACTCTGAGCCTTCCCTGACTGCCGGAGGTTGAACCATGGATGTGCAAACCCTGCGTGCCGAAGCCTTCAAGGCCTTGCACGAACGTGATGGTGCCTTCGTCATCCCCAACCCGTGGGATGCCGGCTCCGCGAAGCTGCTGGCCAGCCTTGGCTTCGAGGCACTGGCCACCACCAGTGCCGGGCTGGCCTTCAGCCTGGGTCGCCCGGACGCCGAAGGCGCCTTGACCCTTGACGATACCCTTGATAATGCCGGCGAGATCGTCGATGCCACGGCGTTGCCGGTGGCTGCCGACCTGGAAAACGGCTTCGGCGACCTGCCCGAGGACTGCGCCCAGACCATTCTGCGTGCTGCCGAGGCTGGTCTGGTGGGCGGTTCCATCGAGGATGCCAGCGGCCGCAGTGACGCCCCCATCTATGACATCGGCCTGGCAGTGGAGCGCGTGCGTGCAGCCGTGCAGGCAGCGCGCAGCCTGCCGTTCCCATTCACCTTGTGCGCCCGGGCAGAAAACCTGCTGCACGGGCGCATGGACCTGGACGACACCATCCTGCGTCTGCAGGCCTACGCCGAGGCCGGCGCCGATGTGCTCTATGCCCCGGGCCTGCGTACCGTCGAGGAAGTCCGCGCGGTGGTGCAGGCAGTGGCACCACGGCCGGTCAACGTGCTGATGGGGATGGCGGGGGTGCCGTTGAGCGTCAACCAGTTGCAGGACCTGGGCGTGCGTCGCATCAGCGTCGGCTCGTCGCTGGCTCGCGCTGCGCTCGGCGCCGTCCACCGCGCGGCCTTGGAGATTCGTGACGAGGGCACGTTCGGCTACGCGGAGCAAGCATTGCCGTTTGCCCAGCTTAATGACCTGTTCCGCCGCTGATGCGGGTGCTGCTGGCGCTGCTGGCCGGCCTGCTGTTGCTGGCTGGCCTGGCCTGGCAGTTCGGCTGGCGCCTGCCCGCCGTGTGGAACCCCTGGGCGCCGCTGGACGTGCGACAGCCGCCCAATCTGCTGACACCCTACAAGCTGTCGCGTCTGCGTGATGACCCGGCGTTGTGCCGCCAGGCGCTGGAAACCAGCCATCTGCGCTACCGGGCGCAAGCCGATAGCCCCGCTACGGCCAATTGCCCCCTGCACAATGTATGGCGCCTCGAAGCGGGCCAGGCGCGGCTCAGCAGCAGCTTCCTGGCCAGTTGCCCGCTGGCGGTGGCCTACGCACTGTTCGAAAACCACGGCCTGCAACCTGTTGCCCAACGGGTACTGGGGCAGCCGGTGGCGCAGGTAGATCACCTGGGCAGCTTTGCCTGCCGTAACGTCTACCACCGCAAACAGGGCCGGCTGAGCCAGCACGCCACGGCCAATGCCTTGGACATCAGCGGTTTCCGCCTGCAGGACGGCCAACGCATCGTGCTGGCGCGGGACTGGCAGGCGGGCGGGCAGAAGGCGGAGTTCCTGCGGCAAGTGCAGCAGGCAGCTTGCGAGAGTTTCAGTACGGTGCTGGGCCCGGACTACAACGCTGCGCACCACAACCACTTTCATCTGGACATGGGGCGCTGGCAGATCTGCCGCTGAGTTGATCCAGGCTCAGGCGTGAACGCGCACGTTGTTCAGCACCACCGGGCGCGCCCAGTGGATGTCGAACTCCAGGTCATTTTGCAGCTTGGCTAGCGTGGCTTCGTCGAAGGGT
Source organism: Pseudomonas sp. CM27 (assembly GCF_013179515.1). Taxonomy (GTDB): domain Bacteria; phylum Pseudomonadota; class Gammaproteobacteria; order Pseudomonadales; family Pseudomonadaceae; genus Aquipseudomonas. The sequence continues at coordinate 2,121 of NZ_JABMCN010000244.1, forward strand.
TCCGGGGCCGGGTCCAGCAGGTTGGTCTCGAACTCGGCGATGGGCAGGAACAGCGACCGCGGTGCGGGACCTGGCCCGGGCTCGGCAATCGCGTGGCCCTGGCTCATCACCACCGGGCGCAGCCAGCTGTTGCTGATGTCGAGCTGGCGTTGCTGCTCGATCAGCTCGATGGCGCTGAACGGCTCGGCAGCAGGCTCCAGCAAGTTGGCCTCAAGCTCGGCCTTGGGCAGGAACAGCGGCTCCGGCGGTGCCACCACGGTGTCCTGCACCGGGCAGGCGCGCTGGGCGTCAATCAGGGCCAGCGCACGGGCGCCGCCGATTGGCTCGCCGCTGTCGTGGTCGTACTGCACGAACGACTGGCTGACCTGGTCGACGGGCGCTTCCGGCTGTTCGGCCATGGCCCGGGCAAAGAAATCCTGCCACAGGTGGCTGACGCCCCCGAGTGCCTGGGTATTGTGCTGACTGTAGTTGCCGACAGGCGACAAATAGGTCAAGCCGATGGGAAGAGTATCTGACATGGCAGCCGCGCGCGTTGTGCTCTGGCAGAATAGCGGGATATTGCCTGTATCGGCCGTGGCTGCCGATACATTAACGGCTGGGTTCAATTTTCAGGTGTGGATGATGGAAGAGCAGGGCACAGGTATCCGGGTCGAGGCACTGTCGGCTGAGTTCGAGGCGCAAGCCGCCGCATGGGCCGAGCGGCTAGCGTTGCCGCTGCAGGACGATGCCGCAGGCTTTGCCGTGCAGGTGGGCGTCGATGGCCTGCAGGTCCAGCAACTGGGGCCGCAGGCACCGGGCCCGGTGCGGGTTGACTTCGTCGACGGCCAGGCGGCGCACCGGCGCCAGTTCGGCGGCGGTAACGGGCAGATGATCGCCAAGGCGGTGGGCATCGCCCAGGGCGTGCGACCACAGGTACTGGATGCCACGGCGGGGCTGGGCAAGGACGCGTTCGTGCTGGCCAGCCT
>NZ_JABMCN010000244.1:3183-9302 GCF_013179515.1 Pseudomonas sp. CM27
CGCCCAGGGCGTGCGACCACAGGTACTGGATGCCACGGCGGGGCTGGGCAAGGACGCGTTCGTGCTGGCCAGCCTGGGTTGCCAGATGACCCTGATCGAGCGACAGCCGCTGATTGCCGCGTTGCTGGAGGATGGCTTGGCGCGGGCCCGGTCGGATGCCGAGGTTGGGCCGATTGTGGGGCGCATGCGCCTGCTGACGGGCAACGCCATTCAGCGCATGCGCGACTGGGAAGGTGAGGCGCCGCAGGTGATCTACCTCGACCCGATGTTCCCGCACCGGGACAAGAGCGCGCTGGTGAAGAAGGAAATGCGCGTGTTCCGGCCATTGGTCGGTGATGACCTGGACGCCCCGGCGCTGCTCGAAGCCGCTCTTGTCCTGGCCAGCCACCGGGTGGTGGTGAAGCGCCCGCGCAAGGCACCGATCATCGACGGGCCGAAGCCGAGTCATAGCCTGGAGGGCAAGTCGAGCCGGTATGACATTTACCCGAAGAAGGCCCTGAAGGCCTGAGCAACCTCGTTACTTCTGTGGGAGCGGCTTCAGCCGCGAACACCGGCGTAGCCGGTGCCAACCAGCTCGGAGCCTGCGCTCCCGCAAAGACATTCGCGGGCCTCAGGGTTGATAAGCCCGCAGGAACACCCCCACCACCTCGCGCACATGGGCCTCGGCTTCGTCGCCGTCCAGGGGCCCCGCGCAGCCCAGCAACAACCGGTAATCCGGGGCGCCTTTGACCAGGCAGAAGAAATGCTCGGCCGCCCGCAGCGGGTTGTCGATGCGCAGCAAGCCCCGCTCATCCGCCCCACGCAGCAACGCTTCCATCCCCGCCAGCACGCGCTTGGGCCCGGCCTCGTAGAAGTACTCGCCAAAGCTCGGGTCCTGGCTGCCCTGAGCCATTATCAAGCGGCTGAGCTTGACCGCTTCGTCACTGCTGATCAGCGCCTGGAAGCCACGAGCGATGGTCAGCAGAACCTCTTCCACCGGCGCCCCTTCGGGGTACTCGAACAGCAAGTCGGGCAACTGGATCTGACAGGTTGCCATGACCGCTGAGCAGAACAGCGTCTGCTTGTCGGTGAAATGGCTGTAGACGGTGAGCTTTGAAACACCTGCCGCCGCAGCGACCGCATCCATGCTGGTGTTGGCGTAGCCAAGGCTGAGGAACAGCGTCTTGGCCGCTTCGAGAATCGCCTCGCGCTTGGCCAAGTCCTTTGGCCGGCCTGGACCGATGGGGGCGTCGTTGGACATTGTGGTCTGCATCTGCTTGAAGAAGCGCCCATCTTAACGGGTCAGGCGCCACAGCGCTCCGCCGTACCTCGCAAAATCCACCACGCACACTCTTCCCGCCACCGCTTGCCTGACTTAATATACCCGTCAGTACAAATATTCGAAGTGCCCTCCGCGAAAGGATTCATCATGTTGCGCCATGCCTTGTCCATCGCCTTGCCCGCCGCCGCCGTGCTTTTCCTGGCGGCGTGCGGCCAGGAAGCCGCCCCGCCCGCCGCGCCTCGCCCGGCGCTGGTGGTGCAGCCGCAGCCGGCCGAAGCCGCTGCCGACAGTTACCCCGGTGAAGTGCGGGCGCGCTTCGAGCCGGAGCTGGCCTTCCGCATTGCCGGCAAGGTCAGCAAGCGCCTGGTCGAGGAGGGGCAGCGGGTCAAGGCCGACCAGCCGCTGGCCGAGCTCGACCCGCAAGATGTGCGCCTGCAACTGGAAGCCAACCGCGCCCAGCTGGCGGCCGCCGAGGCCAACCTGTCGCTGGTGCGCGCCGAGCGCGATCGTTACCAGAAGCTGCTGGACCGGCAGATGGTCAGCCACTCGCAGTACGACAATGCCGAAAACCTCTACCGCGCCGGCCAGGCCCGCCTGAAGCAGGCCAAGGCCGAGTTCGACGTGGCCGGCAACCAGGCCGAATATGCCGTGTTGCGCGCGCCGCAGGCCGGGGTTATCGCCAAGCGCCAGGTCGAGGTGGGCCAGGTGGTTGCCGCCGGGCAGACCGTGTTCACCCTGGCCGCCGATGGCGAACGGGAGGTGGCCATCAGCCTGCCGGAGCAGCATTTTGCCCGCTTCGCCGTGGGCCAGCCGGTGAGTGTCGAGTTGTGGTCGCTCCCGGAGGCGCGCTTCCAGGGGCGTATTCGCGAGTTGTCACCTGCCGCCGACCCGCGCTCACGCACCTTCGCCGCGCGCATCGCCTTTGCCACGGCCGCTACACCTGCGGACCTGGGCCAGAGCGCCCGGGTATTCATTGCCCACGAAGGGCTGATCCCGTTGGCTGTGCCGCTGTCCGCCGTCACTGCGGAAAACGGCCAGGCCTATGTCTGGCGGGTCAACAAGGACAGCCGCCTGGAGCGGGCTACGGTGCGCCTGGGGGCGTATGGCAGTGACAGCGTGCCGGTGCTCGAAGGCCTTGACCCGGGCGACTGGGTGGTTGCCGCCGGTGGCCATGTGCTGCGCGAGGGCCAGGAGGTACGCCCTGTGGACCGCACCAACCGTGTAGTGAACCTGACGGCCAAGGAGTAAGTCCCGATGGGTTTCAACCTTTCTGCCTGGGCGCTGCGCAACCGCCAGATCGTCCTGTTCCTGATGATCCTGCTGGCGGCCATTGGCGCCATGTCCTACACCAAGCTCGGCCAGAGCGAGGACCCGCCGTTCACCTTCAAGGCCATGGTCATCCGCACCCTGTGGCCTGGCGCCACTGCTGAAGAAGTGTCGCGCCAGGTGACCGAGCGCATCGAGAAGAAACTGATGGAAACCGGCGAGTACGAGAAGATCGTTTCGTTCTCCCGCCCCGGCGAGTCACAGGTCACCTTCATGGCTCGCGACTCGCTGCATTCAGACGACATCCCCGAGCTCTGGTACCAGATCCGCAAGAAGGTCGCGGACATCCGCCACACCTTGCCGCCCGAGGTCCAGGGCCCGTTCTTCAACGATGAGTTCGGCACCACGTTCGGCAACATCTATGCGCTGACCGGTGACGGCTTCGACTATGCGGTGCTCAAGGACTACGCCGACCGGATCCAGATCCAGTTGCAGCGGGTCAAGGACGTGGGCAAGGTCGAGCTGCTCGGCCTGCAGGACGAGAAGGTCTGGATCGAGCTGTCCAACCTCAAGCTGGCGACCCTTGGCGTGCCGCTGGAGGCGGTGCAGCAGGCCCTGCAGGAGCAGAACGCGGTCAGCACTGCCGGCTTCTTCGAGACACCCAGCGAGCGCCTGCAACTGCGGGTGAGCGGGCGTTTCGACAGTGTCGAGCAGATTCGCCAGTTCCCTATCCGCGTCGGTGACCGCACGTTCCGCATCGGAGATGTGGCCGAGGTGCACCGTGGCTTCAACGATCCACCTGCACCGCGCATGCGCTTCATGGGTGAAGATGCCATTGGCCTGGCCGTGTCGATGAAGGACGGCGGTGACATTCTGGTGCTGGGCAAGGCCCTGGAAGGCGAGTTCGAGCGCCTGGCGCACAACCTGCCGGCCGGCATGGAGCTGCGCAAGGTCTCGGACCAACCGGCGGCGGTCAAGGCTGGCGTGGGCGAGTTTGTCCAGGTGCTGGTCGAGGCACTGGTGATCGTGCTGCTGGTGAGCTTCTTCTCCCTCGGCCTGCGCACCGGCCTGGTGGTGGCGCTGGCCATCCCGCTGGTGCTGGCGATGACCTTCGCCGCCATGCATTACTTCGGTATCGGCCTGCACAAGATATCCCTGGGCGCGCTGGTGCTGGCCCTGGGCCTGCTGGTGGACGACGCGATCATTGCCGTGGAAATGATGGCGATCAAGATGGAGCAGGGCTACGACCGCCTCAAGGCGGCCAGCTACGCCTGGACCAGCACCGCCTTTCCGATGCTCACTGGCACCCTGATCACGGCGGCGGGCTTCCTGCCGATTGCCACGGCGGCCTCCAGCACTGGCGAATACACCCGCTCGATCTTCCAGGTGGTGACCATCGCCTTGCTCACCTCGTGGGTCGCAGCCGTGGTGTTCGTGCCTTATCTGGGCGAGCGCCTGCTGCCTGACCTGGCCAAGCTGCATGCGGCGCGCCATGGCTCGGACGGCCACGCACCAGACCCCTACGCCACGCCGTTCTACCAGCGTGTGCGGCGAGTGGTGGCGTGGTGCGTGGGGCACCGCAAGACGGTCATAGTGCTGACCTTGGCAGCCTTTGTCGGCAGCATCCTGCTGTTCCGTTTCGTGCCTCAGCAGTTCTTCCCGGCCTCCGGGCGCCCGGAGCTGATGGTCGACCTGAAGCTGGCCGAAGGCGCCTCGCTGGCCAATACCGCCGAGCGGGTCAAGCAGCTCGAGGCACTGCTCAAGCAGCAGGATGGCATCGACAACTATGTGGCCTATGTGGGTACCGGTTCGCCGCGCTTCTACTTGCCACTGGACCAGCAACTGCCTGCAGCCAGCTTTGCCCAGTTCGTGGTGCTGGCCAAGTCGATGGAGGACCGCGAGCGCCTGCGCAGCTGGCTGATCGACACCGTGGACCAGCAGTTCCCCGACCTGCGTGCCCGCGTTACCCGCCTGGAAAACGGCCCGCCGGTGGGTTACCCGGTGCAGTTCCGGGTCACTGGCGAACACATCGAGAAGGCCCGTGCACTGGCCCGTGAAGTGGCCGACAAGGTGCGCGAGAACCCGCACGTGGTGAACGTGCACCTGGACTGGGAAGAGCCGAGCAAGGCGGTGTTCCTGGAAATCGACCAGGACCGTGCCCGCGCGCTTGGCGTCAGCACCGCGCACCTGTCGAGCTTCCTGCAGAGCTCGTTGACCGGTACCACGGTCAGCCAGTACCGCGAAGACAACGAACTGATCGAGATCCTTTTGCGCGGCACACGGCAGGAGCGCAGCGAGCTGGCCAACCTGGGCAGCCTGGCGTTGCCGACCGACAACGGTCAGAGCGTGGCGCTGTCGCAGGTGGCGAGCCTGGAGTACGGCTTCGAGGAAGGCATCATCTGGCACCGCAACCGCTTGCCGACGGTGACGGTGCGTGCCGACATCTACGACAAGGAACAGCCGGCGACGCTGGTGAAGCAGATCGAGCCGACCCTGCACGAGATTCGCGCCAAGCTGCCGGACGGTTACTTGCTGGAGGTAGGCGGCACGGTAGAGGACTCCGAGCGCGGGCAGAAGTCAGTGAATGCCGGCATGCCGCTGTTCGTGGTGGTGGTGCTGACCCTGCTGATGATTCAGCTGCGCAGCTTCTCGCGCACGGTCATGGTGTTCCTCACCGCCCCCCTGGGGCTGATCGGCGTGACCCTGTTCCTGCTGGTGTTCCGCCAGCCGTTCGGCTTCGTTGCCATGCTGGGCACCATTGCCCTGGCGGGGATGATCATGCGCAACTCGGTTATCCTGATCGACCAGATCGAGCAGGACATCGCCTCGGGCATGCAGCGTTGGCAGGCGATCATCGAGGCCACGGTGCGGCGCTTCCGGCCGATCGTGCTGACCGCGCTGGCGGCCGTGCTGGCGATGATTCCGCTGTCGCGTAGCGTGTTCTATGGGCCGATGGCAGTGGCGATCATGGGCGGGTTGATCGTGGCCACGGTGTTGACCTTGCTGTTTCTGCCGGCGTTGTATGCGGCATGGTTCAGGGTCAGGAAGGGCTGATATCAGTCAATCAAGCCATTGGGGCCGCTTCGCGGCGATGGGCTGCGAAGCAGCCCTTGGCGGCCTCAAAGAGCGCCGAACACCTTCTTGGCCAGGCTGGTAGCCGCCTGAGCCGGGTTCTGGCGAATGCTCTGTTCCTGTTTGGCGATCATCTCGAACAGCCCATCCAGCGCCTTCTCGGTCACATAGTTCTCGATATTGGCGTCATCCTTGACCAGCCCCAACCCCTTGGCCTGGGCGGCGAAGGCATTGTATTGCTGAGCCACGCCGACCTTGTCGGTAGCCTGCTTGACGATAGGCAGGAACTTGGCGCGAATCTGCTCGCGGCTGCTCTTGTTCAGGTACTGGGTGGCCGAATCGTCGCCGCCGCTGAGAATGCCCTTGGCATCCGTCACGCTCATGTTCTTCACGGCATCTACCAGAATCGCCTGGGCCTGCGGCACTGCTGCTTCAGCGGCCTTGTTCATGCTGGTTTCCAGGGCTTCGACCTGGTCGCCCTTGCCAAACATCTTCATGGCCTTGGCCGCTTTGCCCAGGT
>NZ_JABMCN010000245.1 GCF_013179515.1 Pseudomonas sp. CM27
TCGAAACGCTGGTCCTCGATATCGTCGACCAGTACGGGCGAGCCGTAGATGTTGTCGACCGGGATATCGAAGAAACCCTGGATCTGGTCAGCGTGCAGGTCGACGGTGAGTACACGGTCGATACCTACGACAGTGAGCATGTCAGCGACAACTTTGGCGCTGATGGCTACACGTGCCGAACGCGGACGGCGGTCCTGGCGGGCGTATCCGAAGTAAGGAATCACGGCGGTGATTCGGGATGCTGAGGAGCGGCGGAAGGCGTCGGCCATCACTACCAGTTCCATCAGGTTATCGTTGGTCGGGGCACAAGTCGGCTGAATAATGAAGACGTCTTTACCGCGGACATTTTCATTGATCTCAGTGCTGATCTCGCCGTCGGAGAATTTACCGACAGAGACGTCACCGAGAGGGATATGCAGCTGACGTACGACACGCCGAGCCAGATCGGGGTTAGCGTTCCCCGTAAAGACCATCATCTTGGACACGCGCAGTACCTGAAGGCTGAGGGTATACCTGGATGAGTATAAGGAAAATGGCAGGGGCGGCTGGATTCGAACCAACGCATGGCAGGATCAAAACCTGCTGCCTTACCGCTTGGCGACGCCCCTGTATCTGTTGCTGCGAACGCTTATGCGCTCGACTTCTTGACCAGACTTTGCAGCTTGCGATGCAACATCGAAATATTGCTTCCTTTCGCCACAAACCCTGTTTGGGTCGCTGAAAGAAGGGCCAGAACTTTATCAGCTTCGGCTTTGCTTGGGAAGGCCCCAAACACACAACTTCCAGTTCCGGTTAGCCGAGCTTCAGTGAATTTTCCCAGCGAATTCAACGCATTGCGAACTTCTGGGTAATTCTGCTCTACCACCGGTTGGCAGTCATTTCGACTGTTTCCCTCGGGAACGGGGCGCATCTTAAGGGGGAGCGAATCACGTGTCAACTGTGGATGTGAAAAAATTTCTACTGTGCTGACAGACACTTGCGGCACCAGCACGACATACCAGGGCTCTGCGGGATCGACCGGGGTCAGTTGCTCGCCCACACCCTGGGCGAACGCCGCATGGCCGCGCACGAATACCGGCACATCGGCGCCAAGGCCCAGGCCCAGCGCGGCCAGGCGGTCTTCGTCCCAGTCCAGCTGCCACAGATGGGCAAGGCCCAGCAGGGTGGTGGCGGCATCCGAGCTGCCGCCGCCGATACCGCCGCCCATTGGCAATACCTTGCTCAGCCAGATGTCGGCGCCCAGCGTGGTGCCCGATTGCGCCTGCAGCTGGCGCGCTGCGCGCACGATCAGGTTGCTGTCGTGGGGAACCGTGTCGATCTCGGTGTGCAGGCGAATGACGCCGTCGTCACGCAAGGCGAAGCTCAGTTCGTCGCCGTGATCGAGAAACTGGAACACAGTTTCCAGCTCGTGGTAGCCGTCTGGGCGGCGGCCAATGATGTGCAGCCACAGGTTGAGCTTGGCCGGGGCGGGCAGGGTAAGTGTGTGCATGCAATCAGTGCCCCAGCTGGCGCGGCTGCCAGTCTTTCACTACCAGGGTCACGTCCAGGTCCTTGCCGTGCAGCTTCAGGCGTTCCGGCAGCCAGTAACCGTTCTGCTCGGTATAGCTCAGGTACTGCACCTGCCAGCCATCCTGGTCCAGGCTGGCCAGGCGGCTGTCGCCGTCCAGGGTCAGCTTGCTCTTGCTGTCAGGGGCGGGCAGGCCGCGCACCCACCAGACCAGGTGCGAGACCGGCAGGTTCCAGCCCAACTGCTCTTCCAGCAGGGCTTCCGGGCTGGTGGCCTCGTAGCGGCCCTGGTTGGCCACTTCCAGCACCACGCCGCCGGGGCGACCGGTCAGGCGTGCAGCACCACGGCCCAGCGGGCCGGCCAGGCGAATGTCGTAGTAGTCCTGGCGTTGCAGCCAGAACAGCGTGCCGCTGCCGGAGTCGCGCGGGGCGCGGATGCCGACCTTGCCGTTGATCTGCCAGCCGTCCAGGCTGCTCAGTTGTTCTTTATGGGCGCGCCACTGTTGCGGGTCGCCGTGGCCCTGCAGGGCCTCGCGGCTACCGAAGCCGGCGCAGCCGGCCAGCAGGGCGATCAGGGTGAAGGTAATGCAATGGCGCAGGAACATGGCGTTAAAGGGTCTCGGATCCGGTCAGGCGCAGGATGGTCTTGCGCAGGATGGGGCTGTCGGCCTGGGCGTCGAAGCCCTTGGCCCAGACCTGGCGGGCTTCGCGGCGCTTGCCGTTGGCCCATAGCACTTCCCCCAGGTGGGCGGCCACCTCGTGGTCGGGGAAGCTGGCAAAGGCCTGGCGCAGGTAGCTTTCAGCCGCGTCGAGGTTGCCTTGGCGGTAGTTGACCCAGCCCAGGCTGTCGAGTACCGCCGGGTCGTCCGGGGTCAACTGGTGGGCCTTGTCGATCAGCGCCTTGGCTTCGGCATAGCGGGTGGTGCGGTCGGCCAGGGTGTAGCCCAGGGCGTTCAGGACCATGGCATTTTCCGGCTCGCGGGTGATGATGGCGCGCAGGTCTTTTTCCATCTGCGCCAGGTCATCGCGCTTTTCGGCCAGCATGGCGCGGGTGTACAGCAGGTTGAGGTCGTCCGGGTAGCGCTGGATGGCTTGCTGCAGCACCTGGTTGGCCTGGGCGTCCTTGTTGTTGTTGCTGTAGCTTTCCGATTCGATCAGGAACAGCTGGATAGCGTAGTCCGGCTGGGCTTCGCGGGCCTCGGCGAGCAGCCGCGAGGCTTCGCTGCCGCGGCCGTTGGCAATCAGGATGTCGGCCTGGCGCAGCTGGGCTGGCAGGTAGTCGGGGCCTGGGCCGACCAGGGCGTATTCACGCAGGGCGCCAGCAGGGTCGTGACGCTCTTCGTGGATGCGGCCCAGGTTCAGGTGCGCGGCATCGACGTTGCTGTCGCGTTCGATCAGTTCCTGCAGATAGCCTTCGGCTTCGTCCCAGTCCTTGTTCTCCAGGCATACCAGTGCCAGGGAGTAGCGCAGCTCGTCATCATCGGGGTATTGCTGGACCAGGCTGAGGAACTCGCCCTTGGCGTCGGCGATGCGGTCCTGTTCGACCAGGGTGCGCGCGTAGGTCAGGCGCAGACGCTTGTCGTCCGGGTTGTCGCGAATGGCCCCGCGCAGCAATGGCAGGGCCTCCGGGCCGCGGTCAAGGGTCTGCAGCAGGCGCGCACGCAGCAGGATCGGGGCGATCTCGCCGTTTTGCGGCGGGTGCGATTCCAGCAGTTCCAGGGCCTGTTCGGCCTTGCCGTCCTGGTTCAGCAGCAGAGCCTTGCCGAATACCAGCTGGCTGTTGTCCGGGTACTTCACCAGCAGCCGCTCGAAGCTTTGCAGCAGGCCGTCGCGGGTGCTCTGGTCGGTTTCGGCGGCGGAGAGGGCGAGGAAGTCGAAATGGGTGTCGCCCTGGCCTTGCAGCACCTTTTCCATGTAGGCCATGGAGTCGTCATAGCGGCCAGCACGGGCCAGCTGGATGGCGGCGGCGCGCTGGGCGTCCAGGTTCTGCGGGTCGTTGCGGGCCCAGACCAGTGCGTTGTCCAGCGCCGGCTCGTCGGCGCCGAGGTATTCGGCGATACGGTAGGCACGTTCGGAAACACCGGGGTCCTGGGTTTTTGCCGCTTGATCGGTGTAGTTGGCCAGGGCGATGTCGAAGCGGTTGCGCTGGCCGGCCAGCTCCGCCACCAGCAGGCTATAGAATGTATCGGGCTTGAACGAGCCATACACCACGGGCTTTTCCGCCTCGCTCTTGCCGGCTTCGGCAACGGGAGGCTCGGCCGTTTGCGGGGCCAGGCTCTGGCAGCCCTGGAGCAGGGCGAAGGCAAGCAGCAGTGCGTATGGTCTGTTCATAGAAAGGCTTATAGGAGGACTCACCGGCGGTGGGGGCATGATGACACAAGCGCGGGGGCAAACCCACCTGTGCTGTGGCTGGTTAATTGCGACCTTTGAGGGGGGGAAGGGTTCCGTAACGGGGCGGCTGTGCCGGGTGTCCGCCACAACAGCTTTGTCGCCGGTGAAATCGAGCGCCGCGCGGGCGGCGCTCGTTCTCACCGGCGAAGAGGTCCCAGGACGAACACCTTGAGAGGCACCACCTGACTATCAGCGCAATAGCGAACGGTGGTTGTTCTAAAACCTGCGAAAGAGGACAATTATCGGCTTCCCGTCACAACCAGCGACCTTGCATGGCCTTTCTTGCACTTGGTATCAACCATAAGACTGCCTCGGTAGACGTACGCGAGCGCGTGGCGTTTACCCCAGAGCAGCTGGTAGACGCCCTGCAGCAGCTCTGCCGACTGACATCCAGCCGCGAAGCGGCGATCCTGTCGACCTGCAACCGCAGCGAGCTCTATATAGAGCAGGACCACCTGTCCGCCGACGCCGTGCTGCAATGGCTGGCCGACTATCATCGGCTCAGCCTGGACGAGCTGCGCGCCAGCGCCTACGTCCACGAGGAGCACGATGCCGTCCGGCACATGATGCGGGTGGCCTCGGGCCTGGACTCGCTGGTACTCGGCGAGCCGCAGATCCTTGGCCAGATGAAGTCCGCCTACGCCGTTGCGCGCGAGGCCGGCACTGTCGGCCCGTTGCTCGGGCGCCTGTTCCAGGCCACCTTCAGCGCTGCCAAGCAGGTGCGCACCGACACCGCGATCGGCGAAAACCCGGTGTCGGTGGCGTTTGCCGCGGTCAGCCTGGCCAAGCAGATCTTCAGCGACCTCGGTCGCAGCCAGGCGCTGCTGATCGGCGCCGGCGAAACCATTACCCTGGTCGCTCGTCATCTGCACGAGCAGGGCGTGCGCCGCATCGTCGTGGCTAACCGCACCCTGGAGCGGGCCAGTATCCTGGCCGAACAGTTCGGCGCTCACGCCGTGTTGCTGGCCGACATCCCCCAGGAACTGGCCAACAGCGACATCGTCATCAGCTCCACCGCCAGCCAGCTGCCGATTCTGGGCAAGGGCGCGGTCGAGAGCGCGCTGAAGCAGCGCCGGCACAAGCCGATCTTCATGGTCGACATCGCCGTGCCACGCGATATCGAATCAGAAGTCGGCGAGCTGGACGACGTGTACCTGTATACCGTCGACGACCTGCATGATGTGGTGGCGGAAAACCTCAAGAGCCGCCAGGGCGCGGCGCAGGCTGCCGAAGAACTGGTCTCGGTGGGCGCCGAAGACTTCATGGTGCGCCTGCGCGAGCTGGCCGCCGTGGATGTGCTCAAGGCCTACCGCCAGCAAAGCGAGCGCCTGCGCGATGAAGAACTGCAAAAGGCCCAGCGCCTGCTGGCCAACGGCGGCAACCCCGAGGACGTGTTGGCCCAACTGGCCCGGGGCCTGACCAACAAACTCCTGCATGCGCCCAGCGTGCAGTTGAAAAAGCTCTCGGCCGAGGGCCGCGTCGATGCGCTGGCCATGGCCCAGGAACTCTTTGCCCTCAACGAGGGCTCCACGGACAAGACTCCGCAATGAAAGCGTCGCTGCTGAACAAACTGGAAATCCTCCAGGACCGCTTCGAAGAACTCACCGCCCTGCTTGGTGACGCCGAGGTCATTTCCGACCAGACGCGCTTTCGCGCCTATTCCCGCGAATATGCCGAGGTCGAGCCGGTCTACTCTGCTTATAAAGAGTGGCGCAAAGTCCAGGACGACCTCGAAGGCGCGCAGGCGCTGCTCAAGGACAGTGACCCGGACCTGCGCGAAATGGCCGTGGAAGAGGTGCGTGACGCCAAGGAGCAACTGCTGACGCTGGAGGCGCACCTGCAACGCATGCTGCTGCCAAAAGACCCCAACGACGGCCGCAACGTGTTTCTCGAGATCCGCGCCGGCACCGGTGGCGACGAGGCGGCGATCTTCTCTGGCGACTTGTTCCGCATGTATTCGCGCTACGCCGAAAAACGCGGCTGGCGCCTGGAAATCCTCTCGGAAAACGAGGGCGAGCACGGCGGCTACAAGGAAATCATCGCCCGCGTCGAAGGTGACAGCGTGTACGGCAAGCTCAAGTTCGAGTCCGGTGCACACCGTGTGCAACGCGTGCCGGAAACTGAATCCCAGGGCCGTATCCACACCTCCGCGTGCACCGTGGCGGTACTGCCCGAGCCCGACGAACAGGCGGCGATCGAAATCAACCCGGCCGACCTGCGCGTAGACACCTACCGCTCTTCCGGCGCCGGCGGCCAGCACGTCAACAAGACCGACTCGGCAATCCGTATCACCCACTTGCCCACCGGCATCGTGGTGGAGTGCCAGGAAGAGCGTTCGCAGCACAAGAACCGTGCCCGCGCCATGTCCTGGCTGTCGGCCAAGCTCAACGACATGCAGACCAGCGCCGCGCAGAATGCCATCGCCAGCGAGCGCAAGCTGCTGGTGGGCTCGGGTGACCGTTCCGAACGTATCCGTACGTACAATTATCCACAGGGCCGGGTGACCGATCACCGTATCAACCTGACCCTGTACTCGCTGGACGACATCCTCGCCGGTGGCGTGGATGCCGTGATCGAACCGCTGCTGGCCGAATACCAGGCGGATCAACTGGCCGCCCTGGGGGACTGATGACCATCATCGCCAGCCTGCTGCGCAACGCGCAGTTGCCCGAATCGCCTACCGAGCGCCTGGATGCCGAACTGCTGCTGGCTGCGGCCATCGGCAAGTCGCGCAGCTACCTGCACACCTGGCCCGAACGCATCGTCAGCAGCGAGGACGCCCAGACCTATGCCGGCTATCTGCAGCGTCGCCGTGGCGGCGAGCCGGTGGCCTATATCCTTGGCCAGCAGGGCTTCTGGAAGATCGACCTCGAAGTGGCGCCGCATACCCTGATCCCGCGGCCGGATACCGAGCTGTTGGTCGAGACGGCCCTTGAGCTGCAACCTGCCTTGCCAGCCAAGGTCCTCGACCTGGGCACCGGCACCGGTGCCATCGCCCTGGCCCTGGCCAGTGAGCGCCCGGCCTGGCAGGTGACTGCAGTTGACCGGGTAGAGGAGGCTGCTGCCCTGGCCGAGCGCAACCGCAAACGCCTTGGCCTGGCGAATGCCGAGGTGCGGGTGAGCCACTGGTTCGATAGCCTGGCCGCTGAGCGTTTCGACCTGATTGTCAGCAACCCGCCCTACATCGCCGCTGCAGACCCGCACCTGGTGGCGGGCGATGTGCGCTTCGAGCCCAGCAGCGCGCTGGTGGCCGGCGCCGATGGCCTTGACGACCTGCGCGTGATTGCTGCACAGGCCCCCGGGCACCTGTTGCCGGGGGGCTGGTTGCTGCTGGAACATGGCTACGATCAGGCAGCGGCGGTACGCGCCTTGCTGGTTGAACAAGGCTTTATCGAGGTGGCCAGCCGCACCGACCTGGGCGGCCATGAACGCATTACACTGGGGCGCCTGCCATGCTGAGTGATGAAGAGCTGCTGCGTTACAGCCGGCAGGTACTGCTGGCCCAGATCGACATCGACGGCCAGTTGCGCCTCAAGCAGAGCAAGGCGCTGATCGTCGGGCTGGGCGGGCTGGGTTCACCGGTAGCCTTGTACCTGGCTGCTGCCGGGGTAGGCGAGCTGCACCTTGCCGACTTTGACACGGTCGACCTGACCAACCTGCAACGCCAAGTGATCCACGACAGTGCCAGCGTTGGCATGAGCAAGGTCGACTCGGCCTTGCAGCGCCTGCAGGCGATCAACCCGGAAATCAGCCTGGTTCCGCACCGGCATGCACTGGACCAGGACTCGCTGGCGGCGGCGGTGGCGGCGGTCGACCTGGTGCTGGACTGCTCCGACAATTTCTCTACCCGCGAGGCGGTCAACGCCGCCTGTGTGGCCGGCGGCAAACCGCTGGTCAGCGGTGCAGCAATCCGCCTGGAAGGGCAGCTGTCGGTATTCGACCCACGGCGTGACTACAGCCCGTGCTACCACTGCCTGTACGGGCATGGCAGCGAGGACGAACTGACCTGTAGCGAAGCGGGCGTGATCGGCCCGCTGGTGGGCCTGGTCGGCAGCCTGCAGGCGCTGGAGGCAATGAAGCTGTTGGCCGGCTTCGGTGAACCGCTGGTCGGCCGCCTGCTGCTGATCGATGCGCTCGGTACCCGTATTCGCGAATTGCGGGTCAAGCGTGACCCGGCCTGTGCGGTGTGCGGCAAACGCGATGGCTGAGCGCTCGGCGCCGGTGGGTGTGATGGACTCGGGGGTAGGCGGCTTGTCGGTGCTCGCCGAGATCCAGCGCCTGCTGCCCAACGAGACGCTGCTGTACGTGGCTGATTGCGGCCACGTCCCCTATGGCGAGAAGTCGCCAGGCTATATCCGTGAACGCTGCCGGCATATTGCTGCGTTTTTCCATGAGCAGGGTGCCAAGGCCATGGTGCTGGCCTGCAACACTGCCACGGTGGCGGCGGTGACCGATTTGCGCGCGTTGTACCCGGTGTGGCCGCTGGTGGGCATGGAGCCTGCGGTAAAGCCTGCGGCGGCTGCCACCC
Source organism: Pseudomonas sp. CM27 (assembly GCF_013179515.1). Taxonomy (GTDB): domain Bacteria; phylum Pseudomonadota; class Gammaproteobacteria; order Pseudomonadales; family Pseudomonadaceae; genus Aquipseudomonas. Next base: position 8,426 of record NZ_JABMCN010000245.1, read on the forward strand.
GCTCTGGCGTGGTGGGGGTGCTGGCTACCACCGGCACCCTGCAGAGCGCCAAGTTCGCCGCCTTGCTCGACCGCTTCGCCAGCGACGTGCAGGTGATCACCCAGCCTTGCCCGGGGCTGGTCGAGCTGATCGAGACAGGCGACCTGGCCAGCCCGGCATTGCGCCAGATGCTGCTGGGCTACGTGCAGCCGCTGCTGGCTGCAGGTTGCGACACGCTGATCCTCGGCTGCACCCATTATCCCTTCCTGCGCCCGTTGCTGGCCGGCATGGTGCCTGCGGATGTGGCCGTCATCGACACCGGCGCTGCGGTGGCGCGGCAGCTGCACCGGCTGCTGGGCGCGAGTGATTTGCTGGCCGAAGGCCCGGCCCGCGATACCCGCTTCTGGACCAGCGCCGATCCGCAATCTCTCAGAAATATCCTACCTGTGCTGTGGCATAAGGCCGACGATGTGCAAAGCTTTCCGTTGTGAAAAAAACGTGAAAAACAGCTGAACTATCGTTCTACTTCTGCTTTCTACCGCTTGCCTGACATGAGGCGGACACTAATAACAGCATCAGGAAGAAGGATGTTTCTCATGAAGAAACTGCTGGGCTTGGCGGCGGCTGCCGCTTTTGTTTTGGGGCAGGCAGCATCGGCGCAGGCCGCCGATGTGTCGTTCTCGGCGGGGCAGACCGGTGACTCGACCATGGTTTACCGGCTGGGGCTGCAATCGAACTGGGATGCCAGCTGGTGGCAGACCAGCGTCGGTCGGCTGACCGGCTACTGGGATGGCGCGTACACCTATTGGGATGGCGACGAGACGGCGAGCAACCACAGC
>NZ_JABMCN010000246.1 GCF_013179515.1 Pseudomonas sp. CM27
CTTCTGGGCTTGCTGCCCGTGCTGGCCGGAGCGGTCGATTTCGACAACGCTACCCGGCACCTTCCGTTGGGCAAGGCGCTGCAGGTCTATGAAGACCTCGACGGCAGTGCCAGCATCGCCCAGGTCAGCGCCCCGGGGTTCGGCAAGAACTTTCGCGCCCATCACCAGGAGGTACTGAACGCCGGTTATTCCACTTCGGTGTTCTGGCTCAAGGTCGATCTGCGTCCCCTCGCCGAGGCCGGCGCCGCCCCGCGCCAGTGGTTGCTGGAACTGGCCTACCCACCCCTCGATCACCTCGAGTTATACCTGCCTGATCGCCAGGGTGGCTACCGCCTGGCCCAGCGCACCGGTGATGCCTTGCCTTACGCCAGCCGGCAGATACGGCAGAACAACTACCTGTTCCAGTTGCAGCTGCCGCCTGGCCAGGTCACCACCGCCTACCTGCGCCTGCACAGCCAGGGCTCCGTGCAGGCACCGCTGGCGCTGTGGTCGCCTGAGGCCTATCTGGAAGATCAACCCACACGCCTGTATGTGCTGGGCATGATCTATGGCGTGCTGCTGGTGATGCTGGTGTACAACCTGTTCATCTACCTCAGCGTGCGGGATATCAGCTACCTCTATTACATCCTCTATATCGCTTCGTTCGGGTTCTATCAGGTCTCGGTGAACGGTGCGGGCGTTGCCTATTTCTGGCCCGACAGCCCATGGTGGGCGAATGCCTCGACACCCTTGTTCATCGGTGCCGCAGGCCTGTTCGGCTGCCAGTTCGCGCGGCACTTTCTGCAACTGGGCAACATCAGCCGGGGTTTCGACCGCTTGCTGCAGTTGCTGATGCTGGGCGGGGCGCTGGTCATGGTGCTGGCGGTGAGCATGCCCTACGGCACTGCCCTGCGGATGGCTACATTGCTGGCGTTGCTGTTCACCGTGAGCATCTTCAGCGCCGGGCTGTTCGCCTGGTGGCGCGGCTTGCGCGTGGCGCGCTGGTTCATCATCGCCTGGACGGCGTTCCTGCTGGGTGGCCTGGTCAACACCCTGATGGTGCTGGGCTATCTGCCGAACGTGTTCATCACCATGTATGCCAGCCAGCTGGGTTCGGCGCTGGAAGTAGCACTGCTGTCGCTGGCCTTGGCCGACCGTATCAACAGCCTGCGTGAGCAGCAGGCGCAGACCTTGCGTGAGACCGGGCGCACGCTGGAACAGTTGAACCTGCAACTGGCACGCAGCAACCGGCTTAAGGACGAATTCCTGGCCAGCGTGACCCATGAATTGCGCACCCCGATGAATGGCGTGATCGGCTCGCTGGAGCTGATGCACACCCTGCCGATGGAGGCCGAGATGGCTCAGTACCATCGTACGGCAGTGGGGTCGGCGCAGGGCATGATGGACATGGTCGATGCCATTCTTACGCTCTCCGAGCTGCAAGCCGGCCGCCTGCGCGCGCAGCCGGCGCCGTTCAGCTTGCGAACAATGCTGCAGAGCCTGCGCGCAGGTTATGCCGGACAGGCCTTGGGCAAAGGCTTGTATATCAGCCTGGACATTCCGGCCGATCTGCCGGATGGGCTGATGGGCGATGGGCAGAAGCTGGCGCGCTGCCTGGGGTGCCTTGTAGATAACGGTCTGAAGTTCACCCATCAGGGTGGGGTGATGATCCAGGTGCGCGGTCGCCGGATGGGGCCGGGCGATCTGGCGTTGACCTTTACCGTCAGTGACAGTGGCATCGGCTTTGATGACCTGGAGCAGTCGACCTTGTATCAGCGGTTCTTCCAGGTGGATGGCTCGATGACCCGGCGCTATGGCGGGTTGGGGATCGGGTTGTCGATTTGCCGGCAGATGGGAGAGCTGCTCGGGGCGCGGTTGGCGCATGAATCGACGCGCGGGCTGGGGAGCCGGTTCGAGTTGAGTTTGAACATGGCGGTTTCGCAGGTGCAGGTCAGCTCGACGATTCTGCAGGCGCGGCGTTCGCTTTGACGAGCGCCGCCCGCGCGGCGCATCGCCGGCAAGCCGGCTCCCACATCTGTTTCGGGCCAGTCCCTCCTGTGATTCATCGCTGCCCGCCTTGTTTGTTCCCTTTGATATTGAAAGTGTCGCCTGTGCTTTTCTGCAATCCCCAGCCATGCACCAAGGGCGCGAGTGCGGAGGAGGCAGGAATAACTGGCCCGAAACAGCTGTGGGAGCTGGCTTGCCGGCGATGCGCCGCGCGGGCGGCGCTCGATCTCACAGGCGCTGAATGTGCTGTGGCGAACGCCTGCCAGCCCTGATGCCTGTTCAAGGCGAACACCTGTCAGCCCTGACACATGCCCAAGACAGACGCCTACCATCCCCCACACCACCTCAACCCCTGCCCCCACCACCACACCTTTAGTCACGAATGCCACTTTGCCAACCCCGCAGGCAGTGCTTCACTGGTTCTCTCAAGCCTACCCGGATCCAGGAGCCCCCGATGAACCTGCACCAGTACGCTGAAACCCACGAGGTCACCAATCAGCCGCCACCCCTCGACGGTGCCAACCTGTACCGCCACGACCTGCCGCTGCAGGAATGGTCACGGCGCTTTGGCGCCGGTTGGGCCGAGTCGCGGATCGATGCCTACGGGGCGCTGGCCGGTGGCCCGCTGATGCAGGCGGGGTTCCTCGCCAACGCACACAAACCCGAGTTCAGCAGCCACGACCGCTACGGCCACCGCATCGACCTGGTCGAATTCCACCCGGCCTACCATGAGCTGATGCGCACCGCCGTCGAACACGGCCTGCCGTCCTTGCCCTGGGCCGAGCCCCGCCCAGGTGCCCATGTGGCACGGGCGTCGATGACCTACCTGCACAGCCAGGCCGAAGCCGGCACCGGCTGCCCGCTGACCATGACCTTCGCCGCCGTGCCAGCGCTGCGCCTGCAACCGGACCTGGCCGAATACTGGCTGCCGAAAATCCTCGCCTGCGAGTACGACCCGCGCAACATCGGCGACCGGCACAAGGCCGGGGTCACCCTGGGCATGGCCATGACCGAGAAGCAGGGCGGCACCGATGTGCGCGCCAACACCACGCGGGCTTACCCTGTGGGCATCGCGGGTCCCGGTCAGCCCTACGAACTGGTGGGCCACAAGTGGTTCTGCTCGGCGCCCATGTGCGATGCCTTCCTGACCCTGGCGCAGACCGAGAAAGGCCTCAGCTGCTTTCTGCTGCCGCGCCATCGCCCCGATGACGGCCGCAACCAGTTCTATATCCAGCGCCTGAAAAACAAACTGGGCAACAGCTCCAACGCCTCCAGCGAAGTGGAGTTCCGCGGTGCGCTGGCGTGGATGATCGGCGAAGAAGGACGTGGGGTGCCGACCATCATCGAAATGGTCTCCATGACCCGCTTCGATTGCATGGTGGGTTCCAGCGCGTTGATGCGTCAGGCCCTGACCCAGGCCACTCACCACTGCGCGCACCGCAAGGTCGGCGGGCGGGCACTGAGCGAGCAGCCACTGATGCAGAACGTGCTGGCCGACCTGGCCCTGGAAAGCGAGGCTGCGCTGGCCATGAGCCTGCGCATGGGACAGGCGCTTGAGCAACTGGACGACCCGCAGCAGGCGCATTTTGCCCGGCTGGTCACGGCGGTGGGCAAGTACTGGATCTGCAAACGCGCACCCGCCATGATCAACGAGGCCGCCGAGTGCCTGGGCGGCGCGGGTTATGTGGAAGACAGCATCCTGCCCCGGTTGTACCGCGAGGCGCCGGTCAACTCGACCTGGGAGGGCTCGGGCAATGTGCAGTGCCTGGATGTGCTGCGGGCGTTGTCCAAGGAGCCCGGTGTGCTCGATGCCTTGTTCACCGAATTGGGCGATGGGCACGGTGATGCTCGGTTGGCGGCGCATATCGGTAACCTGAAGGGGGCATTTGCCGATACGGGCGACCTGCAGTACCGGGCGCGGCAGCTGACCGAGGATATTGCCTTGGCATTGCAGGCCAAGCTGTTGCTGGAGGCGGGCAATGCGTTGGTCAGTGATGCGTTCATTGGTAGCCGGCTGGCGGGTGGTGGGCGGGTGTACGGGGCGTTGCCGCGCGGTGTTGATGTGCAGGCCCTGGTGGCCAGGGCAACACCCACCTGGCCAGGTTGAGTGGGCTGTGAGGGCCCTGTCGCCGGCAAGCCAGCTCCCACAAGTAGTGCACCGGTGTCGAATGCTCTGCAGTTCCTGTGGGAGCTGGCGTGCCGGCGATGAGGCCGGGACTGACCACCGGGGATGTATTTGCCACGAAACGCAGGCAAGATGCTTCACATGCATGTCCAGACAGGAAGCACAGTGTGAGCCACGCTTTTGTAGTCGTTGATACTCCCGAACAGGCCGTCGACCGTTTGGCGGCCCTGCACGAACAGGCCACAGGGGCCCTGAGCCAGGCCCTGAAGCGTTACCTGAAGGACCGTACCGAGCCGGACGCCGAAGAGCGTGACCTGTTCCGCTACCCGGCGCTGCGCCTGACCTACTTCAGCCACGGCGAAGTCGCGGCTACAACGCGCGCCTACGCCAAGGTTCAGGTGGCCGGCACCTACAGCGTCACCGTCACCCAGCCAGCGGCATTTCGTGGCTACCTGCTGGAGCAACTGCGCCCGCTGATGCACGACTACACCGTCACGGTAGAGGTTGGCGTCAGTGAACAGAACATTCCTTACCCCTACGTGGTCGACCAGGGCGACGAGCTGGCTGGCAGCGGCATCACCGCCGCGCAATTGGCCAGGGTGTTCCCAAGCACCGACTTGTCTGCCGCCACCGACAATATCGCCGATGGCCTGTATGACTGGGACAGCACCGATACCTTGCCGCTGGCGCTGTTCGATGCCGCGCGCGTCGACTTCTCGCTGCGTCGCCTGGTGCACTACACCGGCAGCGACTGGCGCCATGTGCAGCCATGGATCCTGCTGACCAACTATCACCGTTATGTCGACCAGTTCATCAGCCACGGCCTTGAACAGCTGCGTGACGACCCGCGCTTCGTGCGCATGGTGCTGCCGGGCAACGTGGTGATCGAAAAAGCCATGGATCACGGCGAAACCCAGGCGCTGGTGGCCAGCGTGGTCTGGCACCGCTACCAGATGCCCGCTTACCACCTGATCGCCGCCGACGGCGATGGCGTCACCCTTGTCAACATCGGTGTCGGCCCGTCCAACGCCAAGAACATCACCGACCACCTGGCCGTGCTGCGTCCCCACTGCTGGCTGATGATCGGTCATTGTGGCGGCCTGCGGCAGTCGCAGACCATTGGCGACTACGTACTCGCGCACGCCTACATGCGCCGCGACGGTATTCTCGACCGGGTAGTACCACCGAACATTCCGATCCCGGCCCTGGCCGAAGTGCAGCTGGCCTTGCAGGAGGCCGCCGCGCAGGTGACCGGCGAACGCGGCGAGCAGCTGAAGAAGCGCCTGCGCACCGGTACCGTGCTGACCTACGACGACCGCAACTGGGAGCTGCGCTGGGCCCAGGAGCGGCCGCTGATCAACCTGTCGCGTGCCGTGGCGGTGGACATGGAAAGCGGCACCATCGCGGCCCAGGGTTACCGTTTGCGCGTGCCATACGGCACCTTGCTGTGTGTTTCCGACAAGCCGTTGCACAGCGAGATCAAGCTGCCTGGCTCGGCCAACGCGTTCTACAACAGAGCGGTAAGCCAGCACCTGAAAATCGGCATTGCTGCCCTCGACCTGCTGCGCACCGAGCTCAACTCGCTGCACTCGCGTAAACTGCGCAGCTTCGATGAGCCGCCGTTCCGCTGAGGATCCATGTCACTGCCACCCCGTAACAAGCCGCGCCGCCCCCAGGCGCGGCCTGCCGCCGGCCCGCGTCGCCAGGCCAAGGCGCCACCGGCCGAGCCGCGCCTGATACTGTTCAACAAACCGTTCGACGTGCTTACCCAGTTCAGCGACGGAGAAGGGCGCGCGACCCTCAAGGACTTCATCGACATCCCGGGCGTGTACCCGGCCGGGCGGCTGGACCGCGACAGTGAGGGCCTGCTGCTGCTGACCAACGATGGCGCCCTGCAGGCCCGTATTGCCGACCCCAAACACAAGCTGGCCAAGACATACTGGGTGCAGGTAGAGGGCGAGCCGAGTGACGAGCAGTTGCAGCGCTTGCGCGACGGTGTGGAACTGAACGATGGCCCGACCTTGCCGGCCGAGGCACGGCGCCTGGAAGAGCCAGACCTGTGGCCGCGCAACCCGCCGGTACGCTTTCGCCAAAGTGTGCCGACCCACTGGCTGGAACTGGTGATTCGCGAGGGGCGCAATCGCCAGGTGCGGCGCATGACGGCGGCGGTAGGGCTGCCCACCTTGCGCCTGGTGCGGGTACGGATTGGCGACTGGGCGCTGGATGGGCTGGAGCAGGGCTGCTGGCGCGAAGTCCCGGCGAAACTGCAGCGTTAGATCGCAAGCCCAGGCATCGTGCGATCCCTTGCAGGAGCGGCCTGGTGTCGCGAAAGGAGCGCAAAGCGCTCCCGGCATTCCAAAGCCCCTACACCCCTTCGAGAAACCCCACCACCACGCTCTTGATGATAAAGGCCAGCACCCCAAGGCCCAACACGAAGAACAGTATCAGCGTCCCGAACTTGCCCGCCTTGGACTTTTTCGCCAGGTCCCAGACGATGAACCCCATGAAACCGATCAACACGGTGACCAGGATGATCATCATCCATTCTTCGAATACGGCGGGATCCATCGTTGTTCTCCGGGCAGGCTGAGCAGCCGATTATACGCCAGCGGGCGCAGGCAATCAGCGCAGGTGGGTCAATGGCAGCTCGGTGCTGGCCAGTACCTGGTTGAGCACGAAGCTCGACCGTACGCTGGTAACCCCTTCGATACGGGTGAGGCTGCCCAGGAGCAGCTTCTGATAGTGGTCCATGTCCGGCACCACCACTTTCAGCTGGTAGTCAGCATCCATGCCGGTCACCAGGCTGCATTCGAGCACCTGCGGCAAGTTGCGAATGGCCGCCTCGAAGGTTTCGAAGCGTTCAGGGGTATGGCGGTCCATGCCGATCAGCACGTAGGCGGTCAGGCTCAGGCCCAGCTTCTTGCGGTCGAGCAAGGCTACCTGACGCGAGATGTAGCCGTCGTCTTCCAATTGCTTGACCCGACGTGAGCACGGCGAAGGCGACAGGCCGATGCGTTCGGCCAGTTCCTGGTTGGAAATGCGCGCATCGCGCTGCAGTTCGGCGAGGATGCTCAGGTCGTAGCGGTCAAGTTTGCTCATGGCATTTGCCTTTTCTGTTCAGATTGCGGCGAATTATCAATCCAGGGTTAAAAATTGCGCAAGTGCTATTTATCTGAGCAATCTTCGCAATCCTGTGTCGCAGTGGGTCCGGTATCTTTATCAACAGAATCACTGCCCGGACATCAGTCCACGGCGACGCGCTCTAGACGGGCGGTCGCGGCCAGCCATCCAACCAGGATCTGCAGGCTCCCGGGCTACACACCTTCCAGAAGACGGTGTGAGGTGAGCCGGCGCCACAAGCGTCGAGCACGGACGACAATTCCTGAAGGGAGGCCCTGCGGCCTCCCTTTTTTCATGGCTGCGATTTCATTCGCCGGGGATGCAGGCGCGGTAGACTGGCGGCAGGCCGTTTCATATACCGCGAGGCACAACATGAAGTCGCGCATCTGGCAGTTGGCAGGTGTTGGTTTGCTGGGTTTGAGCATCAGCCTCGGGGCCCTGGCCGAAGGGCCGGGCGAGGGGCATGGCGAACACGGCCAGCAGGTGCAAGGGGAGGGTGGGCCCGGTCGTTCGCTGAACTCGCGCGACGAGGTACGCCAGACCCAGCCGCCACGGCAGGGGTATTACCAGGACATTCCGCTCCGTCACGGCGATGACCACCACTGGCAGGCAGGTGGCCCGGGGCAACGGCCCGGCGGGGACTGGCAGGGGCGCCCGGATGGCCATGGCAATGGCTGGGGGCCTGGGCCGCAGTACCGTCCGGGGCAGACTGTGGAGCGCTTTGCGGATCGCTACTGGAAAGTGCCTTATCGCGGGCAGGAGTACTTTTATTCCGGTGGCTACTGGTACCGTCCGCACGGTGGCCGATACATCGTCGTGGCGCCGCCTTATGGAGTAAGGGTGGAGTACCTGCCGTCCTATGCCCGTGAAGTGTGGTTGGGCGGGGCGCTGTTTTTCCTGGTGGCCGATACCTATTACCAGTACATGGCCGACAGCCGCGAGTACGTGGTGGTCAACCCACCTGCCGTAGCGCCACCGCCGGTGGCGGTCGCGTCGGCGAGCGGTGGTTATGACGTGGTGGCTTACCCCATGTACGGCCAGGGCCAGGAGCAGCAGGACCAGGACCGCTACCAGTGCCATCGCTGGGCGGTCAGCCAGTCAGGGTTCGACCCGGCGACAGCGCCGTATGCGCCGCCGGTCAATGTGGCCGATAACTATCGCCGCGCGCTGGGCGCCTGCTTCAGTGGGCGGGGGTACAGCATCAACTGATCGAGGTGTACGGCCTGCCCAGGCGCTATCGCCGGCAAGCCAGCTCCCACCGGCATTGTGCATGCATCGAGGCCGGTGCAGGCCCTGTGGGAGCTGGCTTGCCGGCGATAGCGTCCTTGCAGGTTTACACAGGATCCGCGTGCACCATCACATCCGCTTGGGGATAACGCTGGCGGATTACCCTTGAGGCCTCGACGCATAGCTCATGCGCCTGATGCAGCGGCAGCTGCCCCGGCAGTTCCAGGTGCAACTGCACGAACCACTGGTTGCCCGACACCCGCGTACGCAGGTCATGCACGCCTTTCACCCCGGGGATGGCCAGCACCAGTGCGGCCATGGCCTCGCCGACATTACCGGGCAGTTCCTTGTCCATCAGGATGGCCGTGCTTTCGCGGGCAATCTGCAACGCGCTCCAGAGGATATAGAACGCGATGCCCAGGCCGAACAGCGCATCCAGTTGCGGCCAGCCAAAGCGTGCCAGCAGCAGGGCCAGCAGGATGCTGCTGTTAAGCAGCAGGTCCGACCGGTAGTGCAGGGAGTCGGCGCGCACCGCAGTTGAACCGGTCAGCCGGATGACCTTGTGCTGCAGCGCCAGCAGGGCCAGGGTGAGCACCAGCGACAACAGCATCACCGCGATCCCTGTACCTGTATCCCCCAAAGGTTGCGGGCTCTGCAGGCGTTCGACCGCCTGTACCCCGATCAGCACCGCACTGACACCGATGAACAGGGCCTGCGCCATGCCGGCCAGGGCTTCTGCTTTGCCATGGCCAAAACGGTGGTCATCGTCGGCGGGGCGCAGC